>DATJIG010000030.1:0-7099 GCA_035493495.1 Alphaproteobacteria bacterium
GTTCTCGACCTACGCCACGTGGTGGATCCGTCAGGCGATCACCCGCTCGATCGCCGACCAGGCGCGCACCATCCGCATTCCGGTGCACATGATCGAGACCATCAACAAGCTGGTCCGCACGTCGCGCCAGATGCTGCACGAATTCGGCCGCGAGCCGACGCCCGAGGAACTCGCCGAGCGCCTCGGCATGCCCTGGAGAAGGTGCGCAAGGTCCTCAAGATCGCCAAGGAGCCGATCTCGCTCGAGACGCCGATCGGCGACGAAGAGGATTCGCATCTCGGCGACTTCATCGAGGACAAGAACGCGGTGCTGCCGCTCGAGGCGGCGATCCAGTCGAACCTGCGCGAAACCACGACGCGGGTGCTGGCGACGCTGACGCCGCGCGAGGAGCGCGTGCTGCGCATGCGCTTCGGCATCGGCATGAATACCGACCATACCCTCGAGGAGGTCGGCCAGCAGTTCTCGGTGACCCGCGAGCGTATCCGCCAGATCGAGGCCAAGGCGCTGCGCAAGCTCAAGCACCCGTCGCGGTCGCGGCTGCTGCGGTCGTTCCTCGACACATAATCGGCCCGTCACGGTCGATGACCAAAAGGGCGCCGGATTCCGGCGCCCTTTTTGTTTGCGGCTTGCGCCTGCCGGGCGCCGGGTTAGGCTTTCCTGCGGGTGGTCGGCAGCCACTCCGGTTGGTCCAGCGTTTGCTTATCCAGTCTCGTCGGCGAAGAGAGCACCGGATCGGAGCGGATGGACACGACACCCTCAGAACGGCACCGCATCGTCATCGTCGGCGGGGGCGCGGGCGGACTCGAACTCGCGACCAAGCTCGGCGACCGGCTGGGGCGTCGCGGGCGCGCCGACATCGTTCTGGTGGACGCCGAGCCGACGCATCTGTGGAAGCCGCTGCTGCACGAGGTTGCGGCCGGCACCCTCAACTCGTACCAGGACGAGCTCAACTACATCGCCCACGCCCGGGGGCACCATTTCCGCTACCGCTTCGGGCGCATGAGCGGGCTCGACCGCGTCCGCAAGAACATCATTCTCGCGCCGGTGCTGGACGACGACGGGCGAGAGGCCGTGCCGAGCGTGCCGATTCCGTACGACACGCTGATCATTGCCGTCGGCAGCGTCAGCAACGACTTCAACACGCCCGGGGCGCGGGAGTTCTGCCAGTTTCTGGACGACCGCGTTGAGGCCGAGCGCCTCCATCGCGACCTCCTGATTGGCGTCCTCGCCGCGGTGGCCGGCCCGCGCGCGGCGGGCGTGCTCGACGTCGCCATCATCGGCGGCGGCGCGACCGGAGTCGAACTCGCGGCCGAGCTCCGGAGCATGGGCGAAGAGCTGAGCAAGTACGGCGTGCCGATCGACCCCGACGCCCTGCGCATCACGGTGATCGAGGCGGCGCCGCGCGTGCTGCCGGTGCTGCCGGAGCGACTCGGGACGTCGGTGGCCGACGCACTGCGCGGCATCGGCGTGCGCATCCTGGCGGGCGCCCGCGTCGCGCAAATCGACGAGCGCGCCGTGCATCTCGCCGACGGCACCGAGGTTCCGGCGCAGATCAAGGTCTGGGCGGCGGGCATCAAGGCACCGGATTTCCTGCGCAACATCGACGGGCTCGAATCCAACCGCGCCGGCCAGCTCGTCGTGCGTCGGACGTTGCAGACGACCCGTGACGACGACGTGTTCGCGTTCGGCGACTGCGCGGCGTGCCCGCAGCCCGGCACCGACCAGCCCGTGCCGGCACGGGCCCAGGCCGCCCACCAGCAGGCGAGCATGCTGGCGAAGTCGATGGTGCGCCGTCTCGATGGCAAGCCGCTGCCCGAATACACCTATCGCGATTTCGGCTCGCTCGTGTCACTCAGCCGCTACACGGCGCTCGGCACGATCATGGGCGGCGTGTTCCGCCACAGCCATCGCATCGAGGGCCGAATCGCGCGGTTTGCCTACATCTCGCTCTACCGCATGCACCAGATGGCGCTGCACGGCCTGTGGCGCACCGCGATCCTGATCCTGACCAACCGGCTGCAACGCGTGACGCAGCCGAGCCTAAAGATGCACTAGCGACACGCGCCGCGCGCTACGGGTTGGTGATCTTGCCGAGCACGTAGCCGATGTCGAGCGGCTGATCGGGATCGAGAATGCTGCTGCCGGGCGTCAGCGAGACCCCCCCGGCGCGCTCGCCGGCATGGTACGGGATCAGGCGGCGATCGCCACGGCCGAGCGCCTCGATCGCGACGATCAGCGATCCGCCACCGCGCTCCAGCGTCTTGGCGAATGTCTCGGCATCGACTCCAACGTGCTCGCCGATCAGCGTGTCGCGCAGGCGCCGCACCGCCGCGATGGCGTCGCGCCGCTCGGCGTGCATCGCAAGATCGCATTCGGTGTCGAGCCCGGTGGACCGCGCGTTCATGTTCGACGATCCGATCTTGAGCAGGCGATCGTCGGCGATCAGAAGCTTCGAATGGATCTTGATCTCGCACTCGGGCGACGGACACGACACCGGATAGTAGGCGCGCAGGCGCCCGTATTTGTCGGCGCCGCGCAGGTACGCGAACAGGCGATCGCGATTCTCCGCCATCACGTACTGCTCGATGAGGCCGTTCGAGCGCTTGGTGACGACAATAATGATCTCCGGGCCGTCCGGGCGCTGCAGATGCCGGACCAGGATGTCGGTAATGCCCGGCAGCGAGAAGTACTGGGTCTCGAGATAGATGTAGTCGTTCGCCGCCTGGAGGAAGGCCGCGTTCAGCCGCTCAATCTCGCGCGCCTCGGGCTGCTCGCCGTAGGCCGGCTGGGTGCGCGCGAGCGCCACCTGCTGATCGGTCACCGCCGGCGCGACAGATGTGGGCCAGGGATCGCCCGGGCTCGAGACCGGGGGCAAGTATTCCCCGGCGGCGTAACGCCAGCGGTGCTCGGCCAGCGAGCACACCGCGCACGCGATCTCGCCGTCGACCACCACCTGGAGGTCATGGACCGGGTTGTAAGGCTTGCTGAAGGTGTCGACGCGACCGGGCTGGTCGGGCAGGTGCCGGGTGTCGTCCCAGCGTCCCTGGGTCAGGTCCATGCCGCCCATGAACGCGACCTTGCCGTCGATGCAGACGATCTTCTGGTGGTGCGACGCCCCGAGCGGGTGATGGTCGTCCAGCTTGAAGTGGATGCGTGGATGCTGCCACCACTCCGAGCCGGTCGGCACCGGAATGGGATTGCTGCCGTAGAAGATCGAATTGCGCCAGATCAGCACATAGAGCTCGAGCTCCGGCCGGGCGTGGATCAGGCCGCGCAGGAATTCACCGAGGGGAAAGGCCTTGGGGCTGGTCGGATCGTTCGGCGCGAGGTGCGGGCGCAACGGGGTCCGCGCGTCGAAATCCCACCCGACCATCATGATGCGGCGCTCCGCCTTGGGCAGCGCCTCGATCAGTGCCTCGAAATATTGCTGGCCGTCGATCAGGAACGACAGGCGCTTGCACCGCGCGAGGGCGACGCAATTGGCGC
The DNA here is from genome assembly GCA_035493495.1 of Alphaproteobacteria bacterium. GTDB lineage: Bacteria > Pseudomonadota > Alphaproteobacteria > SMXQ01 > SMXQ01 > DATJIG01. Next base: position 3,487 of record DATJIG010000030.1, read on the forward strand.
CCTCGCAGAACAGAGGGTCGCCGTCGCGTTGATCCAGCATCGGATAAATGCCTCTGGGAATAAATCGGTCCGCTCCGTAGCAAGGAACGGCTTGGCCGCCGCTCGGTTCCCCTTTGAAACTCCTGCGGAACCGGGAGATCGGCGGAACGACGGCATTACGGGAAGCGTTAGGCGGTCATGACGAAGCGACGGATTCTGTCGGTGGTCGGCGTGCTGGCCACCGCGCTGGGGCTTTTCCTGCTCTACCGGGTATTGCGGCGCTACGACTTCGCCGAAGTCGCGGGCGCGGTGACGAGCGCGCCGTTATGGGCCATCCTGTCGGCCATCGGCTTCACCGCGGGGAGCTTCGCGGCGATGGCGCTCATGGAGTGGTTGGCGGTGCGTTACACGCGGCAGAAGGTCTCGGTCCGGCGGATATGCCGGACGGCGGTTGCCGCGCTCGGGATCGGCCACAGCCTCGGTCTGGTCGCGCTGAGCAGCGGCGGCGTGCGCTACCGCATGTACCGGCGGGTCAATGTCGAGCCGCTGGCGATCGGCGAGATCGTCCTGTTCTCGGGCCTGACGGTGGGGCTCGGGCTCGCGACCGCAGGCGGCGTGGCGCTCCTGTGGAGTGGCGGCGATTTGCTGGCGGAACCGCTCGGCATCACTCCCGGTATTCTCCACGCGCTTGGGTGGATTGCGCTGTCCGGGGTCGCCGCCTACCTGCTCATCTGCATCTTCGCGCCGCCGCTGTGGCGATTTGGCACGTTCCATTTCCGGTTGCCCACGCCCGGCACCGCAGTTGCACAGACCATCTCCGGCGCCGTCAACCTCGCCTGCGTTTCGGCGGCGCTCTACTGCTGCCTCCGCGGTTTCGTGACCGTCGACTATCCGACGGCCGCGGTGCTGTACGTCGGCTCCGATGTGTCCGCCCTCATCGGCCACGTGCCCGGCGGCTGGGGCGTGTTCGAGTACATCGTCACGGAGTCGCTCGACGATCCCAAGGTGATCGCCGGCGTCGTGCTGTTCCGGGCGATCTACTTTCTCCTTCCGCTTTTTGTCGGCCTGATCACGCTGCTGTCGGACGAGATCGGCCGCCGCCGCGCCCGTGCGCGGGAAGAGCGCGAGAAGCGATCCGTATCATCGGCCCAGGCGGCGTGACCATGGCGGAAATCCTGCGAGTCGCCACCTATAACCTGCATTCCTGCGTCGGCGGGGACCGCCGTTACGACCCCGAGCGCACGCTGCATGTCCTGCGGGAGCTCGATGCCGACGTGCTCGCGCTCCAGGAGGTCGGTGGGTACCTGCATGATGGCGTCGAGCAGATCCACTTCTTCGAGAAGAAGCTCGGGATGCACGCGACTGCCGGCCCCAATCTGACCCGGCGCGGAACGGAGTTCGGAAATGCTCTGCTGGTGCGCGGCAACGTACTCCAGTCGCGGCTGATCGACCTCAAGGTGCTGCCGTTCGAGCCGCGCGGCGCAATCGACGCGCTGGTGGAAACCGGCCTGGGTCGGCTGCGGGTCGTCGCCACGCATCTCGGCCTGTTCCCGCGCGAGCGGCGCCAGCAGATCGAGATCCTCGCGAAGATGCTCGAGCACGAGCCCCAGGCGCTGACGGTGTTCATGGGGGATTTCAACATCTTCGGCCCGGAGCGCACGGTGCTGAAACGAATCGGCGCGCCCCGCCGCTTGCCGAAGCTGTACAGCTTTCCGGCGCGACTGCCGCTGATGTCGCTCGACCGCATCTGGACGATTCCCAACGAGCGGCTGATGACACGGGCGGTGCATCGCACCGCGCTGTCGCGGATCGCCTCCGACCATCTGCCCGTCGTCGCCGACATCACGATGGTCGAGGGCGCGCACGCGGCGACGACAATGCGTCAGGCGGCAAGCCCCGAACTTTGACCTTTGACCGGTGGCGCACCGGAACAAAGCCCTCTTTGGCCCGTTTTACCGATCGCTGCGGCGCAGCCGCGTCATCCTCATTTCGCAGGTGCGATCATGGCCGACCCAAAACTCACCGGATCTCCCGTCATCACCGCAGAAAAGGTGGAAGGCACGGCGGTTTACGACCGCCGCGGCAACCGTATCGGTACCATCGAGGACCTCGTGCTCGACAAGATCGGCGGCAAGGTTCTGTACGCCGTGATGTCCTTCGGCGGATTCCTCGGCATCGGCGAGAAGCATCATCCGCTGCCGTGGGGCGCGCTGACCTACGACACCGGTCTCGAGGGCTATGTCGTCGACGTCGACAAGGACCGGCTCGAAAAGGCCCCGAGCTACGAATCCGACCGCGACGTCGAGTGGAGCGCCGATTTCGGACACCGCATCAATACCTACTGGAACGTGCCGTCGGAGTGGCCGTGACGGCCGGCGCGATCCGGACAACCCGGAAATGTGAAAGGACATCCCATGGCTCAGAGGAAATCATCACGTTCATCTCGGTCCAAGAGCAGCCGCAGTAAGAGCCGCGGCCGCAGCGGGCGCAAGAGCCGCTCCCAGGGCACCTCCCAGCCGAAGGACGCGCTTGCGCTGCTTCGCGCCGACCATGAGATGGTGTCGGAGCTCGTCGACAAGTACGAACGCGGCAAGAACCGCGCTGACAACGACAAGAAGGAGCGGTTGGCGCAGCAGATCTGCGAGGAACTGACGATCCACGCGCAGATCGAGGAGGAGATCTTCTATCCGGCGGTTCGCGAGGCCAACGAGGAGGCCGAAGATGCGCTGGCGGATGCCGAGGTCGAGCACGGCTCGATCAAGAAGCTGATCGAGGAGATCGAGGGCTCGTCGCCGGATTCCGAGCTGTTCGATGCCCAGATCAAGGTCCTCGGCGAGTACGTGAAGCACCACGTCAAGGAAGAGCAGACCGAGATCTTCCGCATGGCGCGCGAGGCCGACATCGATCTCAAGGATCTCGGCCACGAGCTCGCCGCGCGCAAGGCGGAGCTCAAGGGCGAGGAGTGGGAAGAGGAAGAAGAGGAGGAAGCCGCCTAGGGCTTTCTCCGCCTTGCCGGCGGGCGGCGTGGACGCCGCCCGCTTGTCGCCCGATAATCCTCCGCGGGGAGGGTTATCGGATGGAAATGCGGACGCTCGGCGCCTCGGGGATCGCGGCGTCGGCGATCGGCTTGGGCTGCAACAATTTCGGCGGCCGCGTCGGCCTCGACGACGCGAGGCGCGTGATTCACTCCGCCCTCGATCGCGGCATCACCTTCTTCGACACGGCGGACGTGTATGGCGAGCGCGGCGGCTCCGAGGAAATCCTCGGCAAGGTGCTGGGCCCGCGCCGCCGCGACGTCGTGATCGCCACCAAGTTCGGCATGGCCATGGGCGACGGCCTCGAAGGCGCGTCGAGCCGCTATGTCACCCGAGCGCTCGATGCCAGCCTCAAGCGCCTCGGCACCGACTACATCGATCTCTATCAAATTCACTACCCCGATCCGGCGACACCGATCGAGGAGACGCTGTCGGCGCTCGATGCGCTGGTGCGCCAGGGAAAGGTGCGCGCGATCGGCTGTTCGAATTTCGCGATATTCCAGCTCGTCGACGCGAGCCGCACCTCGAACAGCCTCGGCCTCGCCCGGTTCGTGTCCTGCGAGAACGAGTACAGCCTGCTCAATCGCGAGGCCGAGCAG
>DATJIG010000031.1:0-2145 GCA_035493495.1 Alphaproteobacteria bacterium
GTCGTCTCATAGCGCGATCCATTTGCGCCGAGACGGGCCAAACAGCGCGTGCATCGTCTTGGCGGTCACGAGGACGGTGAAATCGAGAACGAGCTTCTGTTCGGGACCCACTGCGCGCAGGTCGAGCTCGCGGCAGCGGGAGATCATGTCGTCGAGCACGGCATCGAGCGTGAGCTGGTTCTCGCCCGTCCATCGCGCGACCAGTTGCCTGATCTGGGCGCGGTGCCGCCGGATCAGGCTGGAGGCGGGTCTGGAGCGATAATGCCGTGGATCGGCGGAAAACAGCCGGGAGAGGTCGCGGTCGTAGGTCTTCGGCGGCGTGAAGGCGTAGAATGCCTGCTTCTTCTTGTAGTGGTCTTCGAGTGTCTGGCTGAGCTTGCTCAATGGATCGACACGCTCGCGCGTCGTGATCACCGGTCGCTTTCCCGCGATCTCGCCCATCAGCTCGTCGACATATTCGAGCTTCTTCAGTGCCGGCCAGCCGGCATATCGCGTGCGCCAATTGGAGCGGGGCCGCAGCCACACCGCAAAGGTCTCGGCAAAATCCTCGTCCGGGTGGCTCTGCGCGTACCAGAGCCTGAGATGCTGGACGTAACGCCGGCTCGCCGGGTTGGGCCGGTAGTAGCGCGGATAGTGCTTCGACGACGGACCGAACAGCTGCTGCCAGCGCCGGCGGCGCTGCAACTGGTAGCCGTGCTGGATGGCATGGCCGGCTTCATGACGGAGGATGGCCATGCACTCGCGCCAGGTGCCGCCCTCGACGTCGAACATCATCTTCTTCTCGAGCTTCATCAGGCGGGGATGGGCGAGATAGAAGGGGATGGCGATGCCGGGCACATCTCCTGGACTGAACCACTCGCTCGAGATCCATGTGTGCGGCCGCAGCCGGATGCCGCGCTCTTCCAACTCCTCGTGGAGCGTGGCGACGCAGTCCTCGAGCCAGGTGCCTTCGACCGTAACCTTCAGGCTGGAGAGGCGCTGCTCGAGCAACTCGTCGTCCGACAGCTTTTCCCAGGCAAATTTCCGGCGCGGCATCGGGTATCCAGGCGGTGACTCGGAATCCGGATGATGTCATGGGCAGCGGCAGGCAACAACCCGTGGGGGCAAGTAGCCCAGGGCGCCGAGGCCGTAGGGTGGGTAAAGCGAAGCGTGCCCACCAAAAAGAAAAGGTGGGCACGGCGCGTCGCGCCTTTGCCCACCCTACGGCACTACGAAGTCTGGCGTTTAGTCGAACAGGCTCGAGACCGACTCTTCCGCCGCGGTTCGCGCGATCGCGTCCGAGATCAGGCTGGCGATCGGCAGCGTGCGGATGTTCGGTGCCTTGGTCACCGCTTCGGTCGGCAGAATCGAGTCGGTGATGACGAGCTCTTTCAGCTTCGAGCCGGCGATACGGGCAGCCGCGCCGCCGGAGAGCACGCCGTGGGTGATGTAGGCGTAGACGTCCTTGGCGCCCTTGGCGATCAGCGCGTCGGCCGCGTTCACCAGCGTGCCGCCGGAGTCCACGATGTCGTCGATCAGGATGCAGGTGTAGCCGGCGACGTCGCCGATCACGTTCATGACTTCGGACTCGCCCGCCCGTTCGCGGCGCTTGTCGACGATCGCGAGCGGGGTGTTGATGCGCTTGGCAAGGCCACGTGCACGGGCCACGCCGCCGACGTCCGGCGAGATCACCATCGTCTTGGAGAGATCGAACTTTTCCTTGATGTCGCGCACCATCAGCGGCGCTGCGTAGAGGTTGTCGGTCGGGATATCGAAGAAGCCCTGGATCTGGCCGGCATGCAGGTCGAGCGTCATGACGCGGTCGACGCCGGCCTGCGTGATCAGATTGGCGACGAGCTTGGCCGAGATCGGAGTGCGCGAGCCCGATTTGCGGTCCTGCCGGGCGTAGCCGAAATAGGGCAGCACCGCGGTGATGCGGCGCGCCGAGGAGCGGCGCAGCGCGTCGGTGATGATCAGCAATTCCATCAGATGGTCGTTTGCCGGGAACGAGGTCGACTGGATGACGAAGGCATCCGAGCCGCGGACGTTCTCCTGGATCTCGACGAAGATCTCCATGTCGGCGAAGCGCCGCACCACCGCCTTGGTCAGCGGCAGGTCGAGGCCCTGCGCGATGGCCTGGGCGAGAGCCGGATTGGAGTTGCCGGC
>DATJIG010000032.1:0-2226 GCA_035493495.1 Alphaproteobacteria bacterium
CGGCCGAGCATCTTCGAGGCATGCAGGATGCAGACATATTCGGGGTACGGCGTCGCCTTCATGCCGAACGAGCCGCCGACATTGCCGGTGAGCACGCGCACTTTTTCCGCCGGCGCCTTGAGGATGTCCTTCAGCAGGTTCTTCATGCCGAAGACGCCCTGGCTCGACGAGTGCAGCGTCCAGTGATCGTTCTTGGCATCGTACTCGCCGATCGCCGAACGCGGCTCCATCGGCGCCACCATCAGGCGCTGGTTGATCAGCGGCAGACGCACGACATGCGCGGCGTTCTTCAGCGCGGCGCCAACCTTGTCGGGATCGCCGTGCTGATAATCGAGCGCGATGTTGTTCGGAATGTCGTCATAGAGCAGCGGCGCGCCGGGCTTGGCGGCGTCGCGCGCGGAGACGACCGCGGGCAGGGGCTCGATGTCGAGCGCCACCGCCTCGGCGGCGTCCTTGGCTTGCGCGACGCTCTCGGCGATGACGCAGGCGACCGGGTCGCCGACGAAGCGAACCTTGTCGGTCGCAAGCGCGGGACGCGGATTGAACTTGATCGGCGAGCCGTCACGGCTCTTGATCGGCAGGAAGCACTTCAGCCCGTTGTAGTCCTTGAGATCCTGACCGGTCAGCACCGCGAGCACCCCGGGCATGGCCTTGGCGGCCTCGGTATCGATGCCACGGATGATGCCGTGCGGTTCCGAGGAGCGCACCATCCAAGCATAGGCCTGTTTCGGCAGGCTGATGTCGTCGTTGTAGCGACCGTGGCCCTGGACGAGGATCGGGTCCTCCTTGCGGGTGACCGGCTGGCCGATGCCGAATTTGGTCAAGGAGAGGGCGGTCTCGGTCGTTCTGTCGTCCATGTGGGGGCTTCTGCGCTGGAGGCGGAGGGATATACCGTCCTGAGATAGTCTAACGCGTCCGCTTCGACAACCGCCGCCCCGGAACCTCAGGGTTGCGCCGCCGCCTGACGCTGTTACACTTTTCGGGACAAGTGAAACAATTGCCGTTCCCCGCGGGGCCCAAGGCAAGAAGAGCTGCGACAAGACGGGCGGGGCGGCCGAGAGGTACGAAATGAGCGGCGAGGCCGGGGATGACCCAGGCTTCGACCCCGCTATTGGCCGAGCGCGCAAGGTGGATCCTGTGGACCACCCGGCGGCGCCGCCACGGTGGGGTCGGCGGTCGCCAGGACCTGGAGAACGTGGGCGCGAGGCTGGCAACAGCAGCGATCGTGGCGGGCCGACTTATGCGGCGCTCGATCTCGGCACCAATAATTGCCGCCTGCTGGTGGCGCGGCCCAATGGCGAAGGGTTCCGCGTCATCGACGCGTTCTCGCGAATCGTCCGCCTCGGCGAGGGCATCTCCGCATCGGGACGCCTCAGCGAGGCGGCGATCGAGCGCGCGATGGAGGCGCTCGAGATCTGCCGCAACAAGATGCGCAACCGCGGCGTCACCCGCGCCCGGCTGGTGGCGACCGAAGCCTGCCGCGCCGCGGCCAACGGTCTCGACTTTCGTGCCCGGGTGGTGGAACTGCTCGGCTTGGAACTCGAGGTGATCGACCGCGAGACCGAAGCGGCTCTCGCGGCGACGAGTTGCACGCCGCTGATCGATCCGCAGGCGCAGGGCGTCGTGCTGTTCGACATCGGCGGCGGTTCGTCGGAGCTGGTGCGGATGGGCCCGGCGCCGGCTAACGGCCGCGGTCCGCCGCCGCCGCAGATCAAGGGCTGGATCTCGCTGCCGCACGGCGTCGTCACTTTGGCCGAGCGTTACGGCGGGCTCGAGGTGACGCGCGACACTTATGAAGCGATGGTGCGCGAGATTGCCGACCTGATCGAGCCGTTCGCGCGCGACCACGGCGGCGACGATCTCGGCGACGTGCATATGCTCGGCACCTCCGGCACGGTGACGACGATCGCCGGCGTGCATCTCGATCTCAAGCGCTATGACCGCAACCGCGTTGACGGCTGCTGGCTGGCCGCGGACGAGATCGACGCCGTGCTCGAGCGGCTGCTGACGATGTCCTACGCGGAGCGGGTGGCATCGCCCTGCATCGGCGCCGACCGCGCCGACCTCGTGCTCGCCGGCTGCGCCATCCTGGAGGCGATCCGCCGCGCCTTTCCGTGCCGGCGCTTGCGCGTCGCCGACCGCGGCCTGCGCGAAGGCATGCTGGTGCAGATGATGCGCGAAGACGGTGTCTGGAGCGGGCAGGCGGCTTAGTCCGTCATTCCGGAC
>DATJIG010000033.1:0-24025 GCA_035493495.1 Alphaproteobacteria bacterium
TCGGCACCCCACCGCCCCGCAACGGGGACGACAAAGGCGGCTCCTGCCGGAGCCGCCGACGACGGAGTGCGTCCGCCTGGCAGGGTTGGCGCACTCGGCCCCTCACCAGGCCCTCGCTCCCTTAAGAAAGGAGCGAGGGCTTCGGGCTGCCGAGAGCAGCGCAGCAGAGGGCAGAGGAATGGAACCGTCAGCGCTTCGGGCTGTCCTGGGCCGCCGCGGCCTTTTTCACGATGTCCTCGGGCATCGCGAACAGATGCTTGATCATCGCTTCGAGCCGCTCGCCGGTGACCATCGACGTTTCGAGATTGATCTCCTTGGCGCCGGCGATGAACTGCGGGTCGCTCATGCTCGACACGAAAGCCGCCCGCATCGCCGCCAGGCGCTCCGGCGGGACATCGGGCGGCATGAGCAGCGGCCGGCCCATCAACTGCGGCGACAGCAGGACGTCGAGGATCTGCCTCTGCTCGTCGGTGGTCGCGAACTCGCCGATCAACGGCACGTCCGGCAGATCGGGATGTTTTTCGAGCGCCATCTGCAGCAGCAGCACGACCTTTTTCTCCGCCACCCAGTCGGCCTTGGTGCTGATCAGCGTCGACCACGACCAGCCGCAGCGCCCGGCGACCTCGCCGCGCTCGATCGCGAGGTCCATGTCGCCGCCGCTGTGGTAGCCGGTCACCAGCTTCATCTTGGTGCCGAACACGTTGTTGAGGAGGTTGGTGTAGACGTCGGTGTCGCCGCCCGGTCCGAGGCCGCTCATCGGGATGGGCGTCGTCAGCAGGTCCTGGAACGTCTTCACCGGCACGGTGTGCCAGACCGCGCACACGCTCTTCTCGTCGTTCATGCTGCCGATCCAGCCGAACTTGGTCGGATCGAAGCGGATGTTCTTCTTCTCGAACAGCGCCGCCGTCGAGACCGCGGCGCGGTGGATCAGCGCGAACACCGAGCCGTCGCGCGGCAGCACGTTGTAGAGGTTGTTGGCGGCGACCAGCCCGCCCGCGCCCTGCATGTGCTGGACGATGATCTTGGGATTGCCGGGCAGATAGCGCTGCATGTACGGCACGATGGCGTTGACGTAGGTGCCGTAGCCCCCGCCCTCGCCGGCGCTCATCACCAGCTTGATGATCTTGCCTCGGTAGAATTCCTCCGGCGTCTCCGCCTCGACCTGCGTCGCGCACACGACGAGCGCCGCGGCGATCGCCAACCGCCTCAACATCGAGAGCCTCCCCGCCCTGTCCCGGTGCCGTCGTCGGCGTTCTCGGGTAGCTCAATGCTACCTCCGGCTACCGGACCGAGCCAGAGCGTTCCTACCCGGCGGCGCGAGCGGAACCATTCGCGGCGAATCGCGCTATGTCTTTTTTCGGAGGGAGGGCCGCATGACGACGCGCAATCTCGATCGCTCGGAGTGGCAGGGGTTCTTCGACGGACTGTCGCGGCTGCTCGAAGGCAAGCAGGCGGACATCCGCGTCGAATCGCTGGCGATCGGCAGCCAGGTGGCGGTCAAGTGGCTGCCGCTTCTGGGAATCACCTACGATCCCAAGGACGACCTGCTCGAGATCGCGCTCGACGGCGTCGACCATATGATCCGGAAGCCGCAGCGGATTCTCGCCGAGGTCGGCACCGAGGGGCTCAAGAACTTGGAGATCGTCGACGGCGACAACGTCCGCCAGGTGGTCGAGCTCCGCGATCCGCTGATGCTGCCGGCCCGCGCCGCCACCTGACGGCCGGATTACACGCTTGCACGCGCCTGGCGTCCGCGCCACGGTGCACGAAGTTCCGGTATCGGGGGTGTCATGCAGCAACGTCGGTTCGGGCCGACCCGACGGCAGGTGCCGGTCATCGGCCAGGGGAGCTGGATGATGGAGCGCGCGCGTCGCGCCGATGCCGTCGCAGCATTTCGCCGCGGGCTCGATCTCGGCATGACCCACATCGACAGCGCGGAGATGTACGGCGACGGCGAGGCCGAGGAGATCGTCGCCGAAGCGATCGCCGGCCGGCGCGACGAGGTGTTCCTGGTCTCCAAGGTACTGCCGCAGAACGCCTCCCGGCGCGGAACGCTCAAGGCGTGCGAGGCGTCGCTCAAGCGACTCGGCACCGATCGACTCGACTGTTATCTGCTCCACTGGCGCGGGCGCGAGCCGCTCAACGAAACGTTCGCCGCGTTCGACGAGCTGGTGCGCAACGGCAAAATTCTCTCGTGGGGTGTCAGCAACTTCGATGTTTCCGATCTCGAAGAGGCGGTAGACCTCGTCGGCGAGCGGCGCATCGCCTGCAACCAGGTGCTCTATCATCTCGAGGAGCGCGCGATCGAGCACGGCGTGATCCCGTGGTGCGAGCAGCACGACATCGCGGTGGTCGCCTACAGCCCGTTCGGCAGCGGCAACTTCCCGTCACCGCGCTCGGCCTCGGGCAAGGTGCTGCAGGAGGCCGCCGAGGCGCACAACGCGACGCCGCGCCAGGTGGCGCTCGCGTTCCTGACGCGTCGCGCCTCGGTGTTCGCGATTCCGAAAGCCTCGTCTCCGCGTCACGCGGAGGACAACGCCGGCGCCGCCCAGGTGCACCTCACCGATGGCGACCTCGCACGGATCGACAAGGCCTTCCCGGTCGGCGTCGCCCGCGAGCTGCCGATGATCTGATGCCGATCGCGACACGACAAAAAAGCGCCGGACGTCTGCCGTCCGGCGCTCGACTCCCGGAGGTTACGTCGAGATCTCGCGACTGGTGATCCGGTACTTGAACGCGTCGGCGTCGAGGCAGTCGAGGCGCTGTCCGGCGATCTCGGCCTGCGGATACATCAGGAACGGTATGCTAGGCCCAAGCGATCCCGGAAGGGTTACGTCGCGCAGGTCGTTGTAGGCAACCCAATTGGTTTCCCACGCGCCGAACAGGAGTCGCCGCACCACTTCGACCTTTGCGTCGCCGAGCTTGAGGCCGCCCGGCTCGTCGAGGATGACCTTGCGGACGTCGGCCGGATCCATCGGCACCCAGCCGAAGCCCGACAGGTGGACCTCGGCGCGGCAGTGCTGCTCCGACGTGATGTCGCCCGCCCGCGATCCGAGGCTTCGGTAGCCGAGCGCCGAGGGGGCCACGCGCACGCCGTACAGCTCGCGCGCCGGAATTCCGGCGGCGCGCACCAGTGCGACGAACAGCGCATTGAGATCGGCGCACTTGCCGCCGAGGCGACCGCTCGCGAGCATCGCGGCGACGTTGCCGGTGCCGCAGCCCGGCGCATCGGCGTCGCGGTAGGTGTTGTGCACGACCCAGTCGTAGATTCGCCGCACCTTTCCGACGTCGCCTCGGACATCGGCGATGAGTCCGTCCGCCGTCTGCCTGACGATGCCGTCAACGGGCACGAACGGCGTTCCGGCGAGATAACGGCTGCGCTCCGCGTCGCTGAGCGTGCGGGGCGAGCCCGGCGTCGACAGGTCGACCACCCAGTCGCGCGTGGCGATGCGCGTCCGCAGCTCGACGACCGGAATCGCCGACGTCCACGACCAATGGACGTGAAGAAGCTTGGCACCGCTCATGCCGACATCACGCACCGTCGCGGTCGCCGCATTGGTGCTCCAGCCCATGGTGGCCGGGCGAATCCATGCATCGTCCGTCACCGACGGCAGCGGAATCCATGCCATCGCCCGCTCGCCACCCGGAAGTTCGAGCCGCGTGGTCACTTCGAACGTGCGCCACGAGGAGCGCGGCTGGAGCGCAGGAACACTCGTCGCCGCGCGGACCGAAGCCGGCAGCAGCGCCAGCGCCGACAGCGCGACGCCCCCCTTGAGCACTTCACGTCGATGCATGGTCATGACCGTGTTCCTCTCGCGATTGTCAGCCGCAGTGGTTCACGAAACGCTAACGCGAGGTGCGCCGGACACGAACGCTCCGATGATGGAAGCGTGAACAAATCCGCGTTCCCGCAGAAGGTCGAGTGTCACATCGACTCCGTCGGGCCCGCACGCGATCAGGAGCCCGCCGCTGGTCTGGGGATCGCACAGGAGAGTCCGCTGCCAGCCGGACATCCCGGGCGGCAAATCGGCGTCGTGACCGTAGCTGTCCCAATTGCGGGTCGATGCGCCGGTGCCGATCCCGGCCTCGGCGAAACGCAGCGCGGCCGGGAAGATCGGCAAGCGATCCCACGCTATCCGGACGCCGATTCCGGCGCCCCGGCACATCTCCAGCGTGTGGCCGAGGAGCCCGAAGCCGGTGACGTCGGTCACAGCGGACACCGCGGCGATCGACCTCAGCTCCGCGCCGACGGCATTGAGCTGGGTGGTGGATTCGAGCATCTCGGCGTACCCTGGGCCGTCGAGCTCTCCGCGCTTGAGCGCGGCGCTGAAGATGCCGATGCCGAGCCGCTTGGCGAGAATGAGCGAATCGCCCGGCCGCGCCGTGCTGTTGCGCAGGATGCGGCGCGGATCGACCAGTCCCATCGCAGCAAGGCCGTAGACCGGTTCGGGGCAATCGATCGAGTGACCGCCGGCGATCGGGACACCGGCCTCGGCGCAGACGGCCGCACCGCCGGCGAGAATGTCCTGCACCATCGGCAGCGGGATCTTGCCGACCGGCATGCCGACGATGGCGAGCGCCATGACCGGCGTGCCGCCCATCGCATAGACGTCGGACAGCGCGTTGGTCGCGGCGATGCGGCCGAAGTCGAATGGGTCGTCGACGATCGGCATGAAGAAGTCCGTGGTCGCGACCAGCGCCTGGGTGTCGCTGAGGCGGTACACCGCGGCATCGTCGGACGTCTCCGTGCCGACCAGCAGCGACGGGTACCGATCGGTAACTGGAATCTTCGCCAGGATGTCGTGGAGCACCGAAGGCGCGAGCTTACAACCGCAGCCACCGCCATGAGCCAGTTCGGTAAGACGTACAGGATACCGCGACGCCGTTTCCATTGGGGAAGCACCCCCCGGGGAATCGACGGTAGGTGGGCGGGACCGCAGGTCCGTGTTCGGAGCGGTGCTCACGCCCTGCCTCTACGGAGGCCTCTATGCGCCGTCACGCGGCAGAGTGCCGATGGCATCCGCGAAAAGTATCCGGCCGTACCCCAAAGGGGTCAAGCCACCAATGTCGCCGACCCAGAAAAGTCCCAAACGGCGCACGGCCGTCGCTCCTTGACCCTCTCTCAACCCGGGCCGATAATTCTGGAAAATCAGAACAAGAACCCTCGCGCTCGTCATTCGCCGTTTCCAGACACGTGCTTTTGGAGGAGCGGTTAGATGTTGGACGACATCTCCAGACGACAATTTCTCCGAGGTACGGGAGCCGGCCTGGCCGGGACGACTCTCGCCGCACTCGGTTTCGGGGAGATCGAAGCGGCACACGCCGCGATGATCCGTCCCTTCAAACTTGCGAGCATGGTGGAGACACGCAATACCTGCCCGTACTGCGCGGTCGGATGCGGCGTCATCATGTATGCGCCGCAGCCCGCGGCCGGCGGCAAGCGCGTCATCGCCCACATCGAAGGCGATCCGGACCACCCGACCAACCGCGGCACGCTGTGCCCCAAGGGCATCGCACTCAAGGACTTCGTCAACGCGCCGACACGGCTGACCAAGCCGCGCTATCGCAAGCCCGGCGCGGACAAGTTCGAGGACGTGACCTGGGACTTCGCGCTCGATCGCATCGCCAAGCTGTTCAAGGAAGACCGCGACGCGAACTTCGTGGCGGCGAACCGGGACGGCGTGACGGTGAACCGCTGGCTCACGACCGGCTTCCTCGCCGCCTCGGCTTCGAGCAACGAGACGGCCTTCCTGACATACAAGGTGGTGCGCGGCCTGGGGATGGTCGCTTTCGACAACCAGGCAAGAGTTTGACACGGCCCCACGGTGGCCAGTTTGGCCCCAACATTCGGCCGTGGCGCGATGACCAATTCGTGGACCGACATCCGGAACACGGACCTCGTCGTCGTCATGGGCGGCAACGCCGCCGAGGCGCATCCCTGCGGCTTCAAGTGGGTTACCGAAGCCAAGGCTAACCGCGGCGCCAAGCTGATCGTCGTCGATCCGCGATTCACGCGCACGGCCTCAGTCGCCGACTTCTATGCGCCGATCCGCCCGGGAACCGACATAGCGTTCCTGTTCGGCGTCATCAATCACTGCATCCAGAACAACAAGGTGCAGTGGGACTACGTCAATTCGTTCACCAACGCGGCCTATCTCGTGAAGGAGGGCTACTCCTACAAGGACGGGCTGTTCAGCGGCTATGACGAGTCGAAGCGCGATTACGACCGCTCGTCGTGGGAATACGAGATCGGCGACGACGGCTATGCCCGAAAAGACACGAGTCTCCAGAACCCGCGCTGCGTGTGGAATCTGCTCAAGGAGCACGTGTCGGTGTTCACACCCGACATGGTGTCGCGAATCTGCGGCACGCCGAAGGACAAGTTCGAGAAGATCGCGGCGATGATCGCCGAGACATCGGCGCCGGACAAGGCGATGACGTCGATGTACGCACTCGGCTGGACCCAGCACTCGAAAGGGTCGCAGAACATCCGGGCGATGGCAATGCTGCAGCTCATCCTCGGCAACATCGGGCTGCGCGGCGGCGGCATGAACGCGTTGCGTGGTCATTCCAATATCCAGGGACTGACCGACATCGGCCTGATGTCGAACCTGATCCCCGGCTATCTGGTGCTGCCGGTGGATTCGGAGCCCGACTTCAATTCCTACATATCGAAGCGCGCGTTCAAGCCGCTCGAACCCGACCAGATGAGCTACTGGCAGAACTACAAGAAGTTCTTCGTCAGCTTTCAGAAGTCGATGTTCGGGCCGGCGGCGACCGCGGACAACGACTGGGCCTACCAGTGGCTGCCCAAGCTCGATGTCGGAAGCTACGACATGCTGCGCGCCTTCGAGCTGATGCATCAGGGCAAGATGAACGGCTACGTCTGTCAGGGAGTCAATCCCCTGCTGTCGGCGCCGAACCGCAAGAAGATCACGGAGGCGCTGTCGAAGCTCAAGTTCCTGGTCACCATTGATCCGCTCGACACCGAGACCTCGCGGTTCTGGGACAACCAGGGCGCGTTCAACGACGTCGACACGAAGTCGATCCAGACCGAGGTCTTCCAGCTCCCCTCGACCTGCTTCGCCGAGGAGGACGGCTCGCTCGTCAACTCGAGCCGCTGGCTGCAATGGCACTTTGCCGGCGGCGATCCGCCGGGCGACGCCAAGCACGACACCTGGATCATGGCGCAGATCTTCACGCGCCTGCGCGACATGTATCAGAAGGATGGCGGCGCGGTCCCCGATCCTGTGGTGAAGCTGCACTGGCCCTACAAGGATCCCAACGATCCGTTGCCCGACGAGCTCGCCAAGGAGCTCAATGGCTACGTCATCGAGTCGGTGAAGGACCCGAACGACCCGTCGAAGCTGCTGCTCGAAGCGGGCAAGCAGGTCGCCGGCTTCGGTGTGCTCCGCGACGACGGCACGACGGCGGCCGGCTGCTGGATCTACTCGGGCTGTTACACCGAGGACGGCAACCAGATGGCCCGCCGCGACAACTTCGACCCCGACGACGCCGGCTTCTATCCGAAGTGGACGTTCTCGTGGCCGGCGAATCGGCGGATCATGTACAACCGCGCATCCGCCGACATCAACGGCAAGGCGTGGGATTCGAACCGCAAGGTGATCGAGTGGAACGGCTCGGCGTGGGCCGGCTACGACGTGCCGGACATCGTGCCGAGCGCCAAGCCCAATGTGGTCGGTCCGTTCATCATGAACCAGGAGGGCGTCGGCCGCCTGTGGGTGCGCAACACCATGCGCGACGGCCCCTTCCCGGCGCATTACGAGCCGTTCGAAAGTCCGATCGCCAACCCCGTCGCGCCCAACATCAAGGGCAATCCGGCATGTCGCGTGTTCCCGGAGGACCTCGCCGCGTTCGCCGACACTGCATCCAAGGAGTTCCCGTACGTCGGCACCTCGTACCGACTTACCGAGCACTTCCACTTCTGGACCAAGCACGTGTGGGTCAATGCGATGCTCCAGCCCGAGTTCTTCGTCGAGATATCGGAAGAGCTCGGCCGCGAGAAGAACATCGGCAACGGCTCGTGGGTGCGGGTGTGGTCGAAGCGCGGCTCGGTGCAGGCGAAGGCGTACGTGACCAAGCGCATCAAGCCGATCACCGTCGACGGCAAGCCGGTGCATATCATCGGCGTGCCGCTGCACTGGGGCTTCACCGGCCAGGCGAAGAAGGGCTACGGCCCGAACTCGCTGACGCCGTTCGTCGGCGACGCCAATTCCGAGACGCCGGAGTTCAAGGCGTTTCTCCTCAACATTGAGCCCATCAGCGGGCCGACGGTCTGAGGGAGGGAACCATGGCATCACCACGCGCAATGGATATCGTCCGGGTTTCGGCCACATCGACCGCGAACGCCGACGTCCAGTTCAAGGACGAGGTGGTCAAGCTCATCGACGTCTCGAGGTGCATCGGCTGCAAGGCGTGCCAGGCGGCGTGCATCGAGTGGAACGACCGCCATGAGGTGGTCGGGACCTTCGACGCCAGTTACGACAACCCGACCGACCTCACGCCCGACATGTGGACGCTGATGCGGTTCACCGAGTACGAGAATCCGTCTACCGGCAACCTCGAGTGGCTGATCCGTAAGGACGGCTGCATGCACTGCGCCGATCCGGGCTGCCTCAAGGCGTGCCCGGCGCCGGGAGCGATCGTCCAGTACTCGAACGGTATCGTCGATTTCGTCGCCGACAACTGCATCGGCTGCGGCTACTGCGTGAAGGGATGCCCGTTCAACATCCCCCGCATCTCGAAGACCGAGGGCAAGGCCCACAAGTGCACGCTGTGCTCGGACCGTGTCGCGGTCGGCCAGGGACCGGCATGCGCCAAGGCCTGCCCGACTCACGCCATCGTCTTCGGCACAACGGACGAGATGCTCGCCCACGCCGATGGACGCATCACCGATCTGAAGTCGCGTGGTTTCGATAATGCGGGGCTCTACAACCCGCCCGGCGTCGCCGGGACCCACGTCATGTACGTGCTGCATCACGCCGACAAGCCGGAGATCTACGCCGGCCTCGCCAAGGATCCGAGGATCAGCCCACTTGTCCAGCTCTGGAAGGGCGTCACCAAGTACACCGGGCTCGCGGCCATCGCGGGCGCCGTGATCGTCGCGTTCGTCCACCACGTGGTGAACGGCCCGAATCGCGTCACCCGCAGCGACGAGGAGAACGCTCGCCGGCTGGTGGATGAGGAGAACCGCACATGAGCTCTTCCGTCCACACCGTTCGCGAGACCGATGCGACGGCGGCACAAGGCGCACCCACCACCACCGTCGACCGCTACACGACCGGGGCCCGGATCAATCACTGGGTCACGGCAATCTGCCTCGTCCTGCTCGCGATCTCAGGCCTGGCGCTGTTCCACCCCAGCCTCTATTTCCTCACCAACCTTTTCGGCGGCGGCGAGATAACGCGGATCATCCACCCGTGGATCGGGGTCGTGCTGTTCTTCAGCTTCGCCGGGCTGTTCCTCCGCTTCTGGAAGCTCAACCTGTGGAAGGCCGAGGACGGCACTTGGATGCGGCGCATCCGCGACGTCCTTACCGCCCACGACGAGAACCTGCCCGAGCTCGGCAAGTACAACGCCGGCCAGAAGATCGTGTTCTGGGGCATGGCGATCTTCATCATCATCCTGATCTGCAGCGGGCTGATCATCTGGGATCGCTATTTCTCGAGCTATTTCTCGCTCGACACGCAGCGCGTCGCGCTCCTCATCCACTCGGGCATCGCGATCCTGGCGATCCTGCTGTGGATCACGCACGTGTACGCCGCGATCTGGGTGCGCGGCACGTTCCGCGGCATGATCCGCGGCAACGTCACCGGCGGCTGGGCGTGGCGCTATCACCGCAAGTGGCTGCGCGAAGAAGCCGCGAAGCCGCGCGACACGACGACCTCCCACTACCACTGAACACACCGCTGAAGAGGGCAGCCATCGCAGCGCATGAGTGACACGCCAGAGGCCGGCACGATCATCGGCGAAGTGGCATCGCCGCCGTTCGCGCGGCTTCCCGAACCCTCGACCCTGTTCACCGAGCGCGCCGAGCGCTTCCAGGCCCTCGCAGCCGGTCACGGCTTGGCGGCCTATCTCCTGTTCCTCGCCGATGTCGCCCGAGTCCAGGCGCGCACCCTTGCCGACGCGCCGGAGCCGACGTGGCCCGAGGCCGACGCCATCGAGCGGTCGTATGGCTTCGGCATGCCGCCCCTCGACCGCAACGCCTTTGTCCTGGACAATGCGTTCACAGCCCTGCTGTCACGCGTCATTGCCGGACTCGGCGAGGTGGTGATGCCGGAGCTCGCACGCGCTGCTCTCGGCCGACTGCAAGCGACCGATATGCTCGGCAGAGCTGTGATGGTCCACAACGTCCTCACTGACGCGATCCCCGCCGATTCCTTCGCCGAGCATGCCATGGTCGCGGCGGCGCTACAGGTTCATTTCGCACGCCTTGCCGCACGGCTCGCGCCGAAGCGGCTGCGTCCGGTCGGCGACGGCGCCTGCCCGGCCTGCGGCGGGCCGCCCGTGACATCTGTGGTGGTCGGGTGGCAGGGCGCTCACGGTACGCGGTTTTGCGTATGTTCGCTCTGCGCCACTCTCTGGAACTACGTCCGCATCAAATGTACGCTGTGCGGTACGACGAAGGGCATCGCCTACCAAGGGATCGACGGCGATGCCGGAACGATTAAGGCCGAAACCTGCGAGTCCTGCCGCGCGTACGTGAAGATCCTGCATCAGCACACGGATCCTGCGCTGGATCCCGTTGCCGATGATGTGGCAAGCCTTGGTCTCGACCTGCTGCTCCGCGACGCGGGCCTGCGCCGCGGGGCGGTAAATCCGTTCCTGTTCGGCTACTGATCCCGAGGCTCGGGTCGTATGGCGAATGCCGGTATCGCGCGCCTGAGAGGGCTGCCGTCCGTCGACGAGGTGCTGCGGACCGTCGAAGCCGTCCGCGCCATCGAGACCTTCGGCCGTCCGGTCGTCGTTTCGGCGGTGCGCGAATCGCTCGCCGCCGCGCGCGCCTCGGTGCGCGACGGGGCGGCCCCGCCCGACGTCGCCGATATCGCGACGATCGCCGCGGCCCGGCTCGACTCCGACGCCGTCTCCAGCCTCCGCCCCGTCTTCAATCTCACCGGCACGGTGCTGCACACCAATCTCGGCCGCGCGCTGCTGCCCGAGACCGCCGTCGAGGCGGCGGTCAAGGCGATGCGAGATGCCGTCGCCCTCGAGTTCGATCTCGACTCGGGCCGTCGCGGCGAACGCGACGACCACCTCCGCGCGCTGCTGTGCGATCTGACCGGTGCCGAGGACGCGACCGTCGTCAACAACAACGCCGCCGCCGTCCTGCTGGTGCTCAACACCTTCTCCAAAGGCAAGGAGGCGATCGTCTCGCGCGGCGAGTTGATCGAGATCGGCGGCGCGTTCCGCATCCCGGAAATTATGGTCCGCTCGGGCGCGAAGCTGGTCGAGGTCGGCACCACCAACCGCACCCATCTTATGGACTACGCCGCCGCGATCGGCGACGACACCGGCCTGATTCTCAAGGTCCACACCTCGAACTACAAAATCGAGGGCTTCACCGCCGAAGTCGGCGCCGAGGCGCTCGCCGAGCTCGCGCGCAAGCGCAAGATCCCGCTCGCACACGATCTCGGCTCGGGCACGCTTGTCGATCTCGCGCGCTGGGGGCTGGTCCACGAGCCGACCGTCGCCGAAGCGGTCGGCGCGGGCGCCGATCTCGTCACCTTCTCCGGCGACAAGCTCCTGGGCGGTCCGCAGTGCGGTTTCGTGGTCGGACGCAAATCGCTGATCGCCCAGATCAACCGCAACCCGCTCAAGCGCGCGCTGCGGGTCGACAAGATCCGGTTGGCGGCACTCGAGGCGACGCTGAAGCTCTACCGCGATCCCGATCGTCTCGCCGAGCGATTGCCAACGCTGGCGCTGCTCACCCGGCCCCTTGCCGACATCGAGGCAAGCGCGCGTCGCCTCGCGCCGAGGATCGCCCGCGCGCTCGGCCCCCGCTACACCGTGGACATCGCGGCCTGCCGCAGCCAGATCGGCTCCGGCGCGCTGCCGACCGAGACGATCGCCAGCGCCGGCCTCGCGATCCGTCCGGCGGCCAAGAAAGGCGACGGAGCGCTCGACTCGCTTGCCGCGGCCTTGCGCCGGCTTCCGGTTCCGGTGATCGGCCGGCTCGAGAACCGCGCGCTCCGCCTCGATCTCCGCTGCCTCGACGATGAGGACGCGTTCGTTGCCAACCTCGCCGGACTCGATCTCGTCGCCGTCGATCGCCCGCGACGGAGGCTCGCCCCATGATCGTCGGCACCGCGGGCCACGTCGATCACGGCAAGACCGCGCTCGTCCGCGCGCTGACCGGCGTCGACACCGATCGCCTGAAGGAAGAAAAGGCCCGCGGTATTTCGATCGACCTTGGCTTCGCCTACGTCCCCTGCCCCGACGGCTCGGTGATGGGGTTCATCGACGTCCCCGGTCACGAGCGCTTCGTCCACAACATGCTCGCGGGCGCCACCGGCATCGACCTCGTGCTGCTCGTCGTCGCCGCCGACGACGGCGTGATGCCCCAGACCCTCGAGCACCTCGCCATCGTCGACCTGCTCGGAGTCCGCCGCGGCCTCGTCGCACTCACCAAGGTCGATCTCGTTTCGGCGGAACGCCGCGCCGAGGTCCGCGCCGAAATCGCCAGCCTGCTCGCCGGCACTGCGCTCGACGGCGCCGAGATCGTCGAGGTCTCGACGGTGAGCGGCGAGGGAATCGGCGGGTTGCACGCGGGGCTCGACGACGCGGCGTCGGCGATGATGGAGAGGGCGATTTGCGGCCGCTTCCGCCTCGCCGTCGATCGCTCGTTCACGCTCACCGGCGCCGGGACCGTCGTTACCGGCACGGTGCTGTCGGGCTCGATTGCAGTGGGCAACGAAGTGCTGATCAGCCCGCTCGGCAAGCCCGCCAGGGTGCGTTCGATCCATGCCCAGAACCGGCCGGCCGAGCGCGGTCGCGCCGGCGAGCGCTGCGCGCTCAACCTGACCGGCGACGGCATCACCAAGGACGCGATCCATCGCGGCGATGTCGTCCTCGACCCGTCGCTGCATGCGCCGGCAATCCGCATCGACGCGCGCCTTCGCGTGCTCACGTCCGAGGCCAAGGCGATCGCCAACTGGATGCCGGTGCGCGTTCATTGCGGCGCCGCCGAGATCGGCGGCCGGATCGTCCCGCTCGGCGATGCGCCTCTCGGGCCCGGCGGCGAGGGCTGGGTCCAGCTCGTGCTCGAGCATCCGATCGCGGTCTGCGCCGCCGATCGCTTCATCCTGCGCGACACGTCGGCGCAGCGGACGATCGGCGGCGGCACGCTGGTCGACCTGCGGGCGCCGGCGCGCAAGCGCAGCACGCCCGAGCGCCTCGCCCAGATCGCGGCGTTGGCGGAGGCCAACGCCGCGGACGCGCTGCAGCGCTATCTCGACGGCCCGCCGGGCCTGATCGATCTCACCGCCTTCGCCCGAGACCGCGCCATCGGCGAGGATGAGGCGTCGTCGATCGCGACGCAGCTGTCGCTGATCCTGCTCGCGGGCCCTCACACGACCTACGCGATGTCGGCCAGGCCCTGGACGTCGCTACGCGCTGCGGTTCACGACACTCTCGCCGCCTTCCATGGCGACTTTCCCGACCTGCAAGGCATGGGGCGCGAGCGGCTGCGACTCGCCCTCGATCCGCGGCTGCCGGAGCCCGCGTTCGCGGCCGCGCTGCAGCAGCTCGCACATTTCGGCGACGTCGCGATCGACGGCGCCTGGATCCGGCTGCCGGGCCATCGCGCGCACCTTACGCCCGACAACGAGGCGGTGTGGGCGCGGATCCGGCCGCTGATCTCCGGCACCGAGCGATTCCGTCCGCCGCGCGTCCGCGACGTCGCCGGCATCATCGGCGTGCCGGAGCAGAGCGTGCGCAAGCTCCTCAAGCTCGCCTCGCGCATGGGCCGCGTCGATGAGGTCGCCCACGACCACTTTTTCCTGCGTCGCACCGTCGCCGAGATGGTGGCGATTGCCGGCGATCTGTCGACGGCGGCGCCCGACGGACAGTTCACCGCAGCGCAGTACCGCGACCGCCTCGACAACGGTCGCAAGGTCGCAATCCAGATCCTCGAGTTCTTCGACCGGCACGGCATCACGTCGCGGCGCGGCGACCTCCGGCGCATCAACGTGCATCGCCTCGACCAATTCGGTGCGCCGCCGGCGGCACCCGTTTCGAAGCGCACACCATCGTGCGACACCTCGTCTGGAAGAGCATCGTCCCCGGTGGGGCGCCCGGACTTCAAATCCGGAAAGGGCCGCGAGCCGGTCCTTGGTGGGTTCGACTCCCACTCTCTTCCGCCACGACCACCGGCGCCCGTGCGACCGCTGACGCGTTCGTCGACCCCGCCAATGCCGACCAAGCGAGGCACGCGATGAGCACGCAACCGCTCCTCGATGCGCTCAAGGCGGTGGCCGATCGCGCGGCGATGGCCGAAACCGCCTTCCGTCGCGAGACGGCGCAGCGCATCAAGACGCTGGAGCAGGAGCGCGCCTTCGCGTTTCGCAAGCTCAACCTTATGCGCGCCGTCGCGGCGGCGGTGACCGGTCCCGAGAAGGACGACGATGCGGTCGCCGCCGGAGCGGCGGCGCTGAAGGACGAACTGGGCTGGGTCGGCACGAGCGAGGCACGCGCCGCCGTACTCGACCGCTTCGCCGAGGTCGCGCGCACCGTCCGCGCTGCGATCGTGCCCCCGGATCCCGACGCCGGTCCCGGCCCCGGTCCGGAGGCGCCGCCGGATCCGCTCGGGGCTCTGGAAGCCTTCGAAGCCTGGTACGCCGACACGCACACCGGGCCGTTCTGGGCACTGTTCGAACAATACGTACGCGAGAATCCGCTGGTGGATTTCTAGATTAGGTAGCGCACCAATACGTAGTGCCACTCATGTTGCACAACACTTCACGCGAGGTCAGGGCCGCCACCAAGTATTCGTAAATCTTTACTCTTTTGCCATCGGCGACGACTTGCGCTCCATGGTAAAAACGAAGCGCTGCAACTCTCGAAGAAGCCCGATCAACGGGACCTCGAGCACAACAGGCAAGGCAACCAGCCCCAGACGGTGATCGACACCGCGGGCCTTCGTTGGGAGACATCATGTTCACGCAAATTCTCGATCCCACCGGGAATCTCTTCATTACCTGGCTCGTGGCGTTGATACCCGTCGCCGCTCTCCTGTTCATGCTCGCCGTGATGCGCATGACGGCGTGGCTCGCGACGCTGATCGGCTCCGTCATCACCGTCGTGCTCGCTCTCTGGGTGTGGAAGATGCCGGTCAACGACGGCCTCCTCGCCTACACCTATGGCTCTCTCACCGGCATCTGGAACGTCGACTGGATCACGTTCTGGGGCGTGGCGCTGTTCAACACCCTGGTGGTGACGGGCACCTTCGACAAGCTGCGCAAGTGGCTCATCTCGCAGGGCACCCAGGACGTGCGAGTACAAACGATCCTGTTCGCCTGGGCCTTCGGTGCGCTGCTCGAGGGCCTCGTCGGCTTCGGCTATCCGTGGGCCTTCGTCGCGCCCATTCTGATCGCCATCGGCATTCCCGACCTCGACGCGATCCGCGTTGCCGCCATCGCCAACAACGCACCGGTGTCCTACGGCGCGCTCGGCGCACCGATCATCGCGCTGGCCGCCGTGACCGGCTACCCGCTCTACGCGCTCTCCGCGTCGGTTGGCCACATCGTCGCGATCCTTGCGATCTTGCCGCCGTGGATTCTGCTCTACCTCGTCGCCGGCAAGAAAGGCATGTGGTCGGCCTGGCCGCTCGCCGTGGTCGGCAGCCTCGGCTACATCGCCGGCCAGCTCCCGGTCGCCATCTATCTCGGGCCGTATCTGCCCGACGTGGTCGGCTCGATCGTCTGCTTCGCATGCCTCCTCGTCCTGCTCAAGGTCTGGAAGCCGTCGGAAGTGCTGGCCTACGGCGGTCGGCCGGTGCCGGGCGCCCAGGTCGAGGCCGCCCATCACGGCATGACCGGCAAGGACATTCTGCTGGCGTGGATGCCGATTGCCGTGCTGGTCGCGGTGGTCGTCGCCTGGACGGGGCCGTGGTCGAAGATCCCGGGCATCGTCTGGCTTCACTGGGCCGTGGGCGCCGCGTCGTCCATCACCCAGGGCGCCACGATCTCGGCCGCGTTCGACTTCAAGCCGTTCGTCGGCGGCTCGGCCATTCTCGCCTCATGGATCATCGTCGCGGTGCTGCTGCGCGTGAACGGCCAGCAACTCGGCGAGATATTCAAGCGGACGTGGACGCAGATGTGGGGCGCGTGCCTGGTTGGCGTGTTCATCTTCGGCCTGGCCTACGTCTATAACTTCTCGGGCATGGCCGCGTCGCTCGCCAAGGCGTTCTCGGCACTCGGTGTCGCCTTCATCGTCATCGCGCCGATCCTGGGCTTCATCGGCGTGGCGCTGTCGGGGAGCAACACCTCGACCAACGCCATGTTCGGCAAGTTCCAGGCGCTGGTCGGGCAGGTCCTCGGCTTCCCGCCGCTGCTCCTGCCGACCCTCAACTCAGTCGGCGCGGAGATCGGCAAGCCGGTCGCCCCGCAGACCGCCAGCGTCGGCGTCTCGACCACCAAGTTCGTGCGCAACGAGGGCGCGGTGATCCGCCACAACTTCGGCTGGACCCTCGCGCTGCTGCTCTACCTCGTCGCCATCAGCGTCGCCTGCTACCTGTTCTTCCCGAGCATCGCGGCGCTCTGACGCACGACCCAGTCAACACGGAAAGGCCCGGGGCATCACCCCGGGCCTTTTTGTTAACGGCTTTCGGTTCTCGAGCTCGCGAGGGTTTTTACGCACTCGCTCTTTGACGGACGGCGCGCGGCCGGTCGATAATCGGGATCCCATGACGACACAGCGTCCCTCGAATGGATGCGGCGCATGGGACGGGGGAGGCCGCTGTTGTCGCTGGTATCGACGGATTCGTTGCTGGTTCGCGTCGTCGGTCGGCGGCCGTTCGCCGCCTTCGCCGCCGTCTCGTTCCTGGTGGTCGCACTCCTCGCAGCCGTCAACCTGACATCCCATCGCGCGCTCGAGCGCTACGTCGCCGATCAGATCGATCGCGTGCCGTGGGACGTCTCCGTCTACCAGACGTCGGAAGTACCGGTGGCGGCCGAGGTGCGCGAGGCGATCACCAAGACAGAGGGCGTCACCCGCGTCGAAGACATCCACTTCCTGCGCACCGTTCTTCCCGAAGGCATCTTTCCCGAGGTCGATGGCCAGTCGTTCCGCACGCCGTGGCTGTCGATGCTCTCGGCCTCCGACTCCAATCTGCTGCCGCCCGACATCCGGCCGCGCGGCGACGGCGCGATCCTCGTGCTCGTCGGCTCGCGCGCGCAGATGGGCGAAGCGTACCTGCACCTCCAGAACCGCAAGCGCTTCGACGTCCGCGCCGACCTCACCCCCGAGGGCGAGGTCGCCGGCGGCCACAGCCATGACGGCTCGGAGGCGGTCGCCGACAAGAGCCACCTGCACAACGTACTGGTGTTCCGGGTGCCGCTCGAGCGCACGGTGCGGATCGACAGCAACGAGCTCAACCGCTGGTTCCTCGACAAAACCAGCTCGCCGACGCTGGTGCCGGAGCTCGGCGCGATACTCGTCGTGCCCGATCGCCGCACGCTGCTCTCGACCTTCGACTCGCTGTCGCGCGGCATCGTTTCTCACGATGAAGGAGTCGATGCCCACGCCAACACCGGCGACTACTTCCCCGAGATCATCCATCTGGCGGCGGTCGACCGCGGCCGCATGATTTCGGGCTGGGACATCGGCGGCTCGCTCGCCCGCCTCGACGCCCTCTCGACCACGCTCCGCGACGTGGTGCGGGCGAAGAGCTACAGCGCGGCCGTCGACAACACCTCGGCGGTGCTGCTCGGCCGCATGGCATCGATCGCCCGCCAGATCGACCTGATCGGCCTGCTGGTCGCACTGCCGCTCCTGTGGATGGCGTGGATCCTGATGGCGAGCCTGTCGAACCTGCTGCTCTTGAACGAGCGCCGCAAGCTCGGGCTCCTGCGCCTGCGCGGCACACCGGCGGCGTCGATCCGCCGCGTGCTGCTCGCGGTCATCGCGGCCGCGGGTATCGTCGGCGGACTCGCCGGCGCCGCCGTCGGGACGATGCTGCCGGCGCTCGGCTACCGCGCAGGCCCGCTGCCGTGGGCCGAGCTGCTCGGCGTGCAGAAGCCGCTCTATCTGCTGATCTTCCTCGCGGTCGGCGTGGCGATGGCGCTGCTGGTCAGCCTGCGCTTCGTCAATCATGCCTCGACGATCTCGCCGCTCGAGGCCTCGGGCCGGGCGAGCGCGTCCGAGGCGAGCTTCGGCCGCATCCGCTTCGGCTGGGCCCAGGCGCTGGCGCTCGCCGTCGGCGGCGTCAAGATCGCGGGCTGGATCGTCGGCTGGTCGGCGCTGCGCGCGATCGACGCGCCGTGGGCGCAGGCGCTCGACCGGGCGCTCGACTTCGTCAGCTTCCCGTTATTTGTGTATGGGGCCGGCACGCTGCTCGCCTCGCGGGCGCGCTGGATGTCGCTGGCGCTGGCGCCGATCGTCTTCGCCCTCAGCGGCAAGCTCGCGCCGTTCACCTTGAAGCACCTCGCGATGCGGCACCATCGTCTCGCCGCCTTCCTGCTGATCGTCGCCATGATGGCGAGCGTCAGTCTCTATCCCGGCGTGATGACGGCGGTGTTCGACGACAAGATCGAGCGCGGTGCCGAGACGCAGCTCGGAGCGGCGGTGCAGTTCAGCCTGGATGCGCCGACTCTCGTCCCCGGGCTCAAGCTGATCGAGGGCGGCTTCCGCGAGCGGTACGGCGCGCTGCGCGAGGCCGTGGGCAAAACCCTCGAACCGCTGCGCGCCCGTCCCGAGGTCGATCGTGTCGAGTTCGTCGTCGAGGGACTGGCCGATGGGCTTTACATGCCGGGCTACGGCTTCTCCGGCGTGCCCGTGTACTTCGTCGATTCGGCTGAACGCTATCTCGCCACCGTGCCCCACGAGTCGTCGCTCGGCGCGTCCGCGCCGTTCACCGAGGTGATCCGCAGCACCGACGAGAATCAGGTTCTGGTATCCCGACCCGTGCACCTGTTCTACAAACGCGATCCCGGCATGCGCATGCCGGTCGGCCGCAACGTCGACAAGTCGATGCAGGTGGTGACGGTCGGCGGCGTGCTGCACTACCTGCCCGGCATGCCGCTCAAGACCGTCAATGACCGTCAGAGCTTCGTCGCGGCGCGCGTCGATTACCTCAACCACCTGTTCGGCGCGAACGCCTATCTGGTCGGCGCCGGCGACAATCCGTGGTTCAACAACCTCGACGTGCTGCTGCCCCGCGCGGTGGCCGTCGTCCGCCCGCGCCCCGGCGTGACCCCGGCGACGCTCCATGAGGTGGTGCGCACGGCGATGCCGGTGGCGCCGATCGAGATCCGCGATGTCGCCGAGGAGACGGCGCGCCTCGGCAGCGACATGTACATCTATCTCGCCCGTCAGAATTTCGAGATCTACCTAATCGGCGGACTGCTGCTGTCGATCATCGGCATCGTCGCCGTGGCGCTCTCGAACCACGCCGAGGACCGGCGCACGCTGGCGCTGCTGCGCATCCGCGGCTGCGGACCACGCGCGCTGCTCGCATTCTCGGCGCCGGGCCTGTTCGCGCCGTCGCTGGTCGGCCTCGTGCTCGGCGCACTGGTCGCCCTCGTCGTCGGCTTCGGCATCACGCGTCTGGTGTGGGAACTGCGTCAGATCCTCACCATCCTCAACCTTCTGCCGTCGCACCTCGCGGTGTCGTGGCAGACCGCCGAGGTCGCCCTCCTCCTGATCGTCATGCTGCTGGCGATCGCCTATGGCTTCAGCCGCTGGATCTTCCGCCGCTCGGCCCGCGAAAGCCTGTTGGAAAACTGACCATGAACAAGCCCGAACAGACATCCACCGCCATCCGCGTCGAGAGCCTCGGCAAGAGCTACACCACGGCCGCCGGCCCCGTCAGCGCCCTGCGCAACGTCTCGTGGGACGTGCCGACGGGCTCGGCGATCGCCATCATGGGCCCGAGCGGCTGCGGCAAGACGACGCTCCTCAACCTGCTCGGCGGCATGGACCGCGCGACCTCGGGACGCATCATGGTCCACGACTCGGACGTCACCGCGATGTCGGAGCGCGCGCTCGAGGATTACCGCCTGCGTCGCGTCGGTTTCGTCTTCCAGTTCTTCAACCTGATCCCGACGCTGTCGGCACGCGACAATCTCGAGCTGCCCATGGTGCTGGCCAACGTGCCGGCGAGCGAGCGGCACGATCGCGCCGATGCGCTGCTGACCACCGTCGGGCTCAAGGAAAAGGGCCACAAGCGTCCCGAGGAGCTGTCGGGCGGCGAGCAGCAACGCATCGCGATCTGCCTCGCGCTGGTCAACGATCCGCCGCTGATCCTCGCCGACGAGCCGACCGGCAACCTCGACACCGCCAACGTCGAGATCGTGACCGAGCTGCTCGTCTCGCTGTCCGCGAAGCAGGGCAAGACCGTCATCGTCGCCTGTCACGACCCCAAGGTCGTCGAGGCGTTTCCGACCGTGTACCGCATGCGCGACGGCGTGTTCGTCGCCTGAGCCCGCTTTCGTCGCCGTGATCAGGGCGCCAGAGAGCGCCCAACAGGGAGGTCGTCATGAAGCGTGAATTCCGCGTGCGCCCGTATCATGCCCTCGCCGCCGGTATCCTCGCCGCCTGCATCGCCAATGCTCCGGCATCGGCACAGCAGGCGCCGGCAGCGGCGCCGTCGCAGACCGTCGACCGGCCGCACATTTTCGCGCCATGGTCGCCCGACAAGCTCGCCGAGCGGCGCAAGGAATTCGGCCTGATCGGACCGGGTCCGTCGAAGCCCTATCCGGCGCCGCGCTTCCCCGCCTCGCTCAAGGCGCCGAACTCGGTCGAGGACATGATGCCCGGCGCGCGGGCCGCCGTCGCCCAGACCAGCGGCCGCTCGCCCATCGGCCTCGTCAAGCGCGGCGAGAAGGTGCTGATCGTCGTTCCCTACGATGCCAACACGTTCGTCCAGGATGCGATCGCCCGCGCGTTCAAGGAGCGCGGCGTCACCGTCACGATCCTCTACGAGTACGAGGCGGCGGGCGTGACCAAGGATGCCGTCGCGTCGTTCTCGAAGGCGAAGCAGGTGTTCACCGCCAGCGACGGTCAGCAGGAGCCGGCCGAGTGGTTCTTCCGCTCGCTGCCCGATCCCGACAAGACCAAGGTCTGGCTCAAGGACAAGGATCCCGAGCTGTCCAAGGCGATGTTCCCGGACTTCAAGTTCAAGGATGAGAAGGAGTCCGAGCTCTCGCGCAACTACAACCGCATGGTGCGCGCAGGGCTCGTCAAATACCTCGACGACCATCCCGAGATCGACAAGGTGTTCTGGCGCACCGGCGGGCGCACGCGCACGCGCACCTACCTCAACCAGTACAGCAGGAAGTTCGTCGGCAACTATACCTACAACAGCCACTTCGACCTGATGAGCCACGTGCCCGACTTCCCATCGGACGTGTGGCGCCTGATCGAGACCAAGACCATCGAGTCGCTCGCTTACGTCGACCGTATCGAGGCGAGCGATCCCGAAGGCCTGGTGATCGCCGCCGACATCAGCGCTCCCATCTCCGGCCAATGGGCCAAGGGCGTGTACCAGCAGGGGCATCTCTACATGTACCCAAACCAGTCGTCGGGACGGTGGCCCTACTCGCTGGTGAACTACCCCAATTTCGAGACCGAGTACCTGCCGCCGGTACAGGTTGAGGCGCGCGGTATCATCGCCAGCACCAACAACCACCTCTCGACCCATCCGCGGATGGAGATCGAGCTTGCCGGCGGCAAGATCAAGGAGGTGCGCGGCGGCGGGCTGTACGGCGAGTTCATGCGGCTCGCCCTCACCTATCCCGGGATGCAGACGCTGACGTGGCCGCTCTACCAGAAGCCCGGCTATTTCTGGCTCTACGAAGCGGGGACCGCCACCAACCCGAAGTACTTCAAGCACCCCGATGAGCTGCTCGAAGGTCGCAACTCGTCGGAGCGAAATGTCGGCGGCGTCATCCACTGGTCGTTCGGCACCGAGAGCCAGCACGGCCCCGAGGACGTCGGCAAGGTCACGCCGCTGCGCAAGGGATTCGGCGAGCAGAACAACGTGCCGCTCGAGCACTGCTGCCACAACCACACGCTCATGGTGACGTACCAAGTCCGCATCCGCGAGCTCGACCAGTGGCTGACGCTGATCGAGAACGGACGGCTCGCAGCACTTGACGACCCGCAGGTGCGGGCGCTCGCCAGCCGCTACGGCGATCCCGACGAAGTGCTGAAGCAGGACTACGTGCCGCCGCTGCCGGGCATCAACGTCCCGGGCGACTACAACAAGGACTACGCCCGCGATCCCGGCGCGTACTGGGTCGCGTGGTCGAAGAGCATCAAGGACGGGACCTACAAGTACTTCAAGGACTGAGCCGGAAGCACTCGATCTGGGGAGGTGCACATGCGTGCTGCGTTGCGCTCGTCCAGCGGCGTTGTCGCCGCGGTTCTCATCGTCGCACTCACCGCGCCACACGCGGCATTCGCCCAGGCACTGGCCGTGGCGGACGGCCAGGATCGCGGACACATCTATGCGCCGTGGTCGCCCGACAAGATCGCCGAGCGGCGCAAGGAGTACGGCCTGATCGGGCCCGGCTCGTCCAAGCCCTATCCACCGCCGCGCTTTCCGGCCTCGCTCAAGGTGCCGAACTCGATCGAGGAGATGATGCCCGGCGCGCGCGCCGCCGTCGCCCAGACCGGCGGGCGCACGCCGCTCGGCTACGTCAAGCGAGGCGAGCGCGTGCTGATGGTCGTCCCCTACGATGCGAATCCGACGGTGCAGGAGGCAATCCGCCGCGCCTTCACCGAGCGTGGCGCCATTCCGATCACGCTCTATGAAAACGAGGCCGCCGGCATCCCGAAAGAGACCGTCGTCCGTTTCATGAAGGCGCGGCAGGTGTTCACCGTCGGCGACGGCCAGCAGGAGCCGGCCGAGTGGTTCTTCCGCTCGCTGCCCGATCCCGACAAGACCAAGGCCGGGCTGAAGGACGCCGACCCCGGCCTGTACGCCGCGATGTTCCCGCAGATCCAGTTCGCCAGCGACGAGGACGCACGGCTGTCGAAGGACTACAACCGCATGGTGCGCGAGGGCCTGCTCAAATGGCTCGACGCGCATCCCGAGGTCGACAAGATCTTCTTCCGCGGCGGCGGCCGGCCGCGTACCCGCGTCATGCTGGCGCAGCACGGCAAGAAGTTCGTCGGCAACTACACCTACAACAGCCACTTCGATCTGATGAGCCGCGTGCCGAGCTTCCCGTCGGACGTGTGGCGGATGGTCGAGTCGAAGATGATCGAGGCCCTGCCCTTCGTCGATCGCCTCGAGGCGAGCGATCCCGAGGGCACCGCGCTCGCCGCCGACGTCACGACCGACATCGCCCAGACCTGGGCCAAGGGCGTGTACAACCAGGGCCATCTCTACATGTACCCGAATCAGTCGTCGGGGCGATGGCCGATGACCATGATGAGCTACCCCGACCTGGCATCGGAATACCTGCAGCCGGTGCAGGTCGAGGTGCGCGGCATCATCGCCAGCACCAACAACCATGTGGCCACGCACCCGCGCATGGAGATCGAACTCGCCGACGGCAAGATCAAGGCGGTGCGCGGCGGCGGCTACTACGGCGAGTTCATGCGCTACGCGCTGAACTACCCCGGCATGCAGACCCTGACCTGGCCGCTCTACAAAAAGCCCGGCTACTGGTGGCTCTACGAGGCCGGCACCGCGACCAACCCGAAGTACTTCAAGCACCCCGACGAGTTGCTCGAGGGCCGCAACACCTCCGAGCGCAACGTCGGCGGGGTCATCCACTGGTCGTTCGGCACCGAGACCGCCCACGGCCCGGAGACGATCGGCCAGGTGACGCCGACC
>DATJIG010000034.1:0-5868 GCA_035493495.1 Alphaproteobacteria bacterium
CTCGCGGATGCCGCGAGCGCCGTTGATCCAGATCTGCGACTGGCTGAACAGGCGGCGCGGGAACACCGGGATCGCGGTGAATGGCAGATTGCGTGCGCGAGCCATGAGGTACGACGACAGCGACAGCTCGCAGACGTCGAATTCGCCTTTCTGGATCATGCGCTCGTGGCGGTCGCGGCCGTAGCGTCCGTCCTCGGACTGGCCGACGTGAAGCACCGTGAGGTCGAAGCCCTTCGGCGCGACCGAGCCGTCCATCAGCGGTACGTAGCGGTCGTAGTGCGAGACGGCGAGGGTGAGCTTGGGACGCGCCATGGGGCTCCTCGTTGTCGGACAGTGGACCGGGCGGCTCAGGCCGCGCGTTCCCATTTGTTGAGGTCGACCTCCCAGCCCTTCGTCTGACTGAGGTCGAAGCCGTTGCCTTCCTTGTCGCGCAGCCGGAACTCGGCGTACGGGCGCCAGTCGGGGCGCTTCGACACCGGCACCTCGCGGCCGAAGGCCTCGAGCTTCTGCTGGATGTCGCCGACCAGGAAGCCAACGTGATTGACGCCGTAGCGCGGCTCATGGCCCTCGACGTCGCTGTAGAAGGGATGGATCGCGAGGTTGGTCCAGCCGTCGCCGCCGAAGCGGTTGCCGCGGCCCTGCTCGCGCCGCTTGAAGCTGTCGGACAGCTCGCGGAAG
Organism: Alphaproteobacteria bacterium; assembly: GCA_035493495.1. Classification (GTDB taxonomy): domain Bacteria; phylum Pseudomonadota; class Alphaproteobacteria; order SMXQ01; family SMXQ01; genus DATJIG01. Next base: position 679 of record DATJIG010000034.1, read on the forward strand.
CCGAACACCAGCATGTAGAAGTTGAGGACGCCCTCGGGCCACAGCGCATTGAAGGCGATGTGGCGAAGGCGTGGCACGCGGTTGGTGCGCTCGCGCACGCCGAACGAACCGGACGACAGGCTGATCGGGTTCCCTTCGGGGTCGTAGACGCGCTTCTCGCCGAAGGCGAGGCCGCCCGGTTCATCGCACACCGGCCATTTGTCGTTGTGGGCGCGGTAGCGCTGAACCGCCTCGTCGAGGTTGTCGACCTCGAGGCCGATGTGATGCAGTCCGATCTCGTTGTGCGGCTCGTGCAGCCCGGGCCGACGCTTCAGGAAGCTGATGTTGTAGAAGCCGTCCGATACCGACACGTCGCCCTCGGGCGTGCGCCCGAGCTCATCGAGATCGAGGTGGCGCGCGTAGAAGCCGGCGAGCTCGTCGGGGTTGTCGCTGAGATAGGCGAGGTAACGGATGCGGGCTTTCATCGGGGACCCTTTCGTCAACGTCCGGTGCTCTGAAGCATTTTCATCGTCGCGGCGACGACCGGTTGCGGCGTGGCGTACACCGTGCGGATCGTGTCGGTCATCTCGGCCCAGTCCATCGGGTCGAGCTCGAGCTTCTGCTGGCGTGCCTCGGCGAGGAACTGCGGATCGCGCACGGTGGCCGAGAACGCATCGCGCAATGCCTTCAGACGATCGGGCGGCACCTCGGGCGGCGCCATGAACGGTCGCGCGATCTCGTCGCCGGCGAGGATCAGCCGCAGCACCTGCTTGTCCTGCTCGCGCTCGGCGAGCTCGATCACCGTGCGCACGTCGGGAAGCTCCGGCAGGCGCGCGGATGCCGACGCGGCGAGCGGGCGGATCTTGCCGTCGCGCAGCCAGTCGGGGCGTGTGCTCAGGATGCTGGCGTAGGACCAGCTGCAGCGGCCCTGGACTTCGCCGCGCTCGAGTGCCAGCGTTATGTCGCCGCCTCCGGGGTAGCCGGAGATGATCTTGAACTTGTAGCCGAGCAACTGGTTGAGCGCCGTCGGCAGGACGACGGTGGTCGATGCCGGACCGGTGCCGCCGACCGCCATCTCCTGCTGGAGCACGTCTTCGATGCGCTGGAACGGCGCGGTATGCCACGCGACGCACAGGCTCGCGGCGCGGTCCATGTTGCCGACCCAGTTGACCTTCGTCGCGTCGAACTGCACGCCGGCGACGCCGAACAGTTGTGCCGTCACCTGCTCGCGACCGATGGCGCCTATCACCGTGCCGTCGCGCGGCGCCGCGTTGTAGATCTGGTTGGCGAGCTTGAGGCTGCCGGCGCCCGGCACGTTCTGTGTCACCACCGCGGGCTGGCCGGGAAGGAAGTGGCCGTAGTGGCGCGCGAGCTGGCGGGCATAGACGTCATAGCCGCCTCCGGCTGCGTAACCGATCTGCAGCGTCACGGTCTTGCCGCGATAGAAATCGTCGACGCCGGCAGCATGGGCCGGACCGCCGGACACGAACGCGAGCGCCACCGCAAGGGTGGGTAACCACCTCGACGCCACACCGTCCTCCCTGACGCTCCCGATGGGAGCGATTTTTTGTATTTTATGGGCGGTATTATCACGTGACCCCGGCGGGCCGACAACTGGCTCTTGCGCGCGGCTGGACCGGGGCGGATCATTGGCGCACACAACGGGAGGCACCAATGGCTTACGGCTTGGACGAGTTCTGCTCCGATCTGCACCGGATCATCACGGCCGAAGGCCAGAAGGGCCTGCCGGCGGTGGCCGACAAGCTGAAGAGCCTGCTCACGAACCCGGAGTTCGTGAAGGCGACGTTCGACGACGACATGCCGCCGGGCAAGCGCGTGCTGTGGCACGACGCGGAGACCGACGCCTACGTGTTGGCCCACATTCAGCAGGCGGGCAAGGGCGGCAACCCGCACAGCCATGGCGCGTCGTGGGCGATTTACGGCAATGCCCGCGGCTACACCGACATGGCCGAGTGGAAGCGCGTCAATCCCGAGAGCGAGGAGGCGGTGGTGCTGGAGAAGGCCGACGCCTATCGGATCGGCCCCGGCCAGACCCGCGCCTACGGCTCCGGCATGATCCACTCGACGTCGCATCCCGAGAAGGCCTGGGTAATCCGCATCACCGGCTGCGACCTCGACAAGATCCAGCGTTACGCCTTCCGGCCGCGCAAGGATCGGATTCTCGAGAAGGCCTAAGCGCCCTCGTTCAGTTTCGTTTCGCGCAACCGGTCGCGCGCCGTCGCGTGCGTCGGCCGGCCGCGTTCTCGTCACCAACCGCGCTCTTCATCAACCTCGCTCAGGGGAAAACGATGTCCGTCTCGATGTACAAGCTCTCGGTTCCGATCTTCACGCAGATGCTCTCCGCGCTCTCGAACGTGCTCGACAAGGGCGCTGCGCATGCGGCGCAGAATAAGATCGATCTCGCGTTCCTGGCCAACATGCGGCTCTACCCCGACATGTTCAGTCTGATCCGCCAGGTGCAGCAGGCGACGAGCCACGCCGTCCGCATGTCCGCTGGCCTTGCGAACGTTCCGGCTCCGGAGATCAAGAACGTCGAAACGAAGTACGAAGAGCTCAAGCCGCGCATCGCCAAGGCGATCGACTTCTTCAACACGTTGAAGCCGGAGCAGTTCGAGGGCAGCGAGGACCGCGCGGTGACGATCGGCGAGCGCACTATGCCGGGCCGCCAGTTCCTGATGACGCAAATCTACCCGCAGGTCTTTTTCCACTGCACGACCGCCTACGACATCCTGCGCCACTGCGGTGTGCCGCTGACGAAGGCTGACTTCATCGGCCAGCGCGCGGATATTTGAGATTCAGCCTCAGAGGCTGGTGCAAAAATGCCGCGGCACTGTCGCGGCGTTTTTCATTGGCGGTAATCGGGACTTAGGCCTAGGCCTTCGCCGGCGCGGCGCCCAGCTTCTGCGATAATTCGCTGGCGACGGCGCGGAGCTTCGACGCGGGCTCGCCGCGTACCGACGCATCGAAGGCGCCCTTCACGCCGATCACCGACAGCGCAAGCTGCAGGTGTCCGTCGCGATCGAACACCGGCGCGGACAGGCTCGCGTAGGTGGGGTTCTGGGTGCCGAGGCTGCGGGCCATGCCGGCGCGGCGCACCTCATCCTTGAGCTGGACGATCTCCGCGGGACCGATTCGCGCCGAGTCCTCGGCCGACGCATTGCGTTCGGCGAGCTCACGCGCCAGCACCGCGTGTGTCTGGCTTTCCGGCAGATAGGCGAGAAACACCTTGCCCGCGGCCGTCTGCAACATCGACAGCGTGATGCCTTCGCGGATACGGATCGGCGCCGCAAGGTTACCGTGCTCGCAGCGGATTGCGGTCGCGCCGTGGGAGCCCCACACGTTCAGCACCGACACCAGGCCTGTGGCGTTGGTCAGATCGGCCATCACACCGATCGCTTGCCGCACCGGGTCGAGACGACCGATGGCCTTGAGTCCGAGGCTCAGGATCTGCGGCCCGAGGTCGTAGAGGCCTGACGGCTCGTTCTGCTCGAGGAGGCCGCTGTCGCACAGGCCACGCAGGTAGCGATACGTTCGGCTCGGCGACATCTTCGCCGCGTGCGCGATGCTGGTGAGCGACGCCGGCCCGTTGAACTGGGCGACGACGTTGAGTAGCTGCGCGCCGATCAGGATCGTCGAGTTGCCGCGCGTGAGACTCTTGGCCGACGGGCGCTTCGGCTTGTCGAGCGGCTTGGCGGAGCGAATCTGTGCGTCCATGGCGTCGTCCTTCAGCCCCATCTCAGCCCAGGAACTTGAGCTTGCCTTTCCACTTGGCCCGCACCTCGTCCGCATACGCGCGCGAGACGGTGTTGACCTTGGGGAACGCGTCTTTCCAGTGATACGGCCGCGTCGCGTAGATGATGATGCGGCTGTTGGTCATGTCGCTGGCGTCACGCTTGTCGGCGGACAGGCGCGGGTCGATGTAGCCGGTCCAGCAGCCGTCGATGATGTCGGTTGCGGTCTTCGGGTCCCAGCGCGTGGCGACCGCCCACATCACCTCGGCGGGCTTGGTGATGTCGATGTCGTCGTCGACGACGATGACGGCGCGGCCGAGATAGGCGTTCGAGCCGCAGCCAAGCGCCACCAGCCCCGCCATCTTGGCGTGACCGGGGTGAAGCTGCTTGATCGACACCACATTGATGAAGCGCGGTCCCGCACCCGGGATTTTCCAGACGCCGGTGACACCGGGCACGCCCGCCGCTTCAAGCTCGTCCCACAACGCCGCGGCGCGAAAGTGCGACGAGCCGCCGGTGCCGTACCAGAACCCCGGCAGCGTCGGCTTCATCGGCGGCGCGCCGACGATGATCGGGTCGTTGCGATGGTAGACCGCCTTGAGCTGCACGATCGGCTCGGGGCGCGAGTTCGACGCGTAGTAGCCGGGCCATTCGCCGAACGGACCCTCCGGCGCCGACGCCTCGGACGGCGGCGGCGAGAAGCCCTCGAACACGATCTCGGCGTGGGCCGGGAACGGAATGCCGGTGTGCTTGCCCGCGATCACCTCGATCGGCTTGCCGAGGCGACTGCCGGCGACGTCGTATTCCGACTGACCCGATCCCGGTGTCGATGCGGCGACGGCGCCGAGCACCGGCGCCTGGCCGACCGAGATCACCATCGGGCACGGCTGGCCGCGGTCCCAGTACTTGCGGCGGATGACGTCGCCGTGCTTGCCGTGTTCGATGAATGCGATCAGCGTCTTGTCGTCGTGGACCATGACGCGATAGGTGCCGATGTTGACCCAGTCGCTGTCGGGATCCCTCGTGATGACGAGGCATTCGGTGCCGATGTAGTGGCCGCCGTCCTGCTCGTGCCACTTCGGCGCCGGGAACGCCCGCGCGTCGATGGCGGCGCCTTCGCGTACGTTTTCCATCACCGGACCGGTCGTCACCATGGTCGGCGGGATCGGCTTCGAGGTCTTGCGGCGGTGCTTGCGGTAGCTCTGCACGAGCTCGAGGCCCTCGGCGCCGGTGTCGAACACCTTCGACGAGCGCACGTTGACGGCGACGCGGTAGCCCTTCGGGAATCCCCTGATGCCGTCGAACACCAGGACCGGCGGCGCCTCGTCCTTTAGACTCAGCTCGTAGAGCGCGCCGATCTCATGGAAGGGATCGGCACCCTCGACCGTCTGGACATTGCCGAGGTCGGCGGCGTAGCGCAGGCACGTGCGGAGATCGCCGAGCGCTTCGAGCGCGCGGC
>DATJIG010000035.1:0-37438 GCA_035493495.1 Alphaproteobacteria bacterium
GTCGCGACCCGAAGGGGAAGCGCCGTTGCCTCTCAATCATCCACCGGATGGTGTCCCAGTTGTCGGGGGCCTCTCGCGGTTTCATCGCTTCACTCGACGGGGCGCTAGGCCTAATAGCTCCCGGCCGCTTGTCGCGACGCGCGCACCATGCGCGCGCGCAAAACCCCGCACAAGGGGGCTGTGGAAAGATGGGGATGCCCCTTTCGATTCAGCACCCCTCACCCGACTCGGTCGGCTTAGGACCGCGCTCGCGCGGTCCGTATGAAGAAAGGGGCGCCTCCCTCGTCACCCTCTCCCCACGGGGGAGAGGGTGCAAGAAACTCGTGGCCCCTCTTTTGTTGACGGCCGCGCAGCGCGCGGCCTAAGGCGCCCCCTTAGCACCGCGCTCGCGCGGTCCGTTTGAAAAGAGGGGCACGGGCATGACGACAACCACGGAACTGTGGGAATTCCTGCGGGAATGACGAGAAAAACTCCTCCTCACCCCTCCCTCTCCCCGAGGGGAGAGGGAGTCGCCCGCTCGCTCATTGTGCCGACGACGCGGTCACGTCCTTGCGGATGTCCTCGCGGACGTCCTTCACGTCGCTCGCCGAGACGGACGACGCGGAGTTCCCCCACGCGTTGCGGATGTAGGTGACGACCGCGGCGATTTCATCGTCCGACAGCTTCCACGCGTATGCCGGCATCGTCGACGGTGTCGGCTCGTCCTTCGTCACCTGGGTCCGCGCACCGCCCAACACCATGCGGATGACCGTCGTCGGATCGCCCGACTGCACGGCGGCGCTCGCCTTCAGGGGCGAGAACATGAACGGCACGCCCTCACCCGACGACTTGTGACATGCGCTGCACGACGCATCGTAGATGTCCTTTCCGGCGGCGACGACCTTGTCGTCGGTCTTGCTCGCCGAGCGCTGCTCGCCGGTGCCGGGAAGATCCTTGAGATAGGCGGCGATCGCGTGGAGGTCGCCGTCTTTCAGCTTCGAGGTCGAATTTTTCACCACCTCGGCCATCGGGCCGGTCGCGCCGCTCTTCGCGTTGCGCCCCGTCTTCAAGTACTGGACGATCTCGTCGGCGCTCCAGGTACCGATGCCGTCAGGACGATCGTTGACCAGCTTGGGCGCGAACCAGTGCTGGAGGTTGCCGCCCTCGAAGCGATGGTCTGTCTTGTCGGCGCCGAACATGTTCTTCGCCGTATGGCAGGCCCCGCAATGCTCCGCGCCCTCGACCAGATAGGCGCCGCGATTCCACTCGGGAGTCTTGTCGGGATTCTTTTTGTATTCGCCGTCCTTGAAGAACAGCGTGTTCCAGCCGGTCATCATGAAGCGATAATTGAGCGGCCACTCCAGACGGTTCGGCGGCGGCGAGTTGTCCACCGGTGCGATCGTCGTGAGATAGGCCCGGATGGCGCCGACGTCTTCGTGGGAAAGATGCGTGAAATAGGGATACGGGAACGCCGGGTACAACTTCTTGCCGCCGCGGCCGATCCCTTCGTGCATCGCCTTGTAGAATTCGTCATCGGTCCAGGCGCCGATCCCAGACCTGCGGTTCGGAGTGATGTTCGACGTATAGAGCACGCCGAACGGCGTCTCGATCGGACGGCCGCCGGCGAACGGCTTCGAATCGTCGGAGGTATGGCATGCCGCGCAGTCTCCGGCGTCGACGAGGTATTTTCCGCGCTCGACCTGCGAGTATGATTCATCGGCGCTGGCGCGCGACGACAGCGTCCCGCAGAGCGCCAGGCCGAAGGCGACAGCGATAGCGGCTCGAATATCCATCACACGAGTGGTCCTGGATTCTTGAGGTACTTTTTGACGATCGCGTCGACCGACCAGTAGGCCAGCGCGCCGACCGTGCCGGTCGGGTTGTACCCCGGGTTCTGCGGGAATGCGGACGATCCGACCACGAACACATTCGATACATCCCAGCTCTGCAGGTAGCGGTTGACCGCGCTCGTCTTCGGATCGCTGCCCATGATCGCGCCGCCGGTGTTGTGCGTCGTCTGGTACGGCACGATCGAGTACGAGCCCTCACGCTTCTTTTCATGGACCTCGCGCGGCTTCATCGCCTTGGCGATGTCGGTGGCGCGATCGGTGAGGTAGTCGGACATCTTGTGTTCGTTGTCCTTGAAGTCGAACGTCAGGCGCATCAGCGGCCGGCCGTGCACGTCGCGGTAAGTCGGATCGAGATCCAGATAATTGTCGCGGTGGCTCATCACCGCCCCATGCGTCGCCAGGCTGATCGTGTGCTGATAGCTATCGGCGACCGCGCGCTTCCACTTGGCTCCCCATTTCGGGGTGTCCTTCGGAACGGGATGGGTCTCGATCGGCCGCCCGTTGGTGTTCCAGCAGGCGAGATAGCCGCCGCCGATGAAACCGAGGCCGCTGTGATCGAAGTTGTCGCCGTTGAACTCGTCGACGATGACGCCGAGCGCGCCGGCACCGACGAACGGATTGAAGATCTGGTCCTTGTCGAAGAAGACGTTGACACTGGAAACGATCTGATAGGCGTAGTTCTTCCCCACCGCGCCCTGCCCGCTTTGCGGATCGTAGGGCTTGCCGATGCCCGAGAGGAGCATCAGACGGGCATTGTGGTAGGCGAACGCGCAGATCGCGACGATCTCGGCCGGCTGCTCATACTCCTCGCCGCTCGTGTCGACGTAGGTGACGCCGGTCGCCCGCTTGCCCGAGGAATCGAGATTGACCTTGAGCACCTCGCTGTCGGTGCGGAGCTCGAAGTTCTCCTTCTGCATCAGCACCGGATTGATCGTCGTCTGCGGGCTCGACTTCGAGTAGTTGGCGCAGGCGTACTTCTCGCAGAAGCCGCAGTACGTGCATGGCCCCATGCGGACGCCGAGCGGGTTGGTGTAGGCCCGCGGCATATTGGCCGAGGGCGCGGTGAATGGACGATAGCCGATCTCCTTGGCCGCTTTCCCGAACAGCGTCGGGCCGTAGGTCATCTCCATCGGCGGATTGGGGTACTCGCGCTGGCGCGGTCCCTCGAACGGATTGCCGCCCTCCTGGATCTGGCCCTTGAGATTTCCCGCCTTGCCCGAGATCCCGTAGAGGTATTCGAACTTGTCGTAGTGGGGCTCGAGGTCGTCGTAAGTGACACCCCAATCCTGAATCGTCATGCCGTCGGGGATCACCTTCGCGCCGTAGCGCTGGGTATTGTGACTGTGCGCGACGAAATCCGTCGGCAGGAAGCGCCAGGTCTGACCGTTCCAGTGAATGGTCGCGCCGCCGACTCCGGTCGCCGGCAGAAACGACCCGAGATGCCGCATCGGCAGGGCCGTCTCACTCATCTTGTTGCGGAACGTGATGGTCTCGCGCGCAGGCTCCTGGAACAGCTCGCGGCGCCAGTAGTAGCGAAGCTCGTCCTGGGCGTAGGAGATGTTGAACTCGGTCGATGTATCGCGCCAGCCGCCGCGCTCCAGAGCGACCACGCGGAGCCCGGCCTCCGTCAACTCGTGGGCAAGGATCGCCGAGGTCAGACCGAAGCCGACGATAACCACGTCCACCGGTTGCATGCGTGACGCCATCCGCAGTCTCCTTTTCGCGGGCTCAGGGTTTCCAATCCGGCCGACCCTTGAGGCCGACTGGCTTTATTTTCAGGTCCTGGTTGTGCTTGCTGACGTAGTCGCGATAGTCGTAATGGGCGCCGGGGAAGCCGATCATCTTCCAGCCCACCATGTCGCGATTGCCGCCGTAGATTGGGTCGGAGAAGAAACCTTCGACGACGTTGCGCATGAAGAACGTCATGAAGGACATGCCGCTGATGTTCTGCAGCTTCATGTCCTCCTTATCGATCTTCTGCAGCAGGTCGTCCTGCTGATCGATCGAGAGATCGCGGAACGCCTTGCCACCGAATGTCTCGCGACAGTGATCGTCGATCGCTTTGATCGCCGTGCGGTAAAGTTGCGCGGGCGTCAGGCGATACTGATACCCCTGCGTCTTCTCGCCCTTCTCCCACGGTCCCTGCATGTACCAGGTCTGGGCGCGCCCATACGGGCCCACGAGCTGGCGGTCGAGGAACGTCGTTACACCGGCTTCCTTCGCTCCGGGCCCGAGGTCGTCGTTGGGAATCATGCGTGCGACGGCGGCATCGACGAACGCCGCTTCATCCGCGGTAAAGAACTGGTACGGGCCGGGCGAGGCACCATGTGGCGGGTCCTCATGCTCCTCGGTCCATGGCTGCTCGCGCGAATAGACATGGGCTTCCGCTTTGGCGATCGGCTCGAGCGCGAACCATGTCCCGAAGAGTGCCGTGGATGAGAGAACCGAACGCCGGCTGATATCGTGCTTCGCCATTGCTTCGTCCTTAGGAGCGCCATCGCATCGAGTGATCGCACATGGGCAATCGCGCTTGAGCAATCGACCTGAGCGCCAATTCGGACAAAGAACGCGGCGGTGAAACGCCCGTTCCAGGTTCGGTTTGTAAACCACTTAATGCTTCGTAACCTTCCGCGTCGCGCATTGGATCGATACCGTTCGGGCGCATGTCACGGCTTCGTGTCCGTCTCATGTGCGACACGGCGGTGCGTCCGAACCCGCTCCGGCGACTTCTTGTTCAAGTTGTTCAAGAGCCGTTCAGGGGCCGCCCCAAGCGGACCGACGCACCGCCGCACTTCTCGGCCCGATCCATGCCGTACATTTCTTCTCGGCTGTCACGTGCAACCGATGCCGCCGAAAAGCATTGAACATCGTAACGGTTCGCTCCGCGGGTCCCGGAAATGCCCACGCCGCTCAAGACGGTCATCATCACCCTGTTCATCGAAGGCGCCCTCGCCCTCGCCGTCGCCGCCGCGCTCGTATTCGGCGGTCTCTACGACGTGGCGGCGACGGCGCAGCATCTGCGTCCGACCGCATGGCTGCTCCACACCACGATGCGACATTCGGTCGCGCGTCAGGCGGCCGAGGTAGGCGATCCGCCGAGGTTCAATGAGGCGATGCTGGTCAGAGGCGCCGCGCATTTTCGCTACGGATGCGCGCCTTGCCATGGGGCGCCGGGCGCGGCTCCATCGGCGATCGAGCGCAGCGCAGAGCCGCCTCCGCCGCCCTATTCCGTGTTCGCCAACTGGTCGCCGCGCGAGCTGTTCTGGATCGTCAAGAACGGCGTCAAGATGACGGCCATGCCGGGGTGGCCCGCCCAGGACCGCGACGATGAGGTGTGGGACATGGTCGCGTTCCTCGTCGCCGCCCCGACCACGTCGCCCGAAACCTTCGCCCGCCTGGCATTCGGCAAGTCAAACGATGTCGGCCAGGACGACAATCCGCTGAGTACCCTCAACGCGGGCACCGCGCCGCCGCCGAGTGCCGCCGCGGGATGCGCGCCGTGTCATGGAACGGACGGGCACGGTCGAAACAATGCCTTCCCGAACATCGGCGGCCTGTCGCCGCAATACATCGCGAGCGCGCTGCGCGATTTCCGCGGCGGCGGCCGCGCCAGCGGCTACATGCAGCGGGCCGCCGCCGGGCTCAGCGACAACGACATAAAGCAGCTCGCGGATTACTTCGGCGCGAAGTCGCGCGGCGGGACCAAGCACACCTCAGTCCTGTCCGCGACCTCGCTCGGAGCGAGGATCGCGAAACACGGCACCGGCAACGGCCGCGTGCCGGCCTGCGTCTCCTGTCACGCCCTCGACTCCCGCGATCGCACCCCGGGTCTGCCCGCCCTGACCGGTCAGCCACACGAGTACCTCGACAAGCAGCTTGCGCTGTTCGCCAGCGGTGTTCGCAAAGGCAGCGCCGACGAGCGCATCATGGCAAAGATCGCCCGCGCGATGTCGACAGAGGAGCGCTCGGCGGTGGTCGATTACTTCGCCTCGCTCGGCGAGCCCGAGCGCGCATCGCGCGACTAGCGATAATCGTGCACGGCTCGCGGGTCCGCCGCGTGCCCGATGGACTGCTCGGGACTGGCCCGGAAGGCGTCGAGATACCCCGGCCGGAAGCCCGCCGCCTCGGCCAATGCGTCGACGTCGCGCACCCTCAGCGAGTGGCGCTCCAGCTCGACGATCCCGTCCTCGCGCAACTTCTTCAGGATACGGTTCACGTACGGAGTGGTGAGGCCCGTGCAGTCGGCGAGGTCCTGTTGCGTCAGCGGAATCGGCGACTCCGTCTTGTCGATGGCGCGCAGTCGAAGCGTCAGCTCGGTGAGCAGATGCGCGACACGCGCGAGCGCATCGCGTCGACCGAGGCTGATCGCGAACTGCTGCAGCATCGCGTTGTTGTAGGAGAACGCCAGCACCAGCATCGACGCGAGGCGGGGAAAGCGCTCGACCGCGCCCTCGAGATCGGCCCGCGACAACGCGGCGATCCGGGCGGACGTGAGCGTAGCGACGGTGTACGGAGCGACGCGATAAGCGAAGCATTCGAGTCCGGCGTAGTCGCCGGGAATCCGCAATCCGAGAATTTGACGCCCACCGTCACGGAGTTGCTTGTATGCGGCGAGCCAGCCCTCAAGGACGATGAAGATCTCGTCGCACGGCCGCCCGTCGCAGATGACCTGACGGTGCGCCGGCAAGCTTCGCGGCTCTCCCGACAATTTGCCGAGATACGCCGCTTCCTCAGGTGTTGGCATCGGGAGACGGTAAAGGCCCGGAGCCGTCGCGTGATCCTCAGGCACGGATCCCTCATGTGCAGATGAACCGACGAGTGGCGAGATGCGCGGGGACACACCTCCGCCGGCCGAAACAAAAAAACGCCCGTGGGATCAAAAGGTTCCGACGCGGTGCGTTCTACTGCTTTAACGAAACCGGCGCCTGCGGAGTCGCGCCGTTCTCCTACACTTTCGCCCTGCCGTCGGTGATGAGAATGAGAATAGCGCGCCCCGAACGGATGCTCTCTGTCGCCCTGACGTTGCTCGTCGCCGCAACCGCGCCGGCGCTCGCCGACGCGCCGATGAGTTACCTCACCGGATATGGTCCACGCGCGCATCCCGTGACGGCGCTGACGTGGGGATTGCTCGCGATCTCCGTCGCGGTGATGGTGATCATGACGGTCCTGGTGGTCCTCGCGGTGCTGCGTCGCGGCCGGCCGAGAATCGTCGTCGATGCGGACGGCCGCCTGCCCGTCGATCATCCCGCCGGCGGTGTCAACTGGATCGTCATCGGCATCGCCGCGACATCGATCGCGCTCCTCGGCTCGCTGATCTGGACCATGGCCGTGCTCGCCCGCGTAGCGGCGCCGCCGACCGAGGCGGGCCTCACGCTGGAAGTCACCGGCCATCAGTGGTGGTGGCAGGTGCGCTACACCGACGCGGAGAAGCCGAGCCGCGTCTTCGTCACCGCGAACGAAATCCACATCCCGGTGAACACGCCGGTGCGCATCCGGCTGCGCAGCGACGACGTGATCCACTCGTTCTGGGTCCCGGCGCTCGGCGGAAAGATGGATGTGATTCCGGGCCAGACCAACGAGACCTGGATCGAGGCGGACAAGCCCGGCTCGTACCCCGGGCGCTGCGCCGAGTATTGCGGCGTGCAGCACGCCAACATGGCGTTCTCCGTCATCGCGCAGTCGGAAGACGACTTCCAGCGCTGGTGGGACCACGAGCTCGCCGCACCGCCGTCGCCGGCCAACGACATCGTCGCCTCGGGCCAGCGTCTGTTCCAGGTCCGCTGCGGCGCCTGCCATGCGATCCGCGGCACCGGCGCCGGCGGCATTTACGGGCCAGATCTCAGTCATCTGATGGATCGCGATGCTCTCGCCGCAGGCGCTCTCCCCAATACTCCGGCGCATCTCGCCGGATGGGTCGCCGATCCGCAGGGCAGCAAGCCCGGGAACCAGATGCCGTACCTGGCATTGCCCGGACCGGAGCTCGGGAAGATCGGAGCCTACCTGCAGACGCTCGACTGAGGAGACGCCCGTGTCGCTTGCCGAGTATCAGCGCGTTCCCACCATCGCCGCCCACGACTACGAGTCGTCGTTCGCGCGCAAGCTCGAGCGCATGTGGGAGACGCGGCCCGGCCTGATCGGCTGGCTCGGCACCGTCGATCACAAGGAGATCGGCATCCGCTACATCGTCACTGCGTTCGTGTTCCTGATCCTTGGAGGCATCGAGGCGCTGATCATGCGCGTCCAGCTCGCGCAGCCGAATGAACACGTGCTGACACCGGAGCAGTACGACCAACTGTTCACGACGCACGGCATGACGATGATCTTCCTATATTCGATGCCGGTCCTGTCGGGATTCAGCAACTACCTCTGGCCGCTGATTCTCGGCTCGCGCGATATGGCGATGCCGCGGCTCAACGCGCTCTCGTACTGGGTCTACCTGTGCTCGGGCATCTTCATGTACGCGGGCTTCGTCGTCGGAGCGGGCCCGAACGCCGGCTGGTTCAACTACCCGCCGTACTCCTCGGCGACGTTCAATCCCGGCTTCAACATCGACATCTATGCGTTGGGCATGGTGCTGTTCGGCATCTCGACGACGGTCGGCGGCATCAATTTCATGGTGACCGCGCTGCGCGCCCGCGCACCCGGCATGTCGATCAACCGGCTGCCGATCCTGATCTGGGGCACGCTCACCGCCTCGGCCGGCAACCTCCTCGCGGTGCCGTCGGTGAGCCTCGCGTTCCTGATGCTGTGGATGGACCGCAGGCTCGGCACGCATTTCTTCGACGCGGCGTCCGAGGGGCAGCCGCTGCTGTGGCAGCACCTGTTCTGGATCTTCGGCCACCCGTGGGTCTACGCCATCGTCCTCCCCGCCATGGGCATGGTGTCCGATGGCCTGCCGGTGTTCTGCCGCCGGCCGCTGGTCGGCTACAGCGCGGTCGCGCTCGCGACCGTCATCACCATGGTGATCGGCTTCGGCGTGTGGGTGCACCACATGTTCGCGACCGGCCTGCCCAATCTCGGCCTATCGTTCTTCAGCGCCGCGTCGCTCGTCATCGTCATCCCGAGCGCGGTCTCTGTATTTGCGTGGACGGCGACGATCTGGACCGGCCGCGTCGTCTTCACCTCGGCGTTCATGTTCTACGCCAGCTTCATCGTCCTGTTCGTCATCGGCGGCGTGTCGGGCTTCATGACGGCATCGGTCCCGGTCGACTGGCAGCTCACCGACACCTACTTCGGCGTCGCCCACCTCCACTACGTGCTGATCGGCATCAACGTCTTCCCGGTGGTCGGCGCGCTCTACTTCTGGTTCCCGAAGATGACGGGCCGGATGCTGAGCGAGCGGCTCGGGCGCTGGAACTTCTGGACGATGTTCATCGGCTTCAACCTCGCGTTCTTCCCGATGCACATCGTCGGCCTGCTCGGGATGCCGCGGCGCATCTACACCTATCCGACCGACTACGGATGGAACACCAACAACATGATCATCAGCATCGGCGCCTTCCTGTTCGCGATCGGCGTCGCGCTGCTGATCGCCAACATCGCGATCAGCCTGCGGCGCGGGCGCGTCGCCGGGCCGAACCCGTGGGACGCGCCGACGCTCGAATGGGCGACGCCGTCGCCGCCGCCGCCCTACAACTTCGTCGTCATTCCGACGGTGGCGAGCCGCCACCCGCTATGGGAGGACCGGCTCAACGAGTCGACCTGCGAGTCCTCGATCCGTACCGGCGCCGAGCTCGACAACGACAAGGAGGCGATCGCCGTCACCGCGCTCGACGCCGAGCCCGACGTCATCCTCAAGATGCCGCACGACACCGTGCTGCCCTTCCTGCTGTCGCTGTGCCTGACGGCGCTGTTCGTCGGCATGGCGGCGCTCACCTGGTGGCTGGTCGTCGCCGCTCTCGTCGCCGGCGCCGTCATCGCCGTCGCCTGGCTGTGGCCGCGCGCGGCACTCGGCCAGACCGCGGAGACCGCCTGATGACCGACGTCTCCCTCGAACGCGTGCCATTGCCAGTCGGCAGCATCGGCCGCCGCGCCACCGGCTGGTGGGCAATGCTGTTCATCGTCGCCACCGAGGCGGCGATCTTCGCCTACCTGCTGTTCAGCTATTACTTCTTCGCGATCCAGCCGCATTCCGCGCCGTGGCCGCCGGGCGGACCGCCCGAGATGAAGCTGGCGCTGCCCAACACCATCGTCCTGCTCGCCAGCAGCGGCGTCGTGTGGTGGGGCGAACAGGGCATCCGTCGCGGACGCTCCAGGCGCCTCGCGCTCGCGCTGCTGATCGCCTTCGTGCTCGGCGCCATCTTCGTCGGCGTCCAGTTTCTCGAGTGGTCACACAAGACATTCAGCTTCTCGAGCGGCGTCTTCGGATCGCTCTATTTCACCATCACCGGCTTCCACATGGCCCACGTCGCGGTCGGGCTGGTCGTGCTGCTGGTGATGGCGCTGTGGTCGGCGCTGGGCTGCTTCAACGCCGTCCGCCACGCCGCGATCTCGACCGGCACGCTCTACTGGCACTTCGTCGACGTCGTCTGGCTGGCGGTGTTCTTCACCTTCTACATCACGCCACGGATCGGGTGAGGCGATGACCAGCGACGCCGCGGTCCAGCATTCCCCTCGCCCCGGCCGCGCCGGAACGCGCGGCGGCGTGCTCGCGCTCCTCGCCGCGCCGGCGGCGTGGTCGCTCGCCCACATCGTCACCTACTGCGTCGCCAGCGTCTCCTGCTTCCCGGGGCACGAACCGCGCAGCACCACCGAGGGCCTCGGCTGGGTGTTTCCGCTGCTGATCGCGATCTACATCGCCGCGCTCATCGTCTCCGGCGCGTCCGGCATCGCCGCGTACCGGGCGTGGACGACGGCCCGCGCGCATCCCCATGGCGAAACCGGGCACACCGTCGAGATCGCGGCGGGTCGGGGACGATTCCTCGCCCTGTGGGGAATGCTCTCCAGCGGCACGTTCTTCATCCTGCTGGCGTTCGACACGATCTCGCTGCTCATGGTGCCGCTATGCAGCCACTGACGCTGATCGCGGCGATCGCACTCGCGCTGCTGCCGCACCCAGCCTTCGCCCACGACGTGGCAGGTTCCGGCTCGACATGGGAACCGGGCATCGTGGTGCCGATTGCCGTGGCGTTGTTGCTCTATGGCGCCGGCTCCTGGGCACTGCTGAGGCGTCGTGGCTTCAATGCCGTCGCCGGGGCGCGCGCCGCCGCCTTCGTGCTTGCCCTCGCGTCGATCGCCGTCGCATTTCTGTCACCACTGGATTCGCTCGCCGACGACCTGTTCTCGGCGCACATGGCCCAGCACCTCGTCCTGATCCTGGTCGCGCCGCCGTTGCTCGTGCTGTGCCGGCCCACGGCCGTCCTGCTGTGGGGCCTTCCGGTCCGCGTCCGGCGCGGCCTGCTGCGTTCATGGCGGCGCGGCTCTCTCGGCTTGATCACAGCGGCGGCGCGTAATCCGATTGGCGCCTGGATCGCCTTCGTTACCGCCTTCGTGTTCTGGCATCTGCCCGGCCCCTACCGCTGGGCCGTGGAGAGTCCGGCGGTCCATGCCCTCGAGCACCTGACCTTCGTCGCCACCTCGCTCGCCTACTGGGCCACTGTGCTCGAAGCCGAGCCGCGGCGGCTGTCCTACGGCGCGACGCTGGTCTTCGTCGTCACCGCGGCGGTGCTGAGCGGCCTTCCCGGCGCGCTGATGCTGCTGGCGCCGCGGGCGATCTACGCCGTGCACGCGACCGGTGCCGCGCGCTGGGGCCTGACGCCGCTCGAAGACCAGCAACTCGCCGGCGTCCTGATGTGGGTGCCGATGGGCTTCGTCTACGTGGGCGTAGCCGCCTGGGTGTTCTGGCGCTGGCTCGATGAAGCCGAGCGCCGGGCGCGCCGCCGCGACGTTGCGCGTCGCCGAGCGTTCGCCACGACGGCGATGGTCCTGGCGCTGGTCGTGCTGACCGGCTGCGACGACAGCAAGTCTCCGGCCCGCCCGGTTCCGGGCGGTGATGCCAAGCGCGGCGAGAGCCTCGTCGCCCGCGTCGGCTGCGGCGGCTGCCACGTCGTGCCCGGGCTCGCCGACGCACGCGGCGTGGTCGGGCCGCCCCTGACCGGCTTTGGCGCTCGTCTCTACGTCGCCGGCATGGTGCCGAACACGCCCGAGAACCTGATCGCCTGGATCAAGGACCCGCAGGCGATCGTTCCCGGCAACGTGATGCCCGCGCTCGGGCTGGACGACCAGCAGGCGCGCGACATCGCCGCCTATCTCTACACGCTGCGGTGAGCGCACGGATATGAGGAGCCTGCACATGCGTTTTCGACTCCGTGACATTGGCGCGATCTGCGCCACCGTAGCGGCCCTCGCCGTTGCACACGCCGGCGCGCAGGACCTGCCGTCGCTCAGCCAGGATCCCAAGCAGTGGCCGATGGCGCCGCGCGACTACGCCAACACCCGCTACAGCCCGCTCGAGCAGATCAACCGCGCCAACGTCGGCGATCTGCGGGTCGCCTGGACGTTCTCGCTCGGCACCAACAAGGGCCAGGAAGCGGCGCCGATCATCGTCAACGGGACGATGTACGTGGTGAGCTCATACCCGAACAACGTCTACGCGCTCGATGCGACCAGCGGCGAGTTGAAGTGGACCTACAAGCCGAACACCGATCCGTCGTCCCAGGGTGTCGCCTGCTGCGACGTGGTCAATCGCGGGCTCGCCTACGACAACGGCAAGATTTTCCTCAACACCCTCGACGTCCACACCGTGGCGCTCGACGCCGCGACCGGCAAGGAGCTGTGGGTCACCCAGCTCGGCGACATCGGCAAGGGCGAGACCCTGACGATGGCGCCGCTGGTCGTGAAGGGAAAGGTGCTGGTCGGCAACAGCGGCGCCGAGTTCGGAATCCGCGGCTGGCTTGCGGCGCTCGACGAGAACACTGGCAAGATCGCCTGGCGCGCCTACTCCACCGGGCCAGATAAAGACGTGCTGATCGGCGACGATTTCCAGCCGTTCTACGACCGCTACAAGGAGAAGGACCTCGGCGTCTCGACCTGGCCACCCGACCAGTGGAAGATCGGCGGTGGCTCGGTTTGGGGCTGGCTGCAGTACGACCCCGAGCTCGACCTCGTCTACTACGGCTCCGCGAACCCCTCGCCGTGGAACGCGACGGTCCGGCCTGGCGACAACCTGTGGACCGACACGCTGTTCGCGCGCAAGCCCGACACCGGGCACGCCCGCTGGGCGGATCAGCTCAATCCCCACGACACGTTCGACCACGACGAGATCAACGAAAGCCTGCTGCTCGACCTCGACATTGGCGGCACGCCGCGCAAGACGCTCGTCCACGTCGGGCGCGACGGCTTCATCTGGGTGATCGACCGGGCCACCGGCGAGGTGCTGTCGGCGGATGCGTTCGACACGATGAACGTCTACAAGGGCGTCGACCTCAAGACCGGACAGGTCATTCCCAACGAAGAGAAGGCGCCGGTCGCGGGCAAGACCATTCGCGAGATCTGCCCGCCCGCGCCGGGAGCAAAGGACTGGCAGCCGTCGGCGTGGTCGCCGCGCACCAAGCTCATCTACGTCCCGCACCAGCATCTCTGCATGGACTGGAAAATCGGCGACGTCGGCTACATCGCCGGTTCGCCGTATGTCGGCGCCACCGCCGACATGTATGCCGGTGAAGGCGGCTACCGCGGCGCATTCATGGCGTGGGATCCCGTCAAGAAGCAGAAGGCATGGGAAATACGCGAAAATCTGCCGGTGTGGAGCGGCGCGCTGGTGACAGGCGGAGATGTCGCGTTTTACGGGACGCTCGATCGCTGGTTCAAGGCGGTCGACGCCCAGACCGGCTCGGTGCTCTGGAAGTTCCGCACCGGCTCCGGCATCGTCGGACAGCCGGTGACGTACCAGGGCAGCGACGGAACGCAGTACGTGGCCATCCTCGCCGGCATCGGTGGCTGGCCCGGCGCGATCGCAAACGCCGAGCTCGATCCGCGCGTCCGCACGGCCGCCGCGGGCATGGTCGGGGCGACCCAGGACTTGCCGACCTACTCCGCCGCCGGAGGTGAGCTCTTCGTCTTTGCGCTGCCTCCGCCGCAATCGCGCGCCGCTAATCCATCGGAGGGCGATCATGCGCGCTGAGCGAAGTTTTCTGCTCGTGGCGATTATCCTTGCAGCGCTGCCGGGGTTAGCGAGTGCGCAGAGCCGGCAGGGACCGGCGAGCAAAGGAGCGCCGACCCAGTACAGCGCGACGGCGTCGGAGCTTCTTCAAGTCCCGGTGACAGGTATTCCCGCCGGCGGCCCGGCCGAGGACGTGCCCGACATCAAGAATCCGTTCGCCGGCGATCCCGGAGCCGCCGAGCGCGGCATGAAGCACTTCCGCGCCTTCAACTGCGTCGGCTGCCACGGCGACAACGGCGGCGGCGGCATGGGACCCGCGCTCAGCGACAAGAAATGGATCTACCGCTCCACGCCGGCGAACATCTTCCTCTCGATCTATCAGGGTCGGCCCAACGGAATGCCGGCCTGGGGCGGCATGCTGCCGGAAAACGTGATCTGGGAGCTCGTGTCCTACATCCAGAGCATCAGCAGCGCGCCCGACAGCGACACGTTCGGCACCACCATTTCCCGCAACCCGCAGTCGCCGCAAAAGGAGCAGGTGCCGGCGACCGAGCTCGAGACCGCCAAGCCCTGGGACCACCTGCAGCCCTTTCATAACGGGCAGAAGCCCTGACAGGTTGTCGGGATGAAGCCCACTCCGCCGGGCGGGTCATTCCTTCACTCGAGCCGCTCCGGCCGCTGCGATACGCGCATCATCGTCGGTGCGCGCTCCCGAAACACCGATCCCGCCGACGCAGTGCCCTTCGAATTCGACCGGAACACCGCCCTCGACCGCGAAGTTGTCGGGAAGCGCGGCATACGTCGGCTTCTCCGCCACACGCTTTTCCCAATACAGCGTATCCCGCTTCCACAATGCCGCGGTGCGCGCCTTATGAATCGCCACGGAGCAACTCGGGCCGATCGCGCCGTCGAGGCGGCTGAAGGCGAGCAGATCTCCCGCCGCGTCAACGATGGCGATCGAGACGCGAAAGCCACCCGTTGTGGCCGCATTCCGGGCGGCCTGCAGCATGCGGTCGGCATCTTCGCGTGTCAGACAGGGCTTCTGTTGCATTGGGGTTCAATCCTCGTGTGGCGCGGTGAGGCGGTACGCGACGCGTTAAAAAGGTAGTTCAAATCGCTGGAATCCCTCGGCTCTTGGCAAACGGGCCGCCCACGGCATACGGTTAGGACAAGGCCGCGCAGACGGCCCGTTCCCGAGACAGCACTCGGACATGGCCCCACATCGCTCGACGTGCCCGTGCGCACCGGATGATGTCGAGGCGTGGACCGATCACACATGGGTAAGGACGTGAAGGATCTCGATCGCGTTATGGCTTTCGTCAAGGTCGTCGAGCAGAGCAGCTTCCATGCCGCTGCCAAGGACCTCCGTGTGTCCGCTTCGGTCGTGAGCAAGCTGATCAGCCTGCTCGAGGAGGACATGGGCGTCCTTCTCCTGCGGCGGTCCACCCGCCGTTTGTCCCTGACCGACGCCGGCGCCGATTTCTACGCCCGCTGCGCCGCCGCGCTGGCGAGCATCAAATCGGCCAAGGAGATGGCGGCCGAGCAAAGCGACGCCTTCAAGGGCGTCATCAACATCCAGGCCACCCTCAGCGTCGCAATCAAGGTCCTCGGACCCGCCATTCGCTCGTTCGCGGCGAAGTACCCCGACATCTCCTTCAATGTGGCGATGGCCGAGGTGCCCTCGCGCGTGATCGACAGCGGTTACGACATCGTCATGATTCATCGCCCGACATCCCGCGAGAAGAAAGTCGCCTGCCGCACGCTTCGGCCCGTGCGCTTTCTGATCTGCGCGTCCGATTCCTACCTGAAGGCCGCGGGCGTGCCGATGCGCTCCGGCGATCTCGCCCGCTTCAATTGCCTGATCAACGACAAGCAGATCCGGCCGAACGAGTGGAAGTTCCGCGATGGGGCCAAGGAGACGACGGTAAAGGTCCGCGGCAACCTGCGCATGAACGACAGCCTCGCCCTGCACGACGCCGTGCTGCGCGGAGTCGGCATCGGGCGCCTGCCCGACTACCACGTCGAGTCCAACGTCAAGCAGGGCGAGCTGCGTGTCCTGTTCGACAATTGCGTGTACGACATCCGCACCATCACCGCCGCGTATCCGCGCTCCAAATTCACGCCGCCACGCGTCACCCTGTTCCTGGACTTCCTCGAGGAGTTCATCGCCAGGAGCAACCCAAGGGCTCACGACGTCGGTAAGGCCGCAGCGCAAAGTCGCCCCTATCGAAGCGGGGACATCGATCCGGCCGTGACCACGCACTAGCGGCCCTGCGGGAAGAAGCGGTCCATCTGCGACTTGATGCCGTGGCGGCGGATTTCCTCGAGCCACAGCGGGTGAATCCGCGGATCCTGGTCGGCGTACTCGATCTGGTCGCCGCCTTCCTTGACGCTGGTCGAGAACGCGACCTTTTCGCCGAGGATCTCCTGGCGCCGCGCCAGCGTGAAGGGATAGCGCAGGCTTCCGAAGCCGGTGGCCAGATAGCGCGCGGGCTCATGGCTCGTCGTGAAGTGCTGGTGCCACTGCCGGTCGGCCGGCGGAAACACCACGCCGTTCTTCCAGTCGATGCGGGTGAAATCCTGCTCACCCTCGCGCCACATCAGTGAGAAGCCGCTCCCCGACACGCACATCACGTGATAGCCGGGGCCATGGCGATGCGCCTTCTTGTAGGTGCCCGCCGGCATCTCCGAGACGTGCACGTGCATCGAACTGTCGGCCAGCAGGAAGATCAGGCAACCGCCGCCGGCGCCACGGTCCGAGAAATCGGGAAGGTCTATCGTCTGCAGGTCAGGAACGAAATTGGTTTCCCAGGTGTCGTTTCCCTGGCGAACCATGTTCATGATCCCCTCTCCGGCGAAGAACTCCTCCTTGCCGACGCGGTCATCGAAATCGAAGTGGTTGCCGAAAACGAACTTCTCGTTGTGAAAGAGGTTCAGCATCATCGGCAGGTTGGTCGTGCTGACGAGCAGTGCCCGCTCCGTCCCCCGTCCGTTGAAGTGCCGATACGTCGAGTTCAGGGGGATAGCGAACAGGCTCGACGCGCTCCATTCGAACGTGCGTCGTTCGCCGCTGGGCAGCTCGACCTGGGTACTGCCGGATCCCTCGAGGACATAGATGATTTCCTCGAACAGATGGCGCTGCGGGCTCGTCGACTTCCCGGGCGACAGCTCGTGCAGAATCATGTTGCAGAAGTCGCCACGCCCATCGAGGTGGAGGACGGCGGCCCTGGTTCCGGTGCGCGGCCAAAGCGCCGTATCCACCTGAGTGCAATCGATCGCGAGTCCCTCGACGACCGGCAGGCGCTCCGCGTCGAGCCAGTCCTGGTAGGAATCGATGCCGTATCGGGCCTTCTCGAACACGTTCATGGGGAACCTCCGATCTGGGCCTTCGGATGCGCTTCATGTCCCGCCCTGGTGACCACCAGGGCATCGAGCGCAAACGCGCCATCCGGGCGGACGAGCAGCGGGTTGATCTCCACGGATTCGATCGCGTCGCCGACATCGTCGGCCAATGTGCCCATGGCGACCAGTGCCTCCACGAGGCTGTCCACGTCACATCGGGGCGCGCCACGGTAGCCTTCCAGCAGCCGGGCGACCCGGGTCGATTCGATCATGTCCCGCGCCCGGGCCGCGTCAAGCCCCGGGGGACCGAAGGCGACATCGCGGATCAGCTCGAGCAGGATGCCGCCGGCGCCGAACATGACGACCGGGCCCATTTCCGGATCGCGATGGACGCCGATCACCACCTCGACCCCTCCAACCATGTGCTGGGCGACGAGAATGCCCCTGGTCGTGAGCCCAAGCCCGGCGCAGCGCTCCACAAGCTGGGCGTAGGCATGCCGCAATTCGGCTTCATCCCGGAGATTGAGGAATACGAGTCCGGCGTCGCTCTTATGGGCGACGTCCGCGCACACCGCCTTGATGACAACCGGGAACGCAACCAACTCCGCGGCAGCCGACACCAGAACGTAGTTCCAATCCCGAACGAACACCTCGCGCGGCGATTGGATGCCGAATCGTCTGAGGAAATCCGTGGACGACTTTTCGTCGAGAACCTTGGGGCCTGCCGAATTGCCCGCCAGCTCCGCCAGGTGCTCGCGTGCCGCACGGCCGTGCTCGACGGCTCCGTGCTGGAGCGGCGGATGGCGCGACGGTCCCAGGCTGGAGGCGACGCGCAGCGTCTTGTTGAGATCGCGGAGCCATGCGATGTGGGGCAGCTCGCCGCGCACCTTCTGGATGTACTCATTCTGCTCCGTCGTGACCGGCGAGAAGCAGACAATGGGCTTGGACGCGCTCGTCGCGATGAAATCGTCTAGAGCGGAAAAATTTTTCAGCTTGCGATCGATGCCGGCGGCGCGCGGCAGTTCCTCGGCGAGGAGCACCATGTCGACCGACGGATCGTCGTGAACGGCGGCGACGGTTGCCACGTACTGCTCTGCCGTCAGCGTGCGCTTCGTGTCGAGCGGGTTGGAGAGGGTGATGTCGGGAATGACAGACGTGATCTTCTCTCCTGTCGACGGCGACAGGTCGGAGAACGTCACCCCGAGCGATTCGCCGGCTTCACTCGACAGCGACTTCACGGCGCCGGAATTGGTGATCAGGCCTATCCGCCGTCCGGCGGGACGACGGCTTTTCGACAGGAAGATGCAGGACTCCACCAGATCCTCGATGGTCTCGGCCCGGACGATCCCGTGCTCGTGGGCAAAGACATCGAACACCCGGAGGCTTCCGGCCAGCGACCCGGTGTGGGCGAGCGCCGCTCGTCGCGCCTTCTCGGAGCCGCCGATCTTGGTCACAACGACGGTCTTGCCGTTGCGCCGCGCCTTCGCGGCCGCCGCAAAGAATGCCGCGCTGTCGCGCACGGATTCGATGTAGCAGGCGATGACCCGGATCTCCTCGTCATCGGCGAGGTGCGCGAAGTAGTCGGCAAACGTGAGCCCGATCTGGTTTCCGCACGAAATCAGGTACGAAACCGAGCCGCCGCCGCTCTGGATGCCGCGGCTCAACGTCTGGATGAGCATCCCGCTCTGGGTCACGATCGCGACCGAGCCACGGGCCGCAACCTCGAGCTGCTCGTCAGGAATGGTCGCAAACCGGGAGCGCCCGACGGAAAGGCCCATGCAGTTCGGCCCAACCGCCGCGATCCCCGATCGGCTGAGGGCACTTTTGAGGCGCAGCGCGCGGCTTTCGCCGACATCGTCTCCGCCCTCACCGAAACCTGCTGCGAACAGGCTCGCGCTGCGCGCTCCCACCGTGGTCGCCGCTTCGATCGTGGCGATCGTCTCGTCCGCAGGAAGGAAGACCGCGAGGTGATCCGGCGCTTCGGGCAGATCGGCGAGCGAGGAGTAACAGGTCTTTCCCCACAACTCCTTCCGGTTCGGGTTGACCAGGTAGACGCCACCCGAATATCCGAGGCGCGCCAGAGTTCCGTGCACGCGCGCCGACCAGTTGCGGTCGGATGCGCCGACGAGAACGATGTTCTTCGGCGCGAACAGCGCTTCGATGTTGGCGCTCAGGCGACCGGTTCCGTCCACGGATCAGCCCTGCCCCTGCCCGGTCTTCTGCCCGGCCTTCGATTGGAACGGCCCGAGCCCCGGCCGATAGCTCTTGTCGTCGAGGAACTGCTTCATGCCGACCTTGTCGGCAATCTCCTTGTCGTGGCGATGCAGCGAGTCCTGCTTGGAGCCGAGATAGTCGCGCGCCTGCTCGGCCGACATGCCTCGGACGCTGCGCACCGCCTCCTTGGTGTATCGCAGCACCGAGGGATTGAGCTTGAGGAGCTTGTTGGCGAGTTTCACGGTCTCCTCGCGGAGCTGCTCCTTCGGATAAGCGAAATTGACGAGACCGAGCTCGACCGCGCGTTTGCCGTTAAAGGATTCGCCGGTCGCCGCGTAGTACATCGCGTGCCGCGGCAGCATCATGTCGGTCAGGTTCCAGCTCACGATGCCGCCGGGGATGATGCCCCAGTTGACCTCCGACAGGCCGAAGGTCGCGTCTTCGGCAGCCAGCGCGAAATCGACGGCGGAGAGCTGGGTGAATGCGGCGCCGAAGCAGAATCCGTTGACCATGGCTACGGTCGGCTTCGGAAAGCGCGTCAGGATGTCCCAGCGCCAGTGATGGCTCGCCGCATTCGACCGGCGCCGCTCGGCGGGATTGTTCGCGGTCTCGCGGAAGTAGAGTTTGAGATCCTGCCCCGCGCACCACGACTCGCCCTCGCCACCCAGCACCAGGACCCCGGTCTCGTCGTCGGTCGCGAGCCAGGTCAGCGCGTCCTCCATCTCGTAGTGGAGCGCTGGGCTCATCGCGTTGCGTTTCTCGGGGCGGTTCAACATAAGGAATGTGATCGCGCCCTCGCGCTCGATCTTGACGTTCTGGTAGTCATGGGTCGACATCGCTCTCTCCACTTGATCCACAGTATTAACGGGTCGCCGTCACTCGCTGACGTCGACGCCCTGTCGCCGCAGCTCGTCGCGAATAAACCTGAGCGCCTCGGGCGGAACGGTTCCGAGATCGTTGATCAGCCGCTCGAGGTCGGCCTTGCTGGCGACGGGCGAATCGGGATCGATCTTCGACCACGGCTCCTTAAACTCACGGTCGTCGACGGCTTTTCCGAACGCCTGCACGTAGGTCGCGACGATGTTGTCCGGGGTTCCCGCCGGCAGTGCGATCCACATGCCGACCTGAATCACCTGCTCGCCGTACGCGAACGCCTTCTGCGCCACGGGGTCCTTGATCTTGCCGCGCACGAGATCGGAGATGATCGGCGCTTTGCCGAAGCTGGGGCGGCCGACGATCTTGCCGTCGATGATGGCCCCGGACTGGCTCGCGACCTCGAACTTGCCGAGGCCCAGCAGATGATCGAGGTCGGTGGTCGAGCCGAACGCCGACATGTCTACCTCGCCGCGCTCGAGCGCATTCCGCACCTCGGCGGTCGACTTGTAGCCGCGCACCCAGCGGACGTTCCAATCGAGGAATGCCGCGCCCCATAGCACCTGGTAGTAGCCGGTGCGCAGCGTCGAGCCGACGATGCCCATGGTCACCGGCGCGGCCGACTTGTCGGTCAGGCGCCTGATCGCGGCCTTGTTGATGATGAGCCCCTGACTCGGTGCCACCAGACCGCCTACATATTTGAATGACGCCGGCTGGTAGCGCGCCTGGGTCCGCGCCAGCGCGTCCTGGTCAATCTGGGTCTGGCCGCCAACGCTGATGTTGAGGCCGTTGGGCTCGGCCTTCGCCGCCCAGTCGTTGAGCGCCACGACGCCGCCCGCGCCCGGCCGGTTCAGCACCACCAGACCGGGCTGGCCCGGCAGGTAGCGCATCATCGTCTGGCCCAGCGTACGGGCATACAGATCGACGCGATTGCCGGCCTCGAACCCGACGGACGCGGTGACGGTCTTGCCCGCGAAATCCTGTGCGGCAACCCCAGCCGCGCCGCAAGGACACATCCACAGCGCCAACAGCGCGAGCCCGGCGCCCCGCAAGATCGGCTTCATCATGGCTGTCTCCCCGTTTCGATCATTCGCTTGTTCGCCGCATCAAAGCGCTCGCGGCCCCTGCAGCGCCTTCAGGAACCGCTCCGACGGCGGTTCGGCGTAGCCCCATACGTCGGCGTGAGCCGCGCGGGCGTTGGTTTCCGGCGTACCGGCGACGTAGCTGCGATCGTCGACCTGCTGCATCTCGGTCGTGTATTCGATCGCGAAGCCGTTCGGATCGATGTAGTAGGCGAAGACGTTGTCGCCGGTACCGTGACGACCGACGCCCCACTCGATGGTGAGCCCTGCCCGCTTCAGCCGGCCGCAGCCGCGAAACTCGGCGTCGAGGTTCGGGAGTTCATAGGCGATATGGCTGACCTGCGAGTTGCGCCGGTTGGTGAAGGCGATGCAGTGGTGATCGGCGTTGCATCCCATGAAGCTCGCCTTGGCGGTGCGGTCGCGCAGCCGGAAGCCGAGCGCGTCGCGCATGAAGTCCGACGCCCGGTCGAGATCGAGCGAATTGAGGACGACGTGGCTCAACCGACTCGGCCGATCGTTCGCGGGAACGGCCTTGTGGCTGCCGACCTCGCAGACAATCTCGAATTCGCGGCCCTCCGGATCGCGGAAGGCGAAGCCGTAGCCTCCGCCCCTGGACTCCAGCGTCCGTGGCGCGCGCAGGACCGCGCCTCCGGCCGCCTTCACGCGATTCACGAGTGCATCGACGGTCGCGCGGTCCCGGGCAGCCAATCGCACGCGCACGAGCCCGGGCTCCGCGCGCCGATGCAACGCCAACACGTACTGGTCCGCGCCGCTCGCCCGGAGATAGCAGGCATCGTCACGCCGCTCGACTGGCGGCAGCCCCCACACGTTCTCGTAAAACGCGGCTGACGCGCCGACGTCGGGAACCCCGAGCTCGACCGCCACGAGCGCGTTGACGCCGGGCTCGCTCATGGGGCGGGTGCCTTCGCGTACTTCTCGCAGAGCTGCCGCCAGCGCCGCGCGTGCTCGTGCACCTCTTCGACGTAGGGCTGCGGCATGACGTTGTACGGCGGGCGAATCGGCCCGGCCTTGCAGTACCCGGCGGCCTGGATACGGATCTTCTCGAGCTGGATGTTGTACATGGCGAACAGCTCGGCATCGCCGACGATCTCCTTGATCGGCTCGCGCACCCACGACAGATCGGCGGCGATCTTCTTCGACGCCTCCGTGTCGTTGGCGAGGTGCGCGCGCATCTGCGCGAGCACCGGCTCGGGCCCCATCGAGGTGGCGGTCGACCAGCAGGCGGTCGTCGTCGCCGGCGACAGCTCAGCGAATTTGGCGAGACCGCCGTCGTGCGGCAGGAAGTGGACGCGGCCCTTCGAGGCCTCGAGCGCCGCCAGCAGCGCCTGCGGACGCGAGTACTTGGCGGCGATCAGCGTCGGCGCAACGTCGACGACCCGGGCCCAGAATTCCGGCGGAAAGGAGAAGCGGAAGGCGCGGCCGTTGCCGTAGACCATGATGCCGAGCTTCGGGAACGCCTCGGACACGCTCCGGTAGTATTCGACCGCCATGTCGACGGTCAGCGGCTGCCACATCGGCAGACCGAGCAACACGCCGTCGGCACCGCGCTCCTGCGCGAAACGGGAACGGCGGATCACCTCATGTGTTCCCAACGCCGTCGTACCGACGAACGTCGGAATTCGCTTCTTCATCGTCGAAAGGACGCAGTCGACGAAACCTTCGTATTCGTCGTTCGTCAGCGTCGCGCACTCGCCGGTGGTGCCGAGGACGATGAGACCGTCCGCACCGTCGCGCACCAGGGCGTTGATGACCCGCTCGGTCTCGGCGAGATCGACCGTGTCGACCGCGTCCCATCGATCCGCCCCGTCCTTGGCCGGCGTGGGAATGATCGCATAGACGCCGCGGATGTCTGTCGGGCCCAGCATGGCTACTCTCCGGTCGACAGGGCGACGTAGACGAGGTTGTCCTTGCCGACGTTGAGAAGGCCATGGACCGTGTTGCGCGGGTGGACGAGGAAATGCCCCGCGTTCACGATCATCTTCTTGCCGTCCTCCATCGTCACCTCGCCGGTTCCCGAGACGATGAACCAGGCGTGGTCGGTCGATGGATGCATGTGCGTCTTCTGCGCCTGGCCGGGAACCAGCGTGAGCACGACCGCGCGGAAGGCGTCGCCGACGTACATCCGCCCGGACTTGAGCTTCTCCGCATCGACGACGATGTGATCCGAGATGACGAAGCACCGCGCATTGGGATCGGTCTTCGGCCGGTTCTGGTAGCGCTGGGCGATAACCTTCACGTCTTCACTGGTGTCGTCTCCCGACATGCCTTCCTCCCTCGTCGCTCCGAAATGAGTCGTCGCTAAAGCGCGTTCGCCGCCTTCCAGGATCGATAGAGCCGGTCTGCGCTTTCGATGACGCCGTCATGGCGCGCGACCCAGCCGAGGCGGTCGCGCGCCTTCTGTGCCGTGAGAAATTCGTTCTGGTTGAACCAGGTGCTGATGTTGTCGCCCTTGATGGGCCCCTCGAAGCGGATCTCCGTCTTCGGGCTCACGGCCGCCACGCAGGCGCGCATGACGTCGAGGCTGCGCGGCCGGCGCTGGTCGGCGAGATGGAAGATCTCGCCGCCGACGGTCGCGTGGTCGGCTTCCGCAATCAGCCGGTACGCTTCCGCCAGATCACCGACGTGAATCCACGACCATCCCCGATTCTGGTCGCCGCGGAACACCGGGTCGCCGCTCTCGGCGACCTCGAACCAGTCGGTGCTGACGCTGTTGTAGCCGTCGTAGCCGAACATGAAACCCGGCCGCACCACGACGGTACTGACGTTCGCGATCGCCAGCGCCTCGCGCTCAAGCCCCCTCCGGAACGCGAGCGGATGGTCCGGATTCGGCTCCGTCGTCTCGTCCATGACCTCGATCGGCAGCTTGCCGAAGATCGAGGAGCCGGTGGTGTAGGTAAAGCGTCGCGCGGGCGTTCTCGCCGGCAGCGACTCCAGCGCGGCGAACAGGGCGCGATCGGTGTCGAACGGGCGCTTCTTGTCGAACATGGTGTGGATGACCACGTCGCTGCGCTCGAGCTCCACACGATAGCTCTCGGGCTCCGCGACATCGCCCTTCAGCAGCCTGACCTCGTGCTCGCGCAGGATCTTCAGTCGAGGCTGCCCCGGATTGCGGACGAGCCCCGTCACCGTATGCCCCACGGCAGCCAGACGAATGGCGGCGTGGTAGCCCGCATACCCGGAGGCGCCTGTCACGAAAACCCGCACCGCACGTCCTCCCGATCAGACCGACGACGCCGCGGCGACTTTGCGCGCGTCGTGTGCCGCGACCAGCGACGGCATCACCTTCGACGCGAACAGACCGATCGACTTCGCTGCTTCGTCGACCGTCATGTCCCCGAACACGAGCTGCGAGACGAGGTAATTGGCCCCGACCAGCTCGAGCTGGTCGCCGAGCATCCGCGCGACCGTGCCGGCCGAACCGGCGACCGCCAGCCCCTGCGCCTGCATCACGTCGAAATCGTTGGGCCAGGCCTGCTGCGGCTTCTGGTCGAAGCGCCGGAACAGCTCGAAGAAGCTCTCGTGCCAGACCGGATAGGCACGGATCGCGAGCGCCCTCGCCTCCTGGTCGGTGTCGCCGACCACCACGAACCGGCAGATGCCCATGCGACGACCCGACTGGCCGGTGCGCGCGAGCCCGGCATAGTAGTGACGCGCGATCTCGGCGGCGACGGCGGGCTTGGCGAGCGTCACCGCGTTGAAGCCTTTCGCGGCGATCTCGTCGGCGCTTTCCGGCGATCCGACGCCGTACCAGAACGGCGGATGCGGCTTCTGAACCGGCCGCAATTCGACCGGCACGTTGCGGAACGTGAAGTGCTTGCCGGAGAAATTGATGTGGTCCTCGGCAACGGCCTGCTGCAGGACCGCGAGCGCTTCGTCGAAGATCGCCTGTCCCTGGGCGTAGTCGCTGCCGTACAGCATCAGCTCGATCGGCGACCGCCCGCGCCCGACGCCGACGTCCAGCCGGCCATGGCTGAGGTGATCGAGCATGGCGATTTCCTCGGCCAGCCGGATCGGGTGGTAGAGCGGCAGCAGGTAGACCAGCGGGCCGAACCGCAGGGTCCTGGTCCGCTGCGCGACCGACGCCAGAAAGACGCTCGGCGATGGAGCCATGCCGAGCGGCGTCGAGTGATGCTCGGCCAGGTGATAGGCATAGAAGCCGGAATGGTCGTACTGCTCGATCAGCTTCAGGCGCTGATCGTAGAGATCGTCAATCGTGCGCTTGCCGCGATCGAGATGGTCGAAAATCCCAAACTTGAGTTCGGTCATCGTCTTTACCTCGTCCGCCCTACCGCGCGTATACGTCGAATACGTGGCGCGCGAGCGCCATGCGCATGATCTCCGGCGTCCCTTCGGTGATCATGTGACTGCGCTGGTCGCGCCACAGGCGCTCGACCGGAAGCTCCTTCGTCAGACCGATCCCGCCGTGCACCTGAAGGCACATGTCTGCGGCGTGCCACGACATCTCGGTGCAGAATAGCTTCACAAGATAGGCCTCATTGCGCGCGTCCTCGCCCTTGTCGAATTTCGCCGCGGCCTGATACACGAGCAACTGGGCGGCCTGCAGCGCGACGTGGGAATCGACCAGTCGCCACTGGATCGCCTGCCGCTCCGACAGCGGCTTGCCGAAGGTGATCCGCTGCTTCGCGTAGCTCGCGGCCAGCTCAAGCGCGCGGCGCGTCGCACCGACCGCCCGCGCTGCCTGCTTCAGACGGCCCGCCGCGAGCCACTTCTGTCCGAGTCCGAATCCGCGTCCCTCCTCGCCGACGCGCTGGCGTTCGTGCACGCGCACGTTGTCTAAGACGATCTCCCAGGGGCGCTCGTTCGTCAGCGTCTCGTATTGCGTCGTCAGGCGCACGCCGGGCGTGTCCATATCGACCAGGAAGCAGGAGATGCCGCCGCGCGACCCCTTGGCGCGATCGGTCGCCGCCATCAGGATCATGAAGTCCGCCTTGTCGGCTGCGGTGATGAAGCGCTTGGTCCCGTTGATCACGTAGTGGTCGCCGTCGCGAACCGCGGTGGTCCGCATCGACCCGGGATCGGAGCCGGCGTCCGGCTCCGTCTGGGCGAAGCAGCACTGCTTCTCGCCGCGCACCACAGGCATCAGATAGCGCTCGCGCATATCACCTTCGGTCGCGTAGAGCACGGGACGTACCTCGGGCCCGAGGATGCGAACGCCGCGCGGCGGCAGCGCGACCGTGCGACCGAGCTCGGCCCACACCAGCGAGCGCCCGAGCAGGCCAAGCCCTTGGCCGCCCAACTCCTCGGGCACGTCGATCTGCCACAACCCGAGCTCCTTGCAGCGGGCGACGAGATGCGCGGAGATCTCCGGCTTCAGGTCAGAGCCGTCGAGGCTCTTGCCCTCGAGCGGAATCAGCTCGGTGTCGACGAAGCGCCGAACCGTCGTCTGCAGAAGGCGCAGTTCCTCTGGCAGCTCAGTGTCCATATGCCGTCCCAGTGAAGCCTTGTTCTTATGTCTCGAAGTCTGACACGCACCGGGTTTGCCGATTACCGGCTATTCCCAGAAGTTATTCTTCTCCAATCGCGACGAATCCCCGTCGCCTCGGTCTAGGCGACGGTCTCCGCCTCCCGGACCTGAGCCGCTTTCCATGCGGCGAACAGGCGATCCACCGAGTCGATGACGCTGTCGTGCCGCGAGGTCCAACCGAGCCGTTCGCGGGCCTTGCGCGACGAACTGTAGGCGTTCTGATCGAACCACATGCTGATGTTGTCGCCCTTGATCGGCGCCTCGAGGCGTATCGGACCCGGGTACCCGGCGGCCGCCACACAGCGCCGCATGACGTCGAGGCACCGCGGCCGATATTCGTCGACGATGTGGAATATCTCGCCGTCGACCACCGATTCGTCCGCCTCCGAGGCGAGGCGATACGCCTCGGCGAGATCGTCGACGTGGATCCACGACCACCCTTTCTCCTGGTCGCCGCGGAATACCGGATCACCCTGCTCCGCCATGGCGAACCAGTCGGTGCTGGTGCTGTTGAAGCCGTCGTTGCCGAAGATGAATCCCGGTCGGAGCACGACCGTGCTGACATTCTTCAGCGCGAACGCCTCATGTTCGAGCTTGCGGCGGAAGGAAATCGGCTGGGCCGGATTGGGCTCGATCGTCTCGTCAAGCAACGGCACGTCGACCTTGCCGATAATCGAGACGCCGGTGGTATAGACGAAACGACGACGACGCGGCCGCGGCGACAGCGATTCAAGTGCTCCGAACAACGCGCGGTCGGTCTCGAAGTGCCGCTTCTTGTCGAGCATCGTGTGAACAATCGCGTCGCATTCTTCCAGCTCGTCGCGGTATGTGTCGGGTTCCGCTACATCGCCGTGGATCAGCTTGATCTCGCGCATCCGCAACGCCTGAAGCCGCGGCTGCTCGGGATGCCGGACAACTCCCGTCACCGTGTGTCCCGCATCGGCGAGCCGGAGGGCGGCGTAAAAGCCCGCGTAACCGGACGCGCCGGTCAGGAAAATCCTCATGCGATAACTCCTCGCCTCCTTATTGTCCGGCGGTGAATCCCTGGCGCCTCAGAGCGTCCTCGAGATATTTCAACGTCTCGGGCGACACCTTGGCCAAGGCGCCGATCTGGCGCTCGATGTCGGCCTTGGTCGCCTTGATCGAGTCCGGGTCAATCTTCGCGTATTCGCTCTGGAACACCGGGTCGCCAGTGGCAGCCTCGAAGGCCTTCACGTACGTCGCGACGATCGGGTCGGGAGTCCCCGCCGGCAACGCCACCCACATTCCGATCTGGCTGACGTCCTCCCAGTAGCTGAAGGCGCTTCGCGCCTCGGGCTCCTTTATCTTGTCGCGGACCATGTCGGAGAAAATCGGCGCGTCGCCGAGGATCGGGCGCTTGACGCGCTTGCCGTCCTGCACCTGCCCGGTCTGGCTGATCACCGTCACCTTGCCCGTCTTCATGATGTAGTCGAAATCCTTGGTCGCGCCGAACGTCGCCATGTCGATCTCGCCGCGCTCGAGCGCCTGGCGCACCTCGCCGGTCGACTGGTAGCCGACCACCCACTTCACGTTCCAGCCGAGGAACGACGCGCCCCACAGCACCTGATAGGTGCCGCCGCGCAAGGTCGATCCGACCATTCCCATCACCACCGGCGGCGCCGATTTGTCGGTGAGGCGCGGCACCGCCTCCTTACGGATGAATACGCCCTGGCTATAGGCACCGAGGCCGCCGACGATCTTGAACGTCGCCGGATCGAACTTGGCTTTGGTCCGACTGAGCGCATCGGGGTCGGTCTGCGACTGGGCGCCGACGGTGACGTTGAGACCGTTCGGCTCGGCTCTCATCGCCCAATCATTGAGCGCGACGACACCACCGGCTCCCGGCTTGTTGAAGACGACGACGGACGGCCCACCCGGCAGCTTCTGCGCGAGGTGCTTGCTCAGCGTGCGGCCGTACAGGTCGACGCCACCGCCCGCGGCGAAGCCGATCGTCAGGTTGACGGATTTGCCCGCGAATGTGACGTCTTCGGCATGCGCCGGACGACCGACACTCGCGGCGAGCAGCGCGAGAGCGCCGACGAATCCCAGGGCCACGCCATGCAAAACGATAGGTCTCATGAGGTCCCCACCTCGAGTTTTGACAATTTCGATGCGCCAATGCCGAGCAACGCCGCCGCATTGTCCCGCTCGATGGCTCTGCGCAGGTCGACATCCATGGCGAGCGCGCGCCATACCGCGATCTCGGCTTCGGGCGGGAGAATCGGAGAATCCGTCCCAAGCAGGATGTGCGACGCCGGGCAGAACGCCGTCAGGGCCGCGAGCGCCGGTGCGTTGATGGTCAGCGCTGTATCGAAATAGAGCGCGCCGAGCAATTCCCGGATCCGCTCCGGCGCCATGG
This sequence comes from Alphaproteobacteria bacterium, assembly GCA_035493495.1. GTDB lineage: Bacteria > Pseudomonadota > Alphaproteobacteria > SMXQ01 > SMXQ01 > DATJIG01. The sequence continues at coordinate 29,327 of DATJIG010000035.1, forward strand.
CGCCGCCGCCGTGGGACAGAGTCGCGACGCGTCCCGCGAGATACGGAATGGCGCCCCCGCCATGGGCGAAGATAAAGCGGATGCCGTGGCACTCGGACAGAACGCCGTTGCGCAGCAGGCTGAACACCGTGCGCGTCGTATCGAATGGGCCTTCGAGGACATGAGATTTGATCCCCTCCGGCGTTCCCGTCTCCGGCAGCGCCGCCGGATGGACGAACACCACGGCCCTGCGACGATTGAGCTCGGCGAGCACCGGCCGGAATAGGGAATCTCCCAGCCAGCGGCCGTCGTAGCTGCTCATCAGCGCGATGCCGTCGGCCTTGAGAACGTCGAGCGCATAGTCGATCTCGCTCAGGCTGCCGTCGACATCGGGCGGCGCGACCGCGGCGAAGAACCCGAACCGGCCGGGGTGATCGTGCACGACCTGGGCGGCGTACTCGTTCCACTCGCGCGCCAGCCGTCGCGACTCCGCCACATCGCCGAACCAGATCCCCGGGATCGAGACGGAGCCAATTGAGAGGGCAATTCCGGCGGCGTCCATCTGCTCGACGTCCACTGCCGGCGACCAGCCAATCGATCTCTGGCGGCCGCGCCCCATCGCCAGCCGCCCCTCGATCGCCTTCATGTAAGCGGGCGGCAGGAAATGGTGGTGGACGTTGATGCGTCCCGCGGCCGTGCCGCCGGCTCCCTGACCTGCATCCCCCCCGGTGTTCACAACCAATTCCCTTGCTGCTGACTGTGAGGCACGGACCTTCGCGTGAGCCGCTACCGGGCGGCCCTCACCTTCGGAGTTCCGTCGTCCTCGAAATATTTGTCCATCTTCGGTGTCGCGCCGTTGCGGCGCATTTCCTCGATGAACATCGGATGGATCCGTGAATCCTGATCCTCGTACTCGATCTGATCGCCGCCCTTCTTCGCGCTGGTCGCGACGGCGATCTCTGCCCCTTCCGAGGTCGTCCCGGTCGACCGCCGTTTCCGGGCCGTAAACGGGTATCGGATGCTACCCATGCTGGTGGCGAGATACCGCGCCGGCCTCGTCCCCGTGTTGAAGTGCTGATGCCATTGCCGCTCGACCGGCGGAAACACCATGCCGTGGCGCCACTCGAGTCGCTTGAAGTCCCTGGCGTCGTCCCACCAGAACAGCGAGTAACCGGTGCCCGACACGATCATCACGTGCGCGCCGGCGCCATGGCGGTGGCCCTTCTTGTAGGTGCCGGTCGGCATTTCCGAGAGATGCGCGTGCATGTTGCCGTCGGCCAGCACGAACAGAATGATCGATGAGCCCGCGCCGCGCTCATCCCACTCCGTCAGCTTCATCTTCTCGAGGTCCGGAACGAAGTTAGTCTCCCAGGTGTGGTTCCCCGGGCGGATCATGATCATGTCGCCGCCGCCGGAATAGTATTCACTCTTGCCAACGCGCTCGGCGAACTCGAACGGCGTTTCGAAGATGAATTTGTCGTTGTGAAATATGTTCATGATCAGCGGCATGTCGGTCGTCGTGACGAACAACGCACGCTTTTGTCCGCTGCCGTTGAAGTGCCGATGCCTGGCGTTGATCGGAATCGAGAACAGGCTGCGCGGTCCCCATTCGAAGTGGCGCTTGGTGCCGTCGGCGAGTTCGACCTGGGTCGAGCCGGTGCCCTCGAGGACATAGATGACGTCCTCGTACAGGTGACGCATCAGAGTCGACGAGCCGCCCGGCGGCAGTTCGAACAGGAACATGCTGGCGAAATCGCCGCGGCCTTCGCAGTGGACAGCGGCTCCCTTCATGCCGTACCGCGGCCACGGCGCGGTCTCGACGTCGAAGAGATAGATCGCGTAGTCGTTGACGACGGGCACGCCCTCGCCCTTGACCCAGTCGAGATACGGGTCGATGCCGATACGCGGCTTGCTGAGCATTTCGTTCATGCAGGCAACCCAGACACGAGAGGCCGCTGAAGCGGTCCCCTGATCATGAAATCCGCCGGATCGCTACGCTCGAACGCGGCGATCCGTCGGCGGTGGGATCATCGATTCGGCGATTGGATCGCGCGATGTCCCGAGTTCATGAAATTCGCCTGTTCGATTTCATTGCACTCCCCATACGCTTTTTATCGTTTCGCTTGCCACGCTGGCATGCGCCGGGCACGTGGAATAGCGGCTATTTCCAAAAGATATTATTCGCTGACGTAGGGAAATGAAGCTGCCGCGTGAAGGATGCGCACCGTCAGTCGCGGGCGACTGCCCGCCTCACCGAGTCCAAGTTACTGGTTTTGCGAACCTTTTCGGCAGGGATTACGACGGTTGGCCGGATTTCAGCGCGCCCCGATCGGCCCCCGGACCGGCGCACCGGTCTGTCAGTGTGACCCGACGATCCCGGCGAAACATCTTCGCGAAGTTGGCGCGGTCCACGTGTGCTGCGCCGCAATTCGCCCTACGATCACCTCGACATGACAATCTTTCTCAGCCCCACTCACATCACCTCGCTTCATGAGAGCGGCGCAGTGACCATGGCCGACTATGTCGCTGCCGTGGAAGCCGCCTACCGCGACCAGGGCCTCGGTGACTTCCAAATCCTGCCGCGACAGAATTTCTGGGTCGAACGGCCCGGTCAGGCAAAACCGGCGTCCCTCAAACTCGGGGGTGGCTTGCTCAGGAATGTCGGCGCCATGGGCTGCTCGATGTATTCGACCGGCTACGGCGGCGGCATGAATCTCTGGATCACTGTCTATTCGGCGGTGCACGGCGGCGTCGAGGCAATCCTCCATGGCGGCGGCATCGGCCCGATGAAGACCGGCGCCACGGCAGCGGTCGCAGCCAAGTACATGGCCCGATCGGACGCGCGCACGGCCGCGATCATCGGCACCGGCGATCAGGCACGCACCCAACTGCTGGGCTTAATGGAGGTGCGTCCGCTGACCGCACTGCGCGTCCACAGCCGTGACGAGGACAATCGTACCGCCTACGCCGCGTGGGCCCGGGGCAGGTTCCCGCAGCTCGCGGTGCAGCCGACCGCTTCGGCACAGGCGGCCGTCGAGGACGCCGACATCGTCGTCACTGTGACGAATTCAAAATCGCCGGTGATCGAAGCAAGCTGGATCTCGCGTGGAGCGCATTGCGCGTTCATCGGCGCCCATTATCCGGATCGGCGCGAAGTCGACGCCGCGACCCTCAAGCGTGGACGCATCGTCGTCGACGATCTCGATCAGGCGTTCCATGAGAAAGGTGAGATTCTGATCCCGCTCGAAAGCGGAGAATTCACCCGCGACCTCATCCTTGGCGACCTCGGCTCGGTGATTACCGGCAAGTTGAAGCCCCGGCAAAGTCCGGACGACATCACGATGTTCCTGTCGGGCGGCACGTCGCTGGAATACCTAGGCGCGTCGGCGATGCTCGCGCGCAAGGCGAAGGCGGCCGGGCTCGGCCAGGTGCTCGACGGTGGAGACGACGATTGACGCGGCGCCGGGACGCCGGTGACGCGGTGGCCTCGAAGGCCGCGGACACATACGGCCCGAGAATAAAGAAGCGAGGTGGTTGCCCACCTCGCTTCCCCTCTGCGTTGAGCCATTGCTGGCCCAATGCAGACTACCCATCGTCGTACGTCCTTTGGCTCTGTCCGTCCGATCCGAGGATCTTCCGGTCTTTGCAATCGGATTTCGTCCGATGAGCAAGTAGACCAACGTCCCCGTCGTCGCGTGGTTCCCGTCCCGCGCAAAAATCGGTGGATAAGTTCGCGCGCCAAACGGTCGAGATTCGTTCCGCTACTGGGAGGCCCCCTCGCCCATCGCCGCCTTCGCCTTGGCGACGATCTCCGGCGACGCGCCGATGGTGTCGGCGACGTTGCGCGCGATCTCGTCCCCGCTGACCGGATCGACGTCGATCCTGAGCTTCGCCATGTCGGCCAGGAATGCCTTGTCGGCCATGGTCTCGGCAAAGGCCTTGCGCAGCAGGGAGACGCGATCCTTGTCGACGTCGGGCGGCGCCAGGTAGGGACGGCCGAGACCGATCGGCGAGGCGATCAACTTGAGGATCTGCCGCTGCTCCTCGGTCTTGGCGAGATCGACGACGAGCGGCACGCCCGCCGGAATGGCCTTGTCCGGCTTGCTGCCGATCTGGGTCAGCAGCACGACCTTCTTCTGGTCGAGCCAGTCCTGGTGCTCGCTCTGGAGGTCGGCGTAGCTACCGGTCCGGGCCTGGACCTCGCCGCGCTCCATCGCGATGTTGATCTCGGACACGCTTTTGTAGCCGAGCACGATCTTGAACTTGGTGCCGAGCACGTTGTTCATCACCGTCGGATAGATGACGATGCTGGACCCCGCGCCGGTGCCGCCGAGGATCACTTCCTTCGACATCACGTCCTGGATCGTCTTGATGCCGGCGGTGTGCCAGATGTAGGCGACCGAGTTGTAGGTGCCGGTCGAGCCGAGCCAGTTGAACTTACTGGCATCGTATTTCACGCCGCGGCCGTCGAGCACCTGATGGAGCGGGATCGCGTTGTTGATCGTCCCGATCGTCGTACCGTCCTTGGGCGCGATGTTGTAGAGGTGATTGGTCGCGAGCACGTTGCCCGCGCCCGGCATCGCCTTGACGATCATCGTCGGCTGGCCCGGGATGTAGCGTGGCATGTGTTGCGCGAACGCCCGCGCGATGTAGCCGTAGCTGTCGTCGCCACCGGTGCTGACGATGATGGTCACCGTCTTCCCGGCGTAAAAGTTCTGCGCCTGCGCCGCTGTCGCGGCGCACACGAGCGCCGCAAGGCCCGCGGCGAAGGCAGACATCACCCGTACCATGACTCGCTCCCCATCTGCGCGTGCGCGATCTCTCGCCGCCTGCACGCCGGTTATTTGTAACGCGAGAAGTCGTAGCCTTCCTTGGCCACGATCTCCATCAGGAACGGCTTGCCCGACTCCAACGTCGAAAGCGCCGTCTTGATCGTGGGCGCGATATCCGCCGGCTTTTCGACGCGGCGCGCGTCCACGTTGAGCGCCTCGGCCAGCTTGGCGTAGTTACCGCCCACCGACAGCGCCCCGAACTTCGCGGTCGAGACGCCCATCACGTGGCGCTCGCACGCCATCACCTGGTTGTTGAACACCACGGTCAGGATGGCGATGCCGTTGCGCGACGCCGTCTCGATGTCCATGCCGGTCATGCCGAACGAGCAGTCGCCCATCACGTTCATGCAGATCTTGTCGGGTGCGGCGAGCTTGGCGCCCATGATGATGCCGAGCCCGTAGCCGAGCTGGGTCGATTTGCCCCACCCCATGTACGAGCCGCCCTTGGTGGTTTCCCAGAACGGCAGGAGCTGCTTGCGCGGTGAGCCGGAGTCGTGGGTGACAATCGCGTTGTCGCGGTCGACGTGACGCAGCAGCTCATGGATCACCCGGTACTGGTTGATCGGCACCTCGTCGGACTCGAGCTGCTTCTTCCACTCCGCGAGCCACTCCTTCTTGATCGCCGCGACTTCTTCCTTGAGCGCCGTCGCCTTGGCGCGATCGACCGACGGCCGCTGCCGCTTGATCTCGGCGATGAGCGCGTCGATCACCAGCGCCGCGTCGCCGACGAGCCCGTGCTCGGCGCGATAGTCCTTGTTGATGTCGCCCGCGTCGTTGGTCGAGTGGACGATCCGCTTGCCGCCGGGAACGGTCGGGCCGAACGACGTCTTCGTCAGGCTCGAACCGATGGCGAAGACAAGATCGGCGCGGTTGAGGTACTCGGCGAACATCTTCGACCGCTCGCCGGTCGAGCCGCCGAGCGCGAGCGGATGGCTGTCGGCCACCGCGCTCTTGCCCGGATTGGTGGTGAGCACCGGAGCCGGCACCAGCTCCGCGAGCTCGGCCAGTCGACCGCTGGCCTCGGCGTAGAGCACGCCCTGCCCCGCCCATAGCACCGGGCTCTTGGCGGCGAGCAACAGCTCGACCGCCTTTTTCACGGCCTCGGGATCCGGCGCGGCGCGCACCGGCGTCACCGGAATGTAATCGAGCTTGCCCGGGTACTCGGCTTCGAAGACGTCGGTCGGCACCTCGAGCAGCACCGGCCCGGGCTTGCCCGAGCGCATGGCGTGATAGGCGCGGCGCAGAAGGTCGGGCAACTCCTGGACCGAGTGCGCCATGGCGCTCCACTTGGTCACCGGCCGGTAGACGTCGGCGGCGCGGAAGTTCGGCTTGATGTACTGGCGCTCGGCGAGATACCCGGTCGGGATCACCAGCAGCGGCACGTTCTCGGTGTAGGCCTGGGCGACGCCCGGAAATGCATTCTCGATGCCGGGCCCCTGCTGGGCGGCGAACACGCCGTTCTGCTTGCCGCGGCGGATGCGCGAGAAGCCGTCAGCCATGCCGACGCCGACGCGCTCCTGGCGGCAGAGGATCGGCGGAATGTCGATCGCCGCGCAGGCATCGATCAGCGGGTTGCGGGGATACGCGGCAAGGAATTCCGTACCCTCACGCCTGAGGATTTCGGCAACGAGTTCAGCGCCGTTCATGATGGTCCTGTTCTATTTTTTGCTTGGGCCGGCGCGCTACTGCGCGGCGACCGGGGTGTCGAGGCTGAGGTGCTGCCGGATCATGTCGGCGACGGGCGCGTCCTTGGGCGCCTCGAACCGTGTGGAGCGGACCCGGTAGCACTCGGGATCGAGCCCCGGGATCGGCTTGCCGGCCATGTGGTCGCGCACGGCCTTCAGAAGCAGCCTTCGGATCTGGGCCAGCGCAAGATCGCTCGGCAACAGGCGCTCCAGCGAGCGATCGGCGATCGGCCCCATTGATTCCTGGAGGGCACAGTCCTGGACGCCAAGTCCCTTCATGCCGGTGTAGGACCGGCCGCCCGCCTGGAGCGCGCGGTCGATCAGATAATCGTTGTCCCTGTTGGCGATCGCCCGGTCCGACCCAGGGATGTTCTCGGTGTGGATGCCGCGCCACGCCTTCTCGCGCTCCAGATCCTCATCGGTGAGCGCGCGCGTCGGATGGAAGTTGATGCTGTAGAGCATCGTGTTGTTGTCGTCGATCGGCGCCCACACGTGCGCGGCGCGCGGCACCGACGGGATGATCTTGTGGAACGGCATCAGCATGACGTCGACGTGCCACGACACCATGCCGTTGCCGAGATCGCGGCCGCCGCCGCAGGCGAATCCGAAATCCATCGGCACGACTTCGTAGCGCGACGGCGGAATGCGACGGTCCTTGTCGGTGTTGCCCTTGCGCAGGTCGGCGGCGCCGCTGTGCAGGAACGACAGATGGCTCGAATCGAAGCCGCCGTCGAAGCCTTGCAGCCAGTTGCATTCCTGAATGTGCCGCGTCGCGAACCGCTGCGACGCCGGCAGCATCGTCCACTCGAGTTCGGGAAACGCTGGCTTTTTGTCGGCCGCGCCCATGTAAGTCCAGATCACGTCACCGCGCTCGAGACACGGATAGGCATTCACGGCGAGCTTCTTGGCCACGTTGCGGCGCTCGACGTCGGAGAGCTGCGGCACACAGGGAAGATCGGTGCAGTTGCCGTCGACGTCGAACTTCAGGCCGTGATAGACGCAGCGGAGACCGCCTTCTTCGTTGCGTCCGAAGAACAGCGATGCCGTGCGATGCGGGCATTTCTCGTCGACCAGACCGACCCGCCCCTGAGTATCCCGGAAGAGCACGAGATCTTCGCCGAGCAACCGCACGCGAATCGGCGGACTGTCGGGCTTCGCCACCTGATCGGAAAACGCCGCCGGAATCCAGTAGCGACGCATCAGATCGCCCATCGGCGTGCCGGCGCCGACGCGGGTCAAAAGTTCGTTGTCTTCACGCGAAAGCACAAGCCGTCTCCTGAATTGGTCCCTGCTCCTTCACGGAGTCCTGCGCGGGTACGCGTTGCGCAAATTTTAATGGAGCGGCGCCGCTTCGGAAACAGACGAAAACGAAATGCGCGTGCCGCCTTCTCTTATCGTCCTCCTGACTCACCTAGGCCCGCTCCGGATCGTCACTCCGGAGCGGGCTGGTGAAAGGCCGAGTGCGCCAACTTTGCCAGGCGGACGCACTCCGTCGTCGGCGGCCTCGGCAGAAGCCGCCTTTGTCGTCCCCGGTGAGGGTCAGTAAGGTGCCACGCTGCGTTGAAAGCGTGGCCGAGCCTACCGATGCTGCCTCGGTCGCGCGTCGCGACGCTGGG
>DATJIG010000036.1:0-3682 GCA_035493495.1 Alphaproteobacteria bacterium
GAATCCGTCGCGAGATCGATCGGCGCGCCGCATTGCGAACAGGTGATCTGGCGCACCATCGTGCGAAGCCGAGTCAATTCCTCAGCCGACGGCGGCCGGATGAAGTTCTTCTCGAGCAGGAACTGCGTGTAGGCGATCAGCTGTCCGTGATCGATCGGGCAGCGCCAATACGTGAAGCGTGTCTGCCGCACGAGGTCGTGGATGAACGCGAGTGCGTCGCCGCAGTCGGGGCAGTGCAACTGCGGACGCAAGTCCGGATGCTCTCCGCCGGCGGCTATTGTCTTGAACACCGTCAGCACGCTTGCGGGCGCCAGGGTCGTGCCGGTCGCGCGCGCGAGCCAGAGCAGCGAGCAAGCGGCGCAGGCTTGGACCTGGAGCTTCGTGCCGATCGTCGAGTCGAGCGACATCGCTGTCATCGAAGAGGCGCAGTTGGGACAGGCCACCATGCCGCGATTCTAGGAACCGGGTTACCAGCCCACTGGCCGGACGAACACTCCGACGCCTTGCCGTTTGTTAGGCCTTGTCACGACGCGATCGCTGGGGCTCGGCGTGAGGAGCCAAGACATGGATCGGTTGCCCGAGCCGCATGCGGCACGCGCGACGCCGCGAAGCAGCCGGTCGCGAGTGTCTCGTTCTGGCCGCGAGCGGCCTGGATCCGCGCCGGCGCGGTGGTACAACCTTCGCCCCATGGACATCACCGCGCTGCAAGAAACGTTGCGCAAGTTCGCGGCCGAATTGCTGCGGCTCGCCGAGAACGCGTCGATCCCGCTGCATGCCGGCGCGGGCGACAAGACACACGTGCTGGTCGACTGGGAGAACGTGCAGCCGAACGAGGCCGATTGCCGCGCTCTCGTTCCCGACGCGACCGACGTGTGGCTCTTTCACGGGCCGAACCAGAAGAACATCGGCCGCGGCTACGAGACGTTCGGCGACCGGGTGACGCCGGTCCGAATCGCACGCACCGGCAAAAACGCGCTCGACTTCCATCTCGCGTTCTACATGGGCTACATCGCGGCGAAGCATCCGGGGTCGCGCCTGGTCGTGCTCTCGAACGACAAGGGCTACGGACCGATGCTCGACCATGCGAAGGAGCTCGGCTTCGTCACGAGCCAGAGCGGCTTCGGCAAGGTCAAGCCGGCACGGCCGCCTCGCAAGGCCGCCGTGAAGAAGACTGTCGCCAAGAAGGCCCCGCTCAGGAAGGCCGCGACTCCGATACCCACCGCGCGAAAAAGCGCGGCCAAGAAGAGCGCAACGGCGCCGAAACGAACGGCGGCGAAGAAGGCTGCACCGGCGCACAAGCCGCCCGCCGCGACGTCGCCCGCCGCGCCCGCGAAGACCCTCCCCGCGCCGGTAGAGACGACGGCTCCGCGGGCGAAGACCTCGCGCGCGGCGACCAAGAAGTCGTTCGACCAGGTGCTGGCGATCCTGCGGAAGACGCCCGCGGGGACGCTGCCCAGCAAGCGCGCTCGTCTGCTCGCCTTCGTTCGCTCGCGCATCGGCGCCGACTCCGACGTCGACGCGCAAGCGATGCTCGAACGCCTGGAGGACGAGGGCAAGATCGCGATCGACGACAAGTGGAACGTGCAATACCGGCTTTGAGCGCCCGGGCCGGCATGCCCTGACCACCGCGTTGCACCGTTCTGGCATGCGCGGTGCTGGTCACCGCATCGCCGGGCCTCTACCTGATCCCGTGGGCAACCCGCGCCGGCTTTGACGGCTTGTGCATCTTGTCGCCAGAAGAGCAAGGACCGACGACGTGCCCGCGGGCACGTCGTCGTGCGCAACTGCTGCCTGTCAACGGTTCCGGCGCGACGGTGCGAACGGCGTGATGTCGATCGCGAGTCCCATCGCGTTGTAGCCCGCATGGTTGGGATGCAGATAGTCCCAGGGCAGCTGAGTGAACTGGCTGTTCGGCAAGTACTCCGCCTTCATGTTGCCGGTCGCCGGATCGAGCAGCGCCGCGTCGAAGTCGACGACGCCGTCGAAGAGTCCCGACGTGCGGATGTACTGGTTGACGATCTGGCGCTGGGCATCCACGAGCGGGCCGTTGTCGACCGACGCGAGGAAGTTGGGGAAGTTCACCAGATCCCAGCCTTCCGGCGGATTGTTCAGCCCCAAGGCCGAGATGATCGTGCCGCCGTACACCTTGATCCCGGCGGCGTGCAGTCGGGCGACGACGTTCTGGTAGCCCGCGATGATGTTGGCGGGCGTGTGCACGACCGGGTTCTCGATCACCGGCGTGGCGCTTGCCGCCTGCCCGTAGCCGGCACCCAGATCGTTGATGCCCTCGAGCCAGATGACGTGCGTCAACCCCGAGAGCCCGAGCACGTCGCGGTCGAGGCGGTCGACCGCCGCCGGACCGGCGGTGGCATTCGCGACGACGGGATTGATGACGCGGTTGCCGCCGATCCCTTCGTTGACGACGCTCACCTTGTTGCCGTAGGCGTCGTGCAGCCGGCGCGACAGGACGTTCGACCAGCGGTCGTTGAGGTTCAGCGTCGTGTGCGTTCCGTCGGTGATCGAATCGCCGAACGCGCAGACGACGACCGTGTCGCTCGACGCCATGACGTCGACGTTGGTCAGGAAGAACCACGACGTCGTGGTGAACTCGTAGGCGAAGCCGTCCTCGTCGGCCGTGTGGTTGCCGCTGCCGGCGGGCGTGATGAACGAGGTCTGGTTGGCGCCGCTGTGGTGCGTCATGTGGCCGCTGTCACCCTGCACCGAGTAGCTGACGGCGAGGTTTCGTCCTTGCAGGAACGGGTTGCGGCCCTCCTCGCCGACCCAGCCGACGGTGACGCCGTCACTCCAGACGTCCTGCCCGGGCATGATCGTCACCGAGCTCGAACCCTGGAAGCTGACCGGTGCGACCGAGCCGTGCACGAGGTTCGAGGAGTAGTCCTGCAATCCGAGCGTGACCGCGTTGAGCGTCAACGGCTGGTTGCCGAAGAGATTTGAGAACTTGACCCGCATCGTGCGGCCCCAGAGGTCGGGCTTGACGATCGAGCGGAACGTCTGGTTGTTCGCGGTCGCCCCCGAGGTCTTCGCATCCGGGAACGGAAACGACAGATCGGGCTGGATATTGGCCAAGGCGTACTTGGTCGGAGAAAAGCCGAGCGCCTGGTTCTGTGGGATCGGTGCGGAGTACACGAAGTAGGAAGCGGGTGCCGTGGCCCAGCTCGCTACCCACTTCATGTCTCCCCGACTGCCGTCGCGACCGGCGGCGAACGCCGTCGGCAGCGCCAGCGCGGCTCCCGTCGCGCAGGCGACGGCCAACACCGCCCGCCTCGACCAGCGATCCAAGCGTGTCACCAGGGCCTGCGTGTCGGCGCTGGCAGAGTGTTCGTTGATCATGATTGAGAGTCTCCTCGTCGATGCAATTGCTGGGAGCCGGACGGCACGCGGTCGTCCGGCCCGCCGCCGTCGCGCAGCATCTGATCCTGCGCGGCACAACGTCCTCGACACGAACGCCGAGGCCGATGCCGCCTTAGTCTGGCTCGCCGTTGGGCGCTAGGCCACTGCTCGACTGGACAGGGCGCGCGGGCATGGACGTTGCCTAGCCGCCGTCGTTGTTCGTTGTCCGAGTACGACCTCGACTGCGCGCGAAACACCGAATTGCCGTCGTGGAATGTCCGTAGTGCGCGATCGCTGACGAAGTCGTACGTTGCCTGGAGCAGCTGCCAAA
>DATJIG010000037.1:0-3516 GCA_035493495.1 Alphaproteobacteria bacterium
AGACGCGGGCGGTCATGGCTATGCGAAGGTTCGGCTCACCGGTGACGAGATGCGAACGGAGTTCGTCTGCATTCCGCGGCCCATCACACGGAGCGATCAGCCCGATGGTGGGCCGATGCGCTATCGCGTCGTCCATACCGCTAAGCTATGGGGGCCGGGCGAGCGGCCGCAGCTGGCGCAGCAAGTCCTGGAGGGCGACGTCGGCCTCTCCATCTGAGGCACGGGCGTGGGCGTAGACGGCGGCTGGTACTGGCAGGCGCTATCGGTCGCGACGGCGCTCGCGTGCGGCCTTCTGATCGGCATCGAGCGCGGCTGGAAGCTCAAGGACCAGAAGCCCGGCACTCGGGTCGCGGGCGTGCGCACCTTCAGCATGCTCGGGCTCGGCAGCGGGATCGCGGGGCTTCTGGGGTCGATGAGCCTCGTCCTGGTCTCGGGGGCAATCGTGATCGCAATGGTCGCGATCCTCGTAATCGCCTATTCGCGCGCACTCGAAAGCCACCACGATGCGACCAGCGCCGTTGCCGCGATCGCGACCGTCGCCATCGGATTCCTGGCAGGGATCGGGGACCCTGCGCTGGCGATTGCCTGTGCCGCGATCGGTGTCGCGTTCCTCGCGCTTCGGCAGGAACTGCACGGCCTGATCGAGAAGCTCGACGCCGACGACGTCAAGGCGCTCGCGCGTTACGCCGTCATCGCGGGCGCGATCCTGCCCTTCCTGCCCAGCGGCCATTACGGTCCGCTCGGCGCGTGGAACCCGCAGCGGCTGTGGCTGGTCGTCGTGCTGGTCACCGGCTTTTCCTTCCTCGGCTACGTCGCGAACCGGATTTTCGGCGAGCGGCACGGCACGATCGCGACGGCCCTGATCGGCGGGGCATACAGCTCCACGGCAGTGACACAGGCCTTGGCGCAGCGGCTCGGGCGAGAGAAGGAGGTCGGTGCCGAGCCTGCCGGAATCGCGCTCGCGACGGGCGTCATGTACCTGCGCGTGCCGATCCTGATTGCAGTGTTCGCGACGCGCGTGCTGCCTGCCATTTGTGTGTTGCTGTTGCCGGCGATCATCGTCGCCTGGGCTGCCGGCTTCTGGCTCTATCGCAAGGCGCCGAAGAGCGACGCGCCGACGCCGCCGGGCAATCCGATCGCGCTGCTTCCGGCGCTCGGCTTCCTCGTCTTCGTCGCCATCGCCGCAGTCGCCGCGAAGTGGGCGCAGGGCGAATTCGGGCAAAGCGGGATCGCGGTGCTGCTGCTGATCGTCGGCAGCATGGACGTCGACGTCGCGATCATCACGCTCGGCGGTCTTCCGGTCGTCGCGATCGGCGCGCTTCCAGCGGCAATGGCGATCAGTGGGACGATTATCGTCAACATGGCCGTGAAGATCGGGATCACGCTGGTCTATGCAGGGCGAAAGGGAGTCTCGGCGGCGATCGCGATGACCGCGAGCGTGCTTGCCCTCGGCGTGATGATCGCACTGGCGTGGATGAGACTGTAGTGCGCGCTGTCACCACGACAGAACGGCAGTGCCGCGGACTGCCTAGTCGTGGTGACCCCAACGGGACTCGAACCCGTGTTTTCGCCGTGAAAGGGCGACGTCCTAGACCGCTAGACGATGGGGCCGCTTGAGAAGCGGCTCGCCGGTTAGGCGAGCGACCCATCAGGGTCAAGCGAGCGCGGCATCCTCCAGGTGCATCTCGGCCGCGTTGCCGCCGTTCCATTCGTCGCGCTTGATCGATCCCGCCAGCCACCAGCGCACGTCGGCGGATGAGGCGAGCAGGGCGCGGCCGAGCTCGGTCTCCGCGCTCCGGAAGGCGATCCACTTGAAGCTCTTGCCATCGTCCCCCGTCGCGATGCCGCGGACATGGCCTTCGCCGACGATTCCCGTCTTGAGCAGCCGCACCGGCCCGGCAGCCACCCGCGGGCTCGGCCAGCCCGCGCCATAGGGTCCGGCGACGTCGAGTGCATCGCACAAGGCGCCCGCCACTCCCCCTGGCGCGAGCAGCGCGTCGAGCAACAGCGCCTTCTCGCCGCGAGCCCTTTCGACATCGGCGGAGAGCCTGTCGTTGATGAATTCGCGGAACTCTTGCAGCCCGCCCGGCGCTAGCGTCAGGCCGGCAGCCATCGCGTGTCCGCCACCCGCGAGGAGAAGGCCGCTGTCCTTGGCGGCAAGCACCGCCGCTCCGAGGTCGACTCCCGAGATCGACCGGCCGGAGCCCTTGCCCGTGCCATCCTCCGTCTCGGCGATGACGATGGCGGGGCGCCCGAAGCGTTCCTTCAGTCGCCCAGCGACGATTCCGATCACCCCCTGGTGCCAGCCGCCACTCATCACCGTGATCACCGGGTTGCCGTTCTGCTCGTGTGCCTGCGCCTCGGCCTGCTCGCACACCAGCATCTCGATCGCGCGCCGCTCCTCGTTGAGCCGATCGAGCTCGGCGGCGATGCTCCGCGCCTCCTCGGGGTCGGTCGAGGTCAACAGCCGCACGCCCAGGTCGGATTTGCCTACGCGCCCGCCGGCATTGATCCGCGGCCCGAGCGCGAAGCCCAGGTCGCGGCAGCTCGGCGGCTTCACCAGCCGAGCGGCTTCGGCGAGGGCGGAAAGGCCGATGTTCTCTCGCGCCGCCATGACGCGGAGGCCCTGGGTCACGAACGCGCGATTGAGGCTCTTGAGGCGTGCGACGTCGGCCACCGTGCCGAGCGCGACGAGGTCGAGGAGGTCGAGCATCTTCGGCTCGGCGAGCGCCTCGAAGAATCCGCGGCCGCGTAGCTCGCGCACCAAGGCGACGCCGAGCAGGAACGCCATTCCGACGGCGGCGAGATGACCATGTGCGGCGCCATCGGCGCTTTCGTCGAGCCGGTTGGGATTGATTAGCGCGAAAGCGACGGGAAGAAGACTCGCGCATTGATGATGGTCGACGACGATCACGTCGAGACCGGCAGAGCGCGCTTCCTCGATCGCGTCGAAGGCTTGCGCTCCGCAATCGACGCACACGGCTACGGTCGCGCCGCGCGCCTTCAGCTCGACCAGCGCTTTTCCGGACGGGCCATAGCCCTCCATCAGGCGGTCCGGGATGTAGACGATCGGCTCGGCGCCTAGCCTGCGGAGGAGCAGCGTCAGCAGCGCGGCGCTGGTCGCGCCGTCGACATCATAGTCGCCGAAGATCGCGATCGTCTCCGCCTGCTGCACCGCATCGGCGAGCCGCTTGGCGCCCTTGTCCATGTCCTGAAAGCAGCTCGGGTCGGGCAGGAAGTCGCGGATTTTCGGGTCGCGGTGCCGCGGCAGATCCTCGCGCGACACTCCTCGCGCAAGCAACAGCTCGTCGACCAGATCGTCCATTCCGAGGCTCGGGTCGGGCGAGCGCCGCCACCGCCACGGTTGGCCGGTCACGGATCGTTCGATGTTGAGCGCGGCCGGCATGGCCGCAAGGTAAGAGTCGCGGATTCCCGGGTCTAGAGCCCGCGGTGCTTAAGGTCGTGATATTCTGTGGATACGCGCCGCACCGTCCCCGTGCTCGCGCGCATCACGAT
>DATJIG010000038.1:0-32711 GCA_035493495.1 Alphaproteobacteria bacterium
CTGTCGCAGAAGGTCGCCTGCTCGGTCATCAACGGCGGCGACGGCAGCCACGAGCACCCGACCCAGGCGCTGCTCGACGCCCTCACCATCCGCCGCCGCAAGGGCAAGCTGCAGGGCCTGCTGGTCGCGATCTGCGGCGACGTCGTCCACAGCCGCGTCGCGCGCTCCAACATCCACCTGCTGTCGACGATGGGCGCTCGCGTCCGCGTCGTCGGTCCGCGCACGCTGGTCTCGCCGGTGTTCGAGCGCTTCGGCGTCGAGGTGTTCCACGACATGCGCGAGGGGCTCAGGGACTGCGACATCGTCATGATGCTGCGGCTCCAGCTCGAGCGCATGCACGGCACCTTCGTGCCGAGCGTCCGCGAGTACTTCCACTTCTTCGGCCTCGACTACGACAAGCTCGCCGCGGCCAAGCCCGACGCGCTGATCATGCACCCGGGTCCGGTCAACCGCGGCGTCGAGATCGACACCGAGGTCGCCGACGATATCGACCGCAGCGTCATCACCCAGCAGGTCGAGATCGGCGTCGCCGTGCGCATGGCTTGCCTCGAAGCGGTGGTGCGCGCCAGCGAGGCGTCGACCGAGCTGCCGAATCGAGGCGTGCGATGAACGAGCGCATCGCCTTCATCAACGCCCGCCTGGTCGATCCCGCTTCGAACCGCGACGAACACGGCGCGCTGCTGGTCGAGAACGGCGTCATCGCCGACATCGGCCCGCATCTGTTCTCGGCCGGCGTCCCCGCCGGTATCGAAACCGTCGACTGCGGCGGCCACGTGCTGTCGCCGGCGCTGATCGACATGCGCGTGCACCTGCGCGAGCCGGGCGAGGAAGAGAAAGAGACCATCGAGACCGCGACCGCCGCGGCCGCCGCCGGCGGCATCGGCACGGTCGTGGCGCTGCCCAACACCGATCCGCCGATCGACAACCCGGCGATGGTCGAGTTCGTCGTCCGCCGCGGCCGCGAGGCCGGCAACGTGCGCGTCGAGGCTTACGGCGCCCTGACCCAGGGCATCAAGGGCCAGCGCATGACCGAGCTCGGGCTCCTCAACGCGGCCGGCGCCGTCGCCTTCACCGACGGCACCAGCGCGGTGTCGAACCCGCTGGTGATGCGGCGCATCCTCGCCTACGCTTCGGCCTTCGGGCTGCTCATCGTCCAGCATCCGGACGTGCCGGAGCTGACCGAAGGGGGAGCGATGAACGAGGGCGAGCTGGCGACGCGCCTCGGTCTCTCCGGCATCTCGCCCGCCGCCGAAGCGATGATGATCGAGCGCGATCTCCGCCTCGTCGCCATGACCGGCGGGCGCTATCACGTCGCCCACGTCTCGACCGGCGAATCCGTCGAGCTGGTGCGCCGCGCCAAGGAGCGCGGCCTCGCCGTCACCTGCGACACCGCGCCGCCGTACTTCGGCCTCAACGAGACAGCGGTCGGCGACTGGCGCACCTTCGCCAAGGTTTTCCCGCCGCTTCGCTCCGAAACCGACCGCCAGGCGATCGTCGCCGGACTCGCCGACGGCACCATCGACGCCATCGCCTCGGACCACGCGCCGCAGGACCAGGAAGCGAAGCGCCTGCCGTTCATTCAGGCCGAAGCCGGCGCCGTCGGCCTCGAGACGCTGCTGCCGCTGACGCTCGAGCTGGTTCACACCAAGCGGCTCGGCCTGAAGGCGGCGCTCGCGCTCGTCACCAGCCGGCCGGCGGCCATCCTCGACCTGCCGCGCGGCCGCCTCGCCAAGGGCGCGCCCGCCGACCTTACGGTGATCGACCTCGACCGGCCGTGGAAGGTCGACGAGGCGGCACTCCTCAGCAAATCGAAGAACACGCCGTTCGGCGGCCGGCCGGTTCAGGGCCACGCCCTGCGAACGGTGATCGCCGGCCGCACGGTGTTCAACACCGCTGTGGCCTCGCGCTGAGCCATGGCGAGCGAGCCCTCCGGTTCTCTGGTTTCGGCGTTCCTGCTGCTGCCCGTCGTTTTCGGCTACCTGATCGGCTCGATCCCGTTCGGCCTCCTGCTGACGCGCGCCGCCGGCGCGGGCGACATCCGCGCGATCGGCTCCGGCAACATCGGCGCGACCAACGTGCTGCGCACCGGGCGGAAAGGTCTCGCCGCCCTCACCCTGCTGCTCGACGGCGGCAAGGGGGCCGCGGCGGTCTTCTTCTCCGCACTCTTTTATGTGCACGTCTTCGCCAAGGATACCGGCACGATCCGCGGCCTCGTGGTATGGTCATGCCTCGCAGGCGTCGCCGCCGTCGCCGGCCACGTATTCCCGGTCTGGTTGAAGTTCAAAGGCGGCAAAGGTGTCGCGACGGCGCTCGGTGTCGCCCTGATGCTCTCACCGACCGCCGGCATCGGCGCGATGATCACGTGGCTGCTCGCGGCGGGAATTTCCCGGACGTCGTCGATCGGGGGCATCGCCGCGGTCGTCGCCGCTCCCGTGCTCGCCACTGTCCTCGGCGTGCCGATGGCGCCCGTCATCACGCTCGCCCTCGCGGCCATCGCCGTTCTGGTCGTCTGGCGTCACCGCGACAACATCCGCCGGCTGATCGCCGGCACCGAGCCCCGGATCGGCAGGCGGCCCTGACGGCCATTCGCGGTCACTTTTAGGGGGACTGTCGCAACGGCGGCGGTTCCTGCACAATGCCGCCGTTCCAGGGCGGCCACGCAAACGACAATGAACCGCGCCGACACCGTCATCGCCGATGCCGAGCGTATCGCGTGGCTCCGGCTTATCCGCAGCGAGAACGTCGGCCCCGTCACGTTCCGCGCTCTCCTCGGCCGTTACGGATCGGCCTCCGCTGCCCTCGAGGAATTGCCGGCGCTGGCACGAAAGGGCGGACGGTCTCAGCTCCGCATTCCCTCACCGGCCGACGCCGAGCGCGAAATCCAGGGATTGGCGAAGATCGGCGGCCGGCTGCTGACGCTGAGCGACTCCGCCTATCCACGGCTCCTTGCCGCCATCGAAGACGCGCCGCCGGTATTGTCGGTGCTCGGCAGGCCCGAGCTTCTGACCGACCGCGCGCTCGCCATCGTCGGCGCGCGCAACGCCTCGGGCTCGGGACGCAAATTCGGCCGGGACTTGGCCCACGCCCTCGGCCAGCTCGGTTATGTCATCGTATCGGGACTGGCGCGCGGCCTCGATGCGGCGGCCCATGAGGGCGCTCTCGCCACCGGCACCGTCGCGGTGATGGCTGGCGGAGTCGACATCATCTATCCGCGCGACAACGCGGCGCTCTACGAGCGCATCCGCGAATCGGGCGCGCTGGTGTCCGAACAACCGCTCGGCCTCAACCCGACCGCGCGCCATTTCCCGATCCGCAACCGCATCGTCTCGGGACTGTCGCTCGGCGTCGTGGTGGTCGAGGCGTCGCTGCGCTCGGGCTCCCTGATCACCGCCCGCCTCGCCGGCGAGCAGGGCCGCGAGGTCATGGCGGTGCCAGGGTCGCCCCTCGATCCGCGGGCCCGGGGCGCCAACCGCCTGCTCCGGGACGGGGCGGCGCTGATCGAGGAGGCCGCTGACGTCATTGCGGCGCTTGGATCCGCCGCCTCGGTCGCCACCGGGAAGGGTTTTTCGGCACCCCCTCAAACCCCACCTAAACCATTGGAATTAGAGCTCGAAAAGGCTCGCTCGGCAGTGTTCGAACAGCTCAGCCCCGTCCCGCTCGCGGTTGACGAAATCATCCGGCAGTGCCATTTGTCCCCCGCCGTGGTCGCCCTGGTCCTGCTGGAATTGGAACTCGCCGGGCGCGTCGAGCGTCATCCCGGGAACAGAATTGCCTCGGTAATTGCCTGATTTACCAAATGTTTACTGAACCGGGTCCGAACTCAGCGGGCACCGGTACCGTGTGGGACACTCTTTCGGAAGCGTGATGGACGTCGTCGTCGTCGAATCGCCTGCAAAGGCCAAGACCATCAATAAGTACCTGGGCTCCGGGTACAAGGTCCTGGCGTCGTACGGCCATGTCCGCGACCTGCCGCCGAAAGACGGCTCGGTGCGGCCGGACGAAGGCTTCGCCATGGACTGGTCGACCGCCGAGCGCGGCGAGTCCCACATCCGCGACATCGCCAAGGCGCTCAAGGATGCCGACGGCCTGATCCTCGCCACCGACCCCGATCGCGAGGGCGAGGCGATCTCCTGGCACGTGCTCGAGCTGCTGCGCCAGCGCGGCGCGCTCAAGGACAAGCCGGTGCGTCGCGTCGTCTTCCACGAGATCACCAAGAACGCGATTCTCGAGGCGATGCGTCACCCGCGCGACCTCGACCGGCCGCTGATCGACGCCTACCTGGCGCGTCGCGCGCTGGACTACCTCGTCGGCTTCACCCTGTCGCCGGTGCTGTGGCGCAAGCTGCCGGGCTCGCGCTCGGCCGGCCGCGTGCAGTCGGTGGCGCTGCGCCTGATCTGCGAGCGCGAGGGCGAGATCGAGGCCTTCATCCCGCGCGAGTACTGGACGGTCGACGTCGACCTCGCGAAGACCGACGGCGCCGAGTTCACCGCGCGCCTCGCCGAGCTCGACGGCAAGAAGCTCGACAAGTTCGCGCTCGCGAATGAAGCGACGGCGAAGGCGGCGGCGGAGAAGATCGGCCGCGCCGCGTTCACGGTGCGCAAGATCGAGCGCCGCCAGACCCGCCGGCACCCGTACGCACCGTTCACCACCTCGACCCTGCAGCAGGAAGGCTCGCGCAAGCTCGGCCTTTCGGCGCAGAACACCATGCGCATCGCCCAGCGCCTCTACGAAGGCGTCGACGTCGGCGGCGAGACCGTCGGCCTCATCACCTACATGCGAACCGACTCGGTGACGCTGTCGGGCGAGGCGATCGGCTCAGCCCGCCGCCTGATCGAGCGCGACTACGGCAAGAGCTACCTGCCGGACGCGGCGCGCACCTATAAGTCCTCGGCGAAGAACGCCCAGGAAGCCCACGAGGCGATCCGGCCGACCGACATGTTCCGCCGCCCGGAAGACCTGCGCCACCTCAGGGAAGAGGAGCGCCGCGTCTACGAGCTGATCTGGAAGCGCACGCTGGCGAGCCAGATGGAGAGCGCCGTGCTCGACCAGGTCTCGGTCGACATCGCCGGCGACGGCGTCGGCCTGCGCGCCACCGGCTCGACCATCACCTTCGACGGCTTCCTGAAGCTGTACCAGGAGAGTCGCGACGAGGAATCGGACAAGACGGATCCCAGCGCGGACGATTCCGAGCGTCGCCTGCCGCAGCTCGCGGACGGCGAGGCTCTGCGCCGCATGGGCGTCCACCCCGAGCAGCACTTCACGCAGCCGCCGCCGCGCTACTCCGAGGCGAGCCTGGTGAAGAAGCTCGAGGAGCTCGGCATCGGCCGTCCGTCGACCTACGCCTCGATCCTGTCGGTGCTGCAGGAGCGCAAGTACGTGCGCCTCGACAAGCGCCGCTTCATTCCCGAGGACCGCGGACGCATCGTCACGACGTTCCTCGAGAACTTCTTCGAGCGCTACGTTCAGTACAACTTCACCGCGAAGCTCGAGGATCTGCTCGACGACATCTCCGAGGGCAAGATCGACTGGCGCCAGGTCCTCACCGACTTCTGGGGCGACTTCTCGCGGGCGATCGACGGCACCAAGGACCTGACGATCACCCAGGTGATCGACGCGCTCGACGAGGCGCTCGCGCCCCACTTCTTCCAGCCGCGCCCCGACGGCACCGACCCGCGCGTGTGCCCGGGTTGCGCCAACGGCCGCCTCGGCCTCAAGCTCGGCAAGTTCGGCGCCTTCATCGGCTGCTCGAACTATCCCGAGTGCCGCTACACCCGCCGTCTCGCGGTCGAGAACGGCAATGGCGACGATTCGGTCGCCGCGTCCGGTCCGGTCAACCTCGGCAACGATCCCGTCACCGGGATGCCGGTGACCCTGCGCAAGGGGCCGTACGGCCTCTACGCGCAGCTCGGCGAAGTCGAGGGCGAAGGCAAAGAAAAGACGAAGCCGAAGCGCGTCGGCCTGCCCAAGGGCTGGAGCGCCTCCGAGCTCGATCTCGATAAGGCGCTGAAGCTCCTGTCGCTGCCTCGCGAGGTCGGCAAGCATCCCGACTCCGGCCTGCCCATCAAGGCGGGCATCGGACGCTTCGGACCGTACCTGCAGCACGACCGGATCTACGCGTCGATCCCGGCCGACGAGGACGTGCTGACGATCGGCCTCAACCGCGCGGTCGACCTGATCAACACCAAGACCGAGCGCGCGGCGGCCGCCAAGCTCCGCGACATCGGTCGCCATCCGAAGGACGACAAGGACGTCGCCCTCTACAAGGGCCGGTTCGGGCCGTACCTGAAGCACGGCCGCACCGTCGCGACCCTGCCCAAAGGCATCGATCCCGAGACGCTGACGCTTGAGCAGGCGGTCGAGCTGATCGACGCCCGCGCCGCCAAGGGCAAGCCCGCGAAGGGCAAGAAGGGCAAGGCCGCCGCAGCCGCTCCGGACAGCGGCGCCGAGACCATCGACATCAAGTCCGCGAAGTCGAAGAAGGCGAAGACGACCAAGTCGAAAACCACCAAGGCGAAAGCCAACAACGACGACAGCGAGGCCGCGCCGAAGCGCACGCGCCGCGCGAAGGCCGTCGGCTAAGCCCCTGTTTGAGCTGAAACTTGGGCCGCTCGCGCACCTCGCCCACCGCCCCGCTAGACCCTGACTCCGTCGTTCGCTTCCTGAGCGCTCACGGTCCGTCCGACCGGCGCGCCATCGCGCGCGGATTGGGCGCACGCGACGCGCAGCGCTCCGAACTCCGGATGCTGTTGCGCTCGCTGGTCGCCGATGGGCGCGTTACGCTCGTCAAGGGCCGGCGCTACAGCGTCGGCGGCGCGCTGAAGCCGGTGCAGGTGCTGGAGATCGTCGGCCCCGACACCGACGGCGAGCTGCTGGCGAAGCCCACCGACTGGGACGGTCCCGGCGATCCACCGCCGATCTATGTCGCGCCGCCGCGCGACGAGGGCCCCGCGCCCGCGCCGGGCGAACGCATTCTCGCCAAGCTGCGCGAGGATCCCGACGGCGGCTATGACGCCTTCATCCTGCGCCGGCTCGGCGCCGGCCCGGCCGAGGTGCTCGGCATCTTCCGGCTCGCCGACGGCAAGGGCCGCATCGACCCGACCGATCGCCGCGCCAAGACCTCGTTCATGGTCGACGTCGCCCACATCAAAGGTGCGAAGCCCGGCGACCTCGTACGCGCCGTCGCCCTGCCCCGCCGTTCCGCCGGTCTGCCGACCGCGCGCATCGTCGAGCGCATCGGCCATCTCGACGATCCCGGCGTCGTCAGCCTGATCGCGATCCATGCCCACGGCATCCCGACGGTGTTTTCGGACCCAGTGCTCGAGGAAACCCGCGCAGCGATCCCGCCGACCGTCGTCGGGCGCGAAGATCTGCGCGGCGAAACGCTCGTCACCATCGACGGCGAGGACGCGCGCGACTTCGACGACGCGGTGTGGGCCGAGCCCGACAGCGATCCGCACAACGCGGGCGGCTTTCACCTGGTCGTCGCCATCGCCGACGTCGCCTACTACGTGCGCTCCGGCGCGCCGCTCGACCGCTCGGCCTACGAGCGCGGCAACTCGGTGTACATGCCCGATCGCGTCGTGCCGATGCTGCCCGAGCGGCTGTCGAACGACCTCTGCTCGCTGCGGCCCGACGAGGACCGGCCGGTCCTCGCCGCCCACATGTGGATCGATGCCCACGGCAACATGAGGCGCCATCATTTCGTCCGCGCGATGATCCGGTCCCAAGCCCGCCTCACGTACGAGCAGGCGCAAGCCATCCACGACGGCTCGCACACCGCGGCCGAGCCGCCCGTGACCGCCATGGTCCGCGGGCCGCTTTACGGCGCGTTCGCGGCGCTGTCGGAAGCGCGCGAGAAGCGCGGCACGCTCGATCTCGACCTGCCCGAGTACACGGTCGTGTTCGGCGCCGGCGGCGAGATCGACCGCATCGCCCGGCGCAACCGGCTCGCCAGTCATCGCCTGATCGAGGAGTTCATGATCCTCGCCAATGTCGCCGCGGCGGAAACGCTGGAGAAGCATCGCTTCCCATGCATGTACCGGGTCCACGACCGCCCCGACGAGGCCAAGGTCGAGGCGCTGCGCCAGTACCTCGACACCCTCGGCATCAAGCTCGCCAAGGGCCAGGTTCTACGCTCCGCAACCTTCGCCAACATCCTCGAACGGGTAAAGGACATGCCGTTCGCCACCGAGGTCAACGAACTGGTGCTGCGGACGCAGTCGCAGGCGATCTACAGCCCGGAGAACATCGGGCACTTCGGTCTCGCGCTGCGGCGCTACGCCCACTTTACGTCGCCGATCCGGCGCTACTCGGATCTCCTCGTCCATCGCGCGCTGATCGGCGCCCTCGACCTCGGCGATGGCGGCATCGACCGCGCGGCGGGCGAATCCTTCGTCCGCGCGGGCGAGCACATCTCCGGCACCGAGCGCCGCGCCGTCGCCGCCGAGCGCGAGGCGATGGAGCGCTACCTCACGCTGTTCCTCGCCGATAAGGTCGGCGCGCGATTCGCGGGGCGCGTCAGCGGCGTCACCCGCTTCGGCCTGTTCGTGGCGCTGGACGAGATCGGCGCCCAGGGTCTGATCCCGGTCAGTACGCTCGGCACCGAGCGCTTCCGCCACGACGAACGGCGCCACGTGCTGGAAGGCCTGCGTACGGGAACGCTGTATCGCCTTGGCCAGCGGGTCGAGGTGGTGGTGCGCGAGGCGAGCCCGGTCACGGGCGGCCTGGTGCTCGGTCTGGTGGGACGCCACGAGAGCGCCGATGGCGCCTCCGGTCAGATGGTCCCCCGACAAAAAGGACGGTCCTTTCGGCCGCCGCCAAGGCGCGGCCGGCGCCGATAGGGGATATGCGAAAATACCCTATGGAATCGGCCCATCCGCGCTCTACATTCAACGCGTAGTCTCGTCATCGGATACTCGCCATGGACACGTTTTCCCCGGCTTCCGTGCCGCCGCCGGACGCAGATATCGCTCGCCGCTCGCTGTGGCCGGCGCTCCGTCGCGGACTGCGGCACCGCTGCCCGGCCTGCGGCGACGGCCGCTTGTTCACCAGTTATCTGAAGCTGCAGGCCCCGTGCCCGTCGTGCGGTCTCGACACCGCGCGCTACCGCGCCGATGACGCGCCCGCGTACTTCACCATCGCCATCGTCGGCCACATCGTCGTGCCGCTGCTTCTCATGATGGAGAAAATGTATCAGCCGTCGACCGCGCTGCAGCTCGGCGTCGCGATCCCGCTCACGCTCGGGCTGACGCTGTCGATCCTGCCGCGCATCAAGGGCGCGCTCGTCGCGACCAACTGGGCGACCGAGGCCGGCGGATGAGCTTCGCGTTCCGGCGCGAACACGCGCGCGCCGCGACGTGTGGTCTGCTCGCCCTCCTCGTCGCCGATTGCGCCGGGCCACGCCGGAGCGAGCAAGCCTTCCAGGCGGACACCGGCGGACGCGTGTTCGCCGTCGCCTTTCACGGCATCTACGACAAGTACGTCGACCCGGTCTCGATGGACGTGATCGCGGACGACGCCCTGCAGCAGCTCTCCTCCCTGGATGGCGACCTCATGGTCGAGCGCGACGACCAGGAAGTGCGGCTGCTCGACCGCGGTCGCGTTGTCGAGCGCGCGCCGGCTCCGGACGAAGACGATCCGGACGGCTGGGCGCGCGCGACGACGCGGATGGTAACGGCGGCCGAAGACCGGTCGCGCGTCCTCGCCTCGGCGCCCGCCGAGGACGTCTACCGCGTCATGCTGCGCGGCGCGCTCCACTCCCTCGATCCGCTGAGCCGTTACGCCGATGCGCGACAGGCGCGCGCGCAGCGTGCCGCGCGGGACGGTTTCGGCGGCATCGGCGCCCAGATCTCGGTCAACGGTCGCGGTGTCGTCATCTCATCGGTGACGCGCGACGGCCCGGCGGCGCGTGCCGCGCTGCGCGCCGGCGACATCATCCTCACCATCGACGGCGAGGACGTGCGCAAGCTCGACGAGCCGGCGGTGCTGGATCGCCTGCGCGGACGCCCCGGGACCAACGTCCGGCTGTCGCTCACGCCGACCGGAGCATCGGGCCCGCAAGAGGTCACGCTCACCCGCACCGCGATCATCCCCGAAACCGTTCGGCTCGACATGATCGGCGACGTGGCGCTGATCAAGGTCAGCTCGTTCAATCAGGGCACGGCGCGGGCGCTCGCGGTTTCGATCGCCGACGCGCGCCGGCGCACCGGCAGCCGGTTCGGCGGCATCATACTCGACATGCGCAACAATCCCGGCGGACTGCTCGACCAGGCGGTCGCGGTCGCCGACCTGTTCCTGTCCTCGGGCCGCATCATCTCGACCCGCGGTCGACACCCCGACAGCTTCCAGCTGTTCGACGCGACGGGCGGCGACGCGGCCGCCGGCGCGCCGATCGTCGTGCTGATGGACGGCGGCTCGGCGTCGTCGTCGGAGGTGGTTGCGGCCGCTCTCCAGGACCGCGGTCGCGCGGTCGTGGTCGGCAGCAACTCCTACGGCAAGGGCACGGTTCAGAACATCATCCGTCTGCCCAACGACGGCGAGCTCGCCATCACCTGGTCGCGCCTCTACGCGCCGTCCGGGTACACCTTCGACGGCCTCGGCATCCTGCCGAACGTCTGCACCTCGGCGGTCGAGGAGGACGGCAACGCGGTGCTGGCGCGGATCGCCCGGGGCGAGATCACCGACGCGCTCCGCCTCGCCGCCTGGCGCACCGCCGACGAGCTCGACGAGGCGCAGCGGGCCGACCTCGCCCGCACCTGCCCGAAGGCACGCGGCGACCGCACCGCCGATCTCGACGTCGCCCGCGGCCTCCTCGCCCAGAAGAACCTCTACGCCAAGGCGCTGGCCCTGGCGGCCCCCGTCGAGCCGCCGGTCGAGGCCGCCTCCGCCCCTTAGCAACGCCGCGTTTCGCGTTGAAAAGTCAGCGATTTCCATGCCTTGACAGCGTCGGCAGACCGGCTATGGTGGCGCCCCTTCGCGGCCCCCACTGTCCGAGGTGCCCGCCGAATAAGGAATTCCGGCCATGGCCAAGTCGAACACCGTCCTGATCAAGCTCGAGAGCACCGCCGACACCGGCTTCTTCTACGTCATCAAGAAGAACCCGCGGAAGACGACCGAGAAGCTCACCTTCCGGAAGTACGATCCGGTCGCGCGCAAGCATGTCGAGTTCAAGGAAACCAAGATCAAGTAAGGCTGCGGCGTTTCGCCGCTCGCCGACAAAAAAGCCGCCCTCCGGGCGGCTTTTTTCATGCCTGGGCGGTCAGGGCCCTGGGCGGTTACGGTCGGTTCGCGTCAGCCGTTCGCGGCGGGGCGCGTCTGGGGCGCGTACGGCCGCGCCGGGGCCACGCGGTTGCGCCCCTGGCTTTTCGCCCTGTAGAGGGCCTCGTCGGCCCGCCGCAAGGCATCCGCACCGCTTTCCCCCACTCCGACCACCGCGACGCCCACCGACACCGTGACCGATAGCGCGCCCGCCGGCGGCGGGGTCTCGAACGGGGTCGAGGCGACAGCGAGGCGAAGCCGGTCGGCGACCTTCACGCCGATCCCATCCGTCGAATCCGGCATGACCACGACGAACTCCTCGCCGCCGATCCGGGCAACGAGATCGACCTCGCGGATGCCGTGCGACAGGCGGTGCGCGACTTCCTTGAGGACGCAGTCGCCGGTCGCGTGTCCATGGGTGTCGTTGATCTTCTTGAAGTGGTCGAGGTCCATCATGAGGAGGCTCACCTCGTTGCCGCCGGTGCGGGCGCGGGTGATCGTCGACTCGAGATGGGCTTCGAAGTAGCGGCGGTTGTAGAGGCCGGTCAGTCCGTCGGTCAGCGCCATGGCGAGGCTGCGCTGGTACGTGTCCTGAAGGCCGTCCTGGTAGCGCTTGCGGCGCACCTGGGTGCGGACGCGCGCCCTCAGCTCGTTGCTGTCGATCGGCCGGAACAGATAATCGTTGATGCCGATGTCGAAGCCCTTCACAAGGCCGCCGAGCTCCTCCTGCCCGAGCAGAAGGAGCACGGGAAGGCGCC
Organism: Alphaproteobacteria bacterium; assembly: GCA_035493495.1. GTDB lineage: Bacteria > Pseudomonadota > Alphaproteobacteria > SMXQ01 > SMXQ01 > DATJIG01. Next base: position 12,015 of record DATJIG010000038.1, read on the forward strand.
GCATCTGCGGCCTCGAGCGCATCTGGGAGCAGAACCGCAGGCCGTCGGAATCGCCCAGGTAAAGCGCCGAGATCACAAGGTCGAACGACGCCTCGCTGGCGAGCAGCTGCTCGCCCTCGGCGGCGCCGCCGGCGGTCACCACGAAGTGGCCGTGGGCTTCGAGAGTCTGCGCGATCTTCTCGAGCGTGTAGCGGTCGGGCTCGACGACCAGGATGCGTCCCTTGGGATCGTCGTCGATGTCGATCTTGTGCTGCTCGACCGGGAGTCCGAACCGGTCGCAGGTCGCCTCGCGCGACTGCCACTCGTCCATCGCCATCTTGAGGCGGACGAGGCTGCGCACGCGCGCGAACAGCGTGAGATCGTTGACCGGCTTGGTCAGGAAGTCGTCGGCGCCCGCCTCGAGACCCTTCACGCGGTCCTCGGTATCGGACAGCGCCGTCACCATGACCACCGGAATCGCCGCGGTGCGCGGGTTGGTCTTCAGCCGGCGGCAGACCTCGAAGCCGTCCATCTCCGGCATCATCACGTCGAGCAGGATGATGTCGGGCGGATCGTTCTCGGCGAGCTGCAGGGCCGCGGCGCCGGACTGCGCCGACTGGACGGAGAAATACTCCGCCGTCAGCTTCGCTTCCAGCAATCGGAGGTTGGTCGGGATGTCGTCAACGATGAGGACGCGCGCGGTCATGTGCTGCTACGCAAGCGTCCGCTCGATGACTTCCATGAAGTTGGTCACGGAGATCGGCTTGGCGATATACGCCTCGCAGCCGCCCTCACGGATCTTTTCCTCGTCGCCCTTCATGGCAAAAGCGGTGACTGCGATGACCGGGATGTGGCGAATGAGATCGTCGCCCTTGATCCAGCGGGTGACCTCGAGGCCGGAGACCTCGGGCAGCTGGATGTCCATCAGAATCAGGTTGGGCTTGAACTCGCGGGCGAGTTTCAGCGCCTCGTTCCCATCCTTGGTCTGGAGGGTCTTGTAGCCGTGTGCTTCAAGAAGATCGTGGAAGAGCTTCATATTGAGCTCGTTATCTTCGACGATCAGGATGGTTTTGTTCTTGCGGCCACCCGCTGCGCCGTCGACCACCATGCTCTACCCCCAACACCCCGGTACGGGAAGCGCCGCCACGTTGCGGTCGCGTCGGTCCCTAACCTGTCCCGAATAGGTTAATTTTCAATGACCGAGGGCCAAATCGGCCCTCGACAGATCCCCACTTCCACCGAAAATCAAAGCCCTAACAGCCGATTTTTGGCAATGCCTCGATACGTTCCAGCGTCGCGTTGACGGTAAATTCTCCGTAATCCAAAACGAAGGCATCGGCCACCCCGTTGTCGAACAATTTGAGCCCGACCTCGTAGGACGGATTCGGCTTCGGGTCGTCGGCATCGAAGTAGGCGATGCGCACCGGCCAGGAGCGGCCGCCGACGAGCGGGCTGACCGGCTTCTGTGGACCGGGCACGGCGGCGCCCATCACCACGTTGACCTCCTGCGGGCCTTCGGGAGTCGCACCGTCGAAGAACGGGTTGAAGAACGTGTGCTCGCCGGCCTCGGCGCGACGGATCAGCTCGATCGCGTGAGCCGTCGGGAACAGGGTCTTCTTCGCCAGCTTGAAGCGCTTGCCGGTCGTGTCGTAGACCGCCTCGCCGCCGTCCGGGCCGAGCGTCGCCGAGCCCTGGAACTCGTCGGTGGTCTTGCCGTCCGTCGAGTTCTTGACGGTGAACCGATACGACTTGCTGTCCTTCGACTCCCAGCTCGAAAAGTTGGATTCGGTCTTGATGGCAGCGCCCTGAGAGGTGACGAGGTCGAGGCGCACGCGCTGGATCGTCGTCCAACCGTCACACGCCGCGCCGAACTCGATCAGCATGACGCCGCGCGCGTTCACCGTACCGCCGCCCGAGCGCGCGGTGCCGAAGCTCATGGTGTAGGCGGCGCGGTGTGCCGCAAGACGCCCCGCGATCGCGCTCGACTGGGCGAAGGTGTCGGAAACGCCGGCGGCAAGCAGCGCGGCGGCGCCAAGCACGGCGGCGCGCAGGGCGCGGCGAACGGGGCGCGCGAATCGGAAAACTGCTGTCTTCACCGGGCGCGGGTGCGTCAGGTGCATCTGTCGTCTCCTCGATACTGGCGGGATCGCGGTGGCGTGAACCGCCACCCATGGGCCCGTCGGCTGCCCCGGCGTCGCCGAAGGCGGCGGCGAGCACTCATTATGGCATCCACCCTGCCCCGGTCCTAGGGACAAGCGCCACCGGAGGGACGCCACGCCCCTGCGGCATACCACCACCCGGCAGAGCTTGCCGGGTGGTGCGCGCATTTTTCCTGAGCATTGACACCGAAGACGGGCGTCAAATCCCCGAAATACGGCTTTTTAGACAAATTCCCCCGATTGGCATCGTGCTTGCTTTAGGAGCACCCGGTCCAAGGGCGCGGTGTGCCCGGACCGTTCGAGACGGGTGGAGCTGTCTTAATGAAGTCAAAGAACCGAGCCGCGGACGCCAAAAGGCGCCGCGACGATAACCTGCTGATCGCCCGCATGGGCGAGGTCGCGGGCCGACTGCATCGCTCGTGCGTGAAGGATCCCAAGGATCCGCCGCTGGTCGAACGCGCGCTGCAGGCGGCGGCCGAGGTCGAGCAACGCCTCGTCGCCCAGAGCCATCGCATCGCCTATCTAGAGGCGCTGAGCGTCACCGACGAGCTCACCGGTCTGCTGAACCGGCGCGGCTTCGAGGAGGCGTTCCGCCGCTCGCTGGTGGCCTCCGGCCGCTACGGCGACGAAGGCGTGCTGATCGTCTGCGACCTCGACGACTTCAAGACGGTGAACGACCGCTATGGACATTTCGCCGGCGACGCGGTCCTGCGCCAGGCCGGCCAATTGCTGAGGACTCAGATCCGCGACACCGATTTCGTCGCGCGCCTGGGCGGCGACGAGTTCGCCGTCATCCTGGTGCCGACCGGGTGGCGCAACGGGCTGAAGCGTGCACAGACGCTCAGCCGCGCGCTCAACAGGCTTGTGGTGACGCTCGATGAACAGCGCATCACGGTGAATGCGTCGATCGGCGTCGAGCGCTTCGGCCGAAACGACACCGACACCGATACCCTGCTCGCGCGCGCCGACATGGCGATGTACTGCAACAAGCGGCGCCGCACCTCGATCGGACTGGTGCGCGCGGCGGAGTAGCGGGCGCTATTTGCCCTTCGGCAACTCGAGCCGGATGCTCAGCTCCTTGAGGCGCGCCGCATCGACCGTGTTCGGCGCCTGCATCAGGAGGTCTTCCGCCTTCTGGGTCATCGGGAACAGGATGACCTCGCGGATGTTCGGCTCGTCGGCGAGCAGCATGACGATGCGGTCGATGCCCGGCGCCGAGCCGCCGTGCGGCGGGGCGCCGAACTTGAACGCGCTCAGCATGCCGCCGAACTTGGATTCGAGCTGCTCGCGGCTGTAGCCCGCGATCTCGAACGCCTTGTACATGATCTCCGGCAAATGGTTGCGGATCGCGCCCGACGACAGCTCTACGCCGTTGCAGACGATGTCGTACTGGTAGGCCTTGATCGTCAGCGGGTCCCTGGTCTCGAGCGCCTCGAGCCCGCCCTGCGGCATCGAGAACGGGTTGTGGCTGAAGTCGATCTTGCCGGTGGTCTCGTCGCGCTCGTACATCGGGAAGTCGGTCACCCAGCAGAACCGGAACACGTTCTTCTCGATGAGATCGAGCTGTTCGCCGATGCGAGTCCGCGCGAGGCCTGCGAGCTTCGCCGCCTCGGCGGGCTTGCCGGCGGCGAAGAACACCGCGTCGCCGTCGCGCACATGGGCAAGTTCGCGGAGCTTCTTTTGGCGGTCGGCGTCGAGGAACTTGGCGATCGGGCCCTTACCCTCGCCGTTCTCGAACACGATGTAGCCGAGCCCCGGCGCGCCTTCGCCGCGCGCCCAGTCGTTGAGCTTGTCGAAGAAGCTACGCGGCTGGCCCGCGGCGCCCGGTGCCGGGATGGCGCGCACCGCGCCGCCGCCCGCAACCAGCTTGGCGAAGATGCCGAAGCCCGAGTCGCGGAACACCTCGCCGATTTCGGCGATCTTGATCGGGTTGCGCAGGTCGGGCTTGTCCGTCCCGTAACGCAGCACGGCCTCGTCGAAGGGAATGCGCGGAAACGGCGCCGGGGTCACCGTCTTGTCGTTCGCGAACTCCTCGAACACACCGTGCAGGACGGGCTCGATCGCGGCGAACACGTCCTCTTGAGTGACGAAGCTCATCTCGAAGTCGAGCTGGTAGAATTCGCCGGGCGAGCGATCGGCCCGCGCATCCTCGTCGCGGAAGCACGGCGCGATCTGGAAGTACTTGTCGAAGCCCGCCACCATCAGCAGCTGCTTGAACTGCTGGGGCGCCTGCGGCAGCGCGTAGAACTTGCCGGGATGAAGTCGCGCCGGAACGAGGAAGTCGCGCGCGCCCTCAGGCGACGACGACGTCAGGATCGGCGTCTGGTACTCCTTGAATCCTTGCTCGATCATCCGCCGGCGAATCGACGCGATCACCTCGCTGCGCAGCACGATGTTGCGCTGCATCTTCTCGCGGCGCAGGTCGAGGAAGCGGTAGCGGAGCCGCGTCTCCTCGCCGTAGTCGGTGTCGCTGTTGACTTGCAGCGGCAGGGTGTCGGCACGCGACAGCACCGCCATCTCCTCGACCCGCAGCTCGATCTCGCCGGTCGCGAGATCGGCATTCACCGTCTCCGGGCTGCGCCGCACCACCTCGCCGGTGACACTGATGACGCTCTCCAGCCGGACCGACTCCATGGCCGCGAAGGACGGATCGCCGACCGAAACCACGCATTGGGCGATGCCGTAATGGTCGCGGAGGTCGATGAACAGGAGCTGGCCGTGGTCACGCTTGCGGTGGACCCACCCGGCGATGCGGACCCGCTCGCCGACGTTGGAGGCGCGCAGCGCGCCGCAGGTATGGGTCCGGTACGGATGCATAAGCCACCTATTTTAGGCCGTTTCCCGCCTTCGGGACGGCGATTTGCCGTGCGCCAAAACGCATACTCGGAAGGCCGTTGTCAAGGGCGCGGGACCGCCCCGTGCCACGGCGGATGCCCCCGGAATTCCACGGGGAAAGCTGCGTCCATGCTTCCTTTGCCGGAGCCTTTTCGTGTACACATCCCCGATGCTCGTTGTCACCGACACGCCGGCGCTTGCCGCCCTCTGCGACCGTCTCGCGTCCGCCGACTTCATCACCGTCGACACTGAGTTCATGCGTGAGCGCACCTACTGGCCGAAGCTGTGCCTGGTGCAACTCGCCGGTCCCGACGAGGCCGCCATTGTCGACGCCCAGGCACCCGGTCTCGATCTCGCGCCGCTGTTCGCGCTGATGGGCGACCCCCGCGTGCTCAAGGTGTTCCACGCCGCGCGCCAGGACATCGAAATTTTCTTCCACCTCACCGGAGCCATTCCGGCACCGATCTTCGACACCCAGGTCGCGGCGATGGTCTGCGGCTTCGGCGAGTCGGTCGGCTACGAGACGCTGGCCTCCAAGCTTGCCCGTGCCCGCATCGACAAGAGCATGCGCTTCACCGACTGGTCGCGGCGGCCGCTGTCGGAGAAGCAGCTTCATTACGCGCTGGCCGACGTCACCCACCTGCGAGTTGCCTACGAAAAGCTCGCTCATCGCCTCACCGAGACCGGCCGCATCGATTGGGTGGCCGAGGAGATGGCGGTGCTGTCGAGCCCGTCGACCTACGTCACCCAGCCGGAGGACGCCTGGAAGCGGCTCCGCCTGCGCTCCGCCAATCCGCGATTTCTCGCCGTCATCGGCGCGCTCGCCGCGTGGCGCGAGCGCGAGGCCAAGACACGCGACCTGCCGCGCAGCCGCGTGCTGCGCGACGAGGTATTGCTCGACATCGCGGCGCAGGCGCCGACCAACGAAGAGGAGCTGGCGCACACCCGGAGCGTGTCGCGGAGCGGCCTCGCCGGCTGGATGAAGGAAGGGATCCTCGCCGCGGTTTCCGGGGCGCGGGCAATTCCCGACGCCGAGCTGCCGCGCATGCCCGAACGGCGCGAGCTGCCGCGTGGGCTCGGGCCTGTGGTCGACCTGCTCAAGGTCCTGCTGAAGATGACGTCCGAAGCCGAGGACGTGGCCCCTCGCCTGATCGCCTCGTCGGAGGATCTCGAGGAGATCGCGGCCGGCGATTCGGCCGAGATTCCGGCGCTGTCGGGCTGGCGCTACGACGTGTTCGGCCGCCACGCGCTGCGGCTGAAGCAGGGCGAGGTCGCGCTCGCGGTCAAAGGCCGCGAGATGCTGCTGGTCGAAACCGGCGTGGGCCAGCCCCGGACCGTCTCCCCGGCCCGCGCCTAGCTCCGGCCCCCGCCGTCCATCGCGTCGGCGGTTGAGTAAATCCGCGGATACGCTCTAGTCTGTCCCAAACCGGCTCGAAATCCGGAGGGGGGGCATGAAGAAGCTGCGACTGTCCGCGTTCGTGTGCGCCATCACGCTTGTCACGCTCGCGGGCAGCGCCCGGGCGCAACCTCAAACCTCGTCATCCGCCTATCCCGAGCCGCGCTTCCCGGGATACCTGCGGACACCCGATACGGTGGACGAGATCATGCCAATCGCGCGGCGCCTCGTGCGCGAAGCGAAGGGCCTGCAGGGCGACGGCCTCGGCATCGCCAAGCGCGGCGACGTCGTCGCCGTCATCTCCAATTCCGGCTCGCAGCCGGTGTTCATTCAGGCAATCCAGCGCGCCTACGCGGAAGTCGGCGTGACCTTGCGCGATGTCCCCGACTACAGCCTCGTCGGCCTGAATCGCGCCGATGCCGAGGAGGTCGTCAGGTACGTCCACGACTTCACCGGCAAGGACGGCGCCGCAGGAGAGCTTCGGCGCTGGATCGACGACCGGTTCCCGAATCCTGCCGAGCCCAAGGCCTGGCTCAAGGAGCGGATGCCGGAGGATTACGCCGCGATCTATCCCGAGAAGCCGAAGCCCGACGCCAAGCTTGCCGAGAATATCAAGCGGATGCACCGCAACAGCATCGCCACTGGCATCCGGACCTACCTCGAAGAGCACCCCGAGGTGCGCGGCGTGTTCTGGGGAACCGGCGGCACCACTGGCCGGCGCCGGTCGTTGCACCCGCTGGAGAGCAAGTATCTCGGCACCTTCGTTTACGACAACCCCTCGACCGTCATGAGCCGCGTGTCCGATTTCCGCGGAGACGTCTGGCGTCTGATCGAGGAGAAGACGATCGAGCCGCTCGGCTACGCGGCGCAGGTCGACATCAAGGACCCCGAAGGAACGGATCTCGCGTGGGAGCTCACCGACGAGATGGCATCGCGCTGGGCGGCCGGCGTCTACCAGCAGGGCCACCTCTACATGCATCCCAACCAGGCGACGGGCCGATTCCCCTACTCGCTTGTCGAATATCCGAGCTTCACGCGGACATACAATCCGCGCGAGCCGATGCCCGATACCAACGGCGTCATCGCCGGCACCGCCAACCACGCCGGCTACTACAGCCGCGTCGTCGTGAACGTCGAGCACGGATACGTCACCAGGATCGACGGCGACGGCCTCTATGCCCGGGTGTGGAATGCGTTCCTCAAATACCCCGGTATCAACGAGACCAAATATCCGTATCACAACAAGCCGGGATACTGGTGGCTGTACGAGGCGGCGCTCGGGACCAATCCGAAGTTCTTCCGTGACCCCGCCGATCTGCTCGAGGGCTCGAATTCCGCCGAGCGCAACCGCAGCGGCGTCTTGCACTTCGGCCACGGCATCCGCATCCATCACAGCCCGGATTCGATGACGCACGCGCAGGAGTGGGAGGATTTCTTCAAGACCCACAACCTGCCGGACGATCACTGGCTGCACGTGCACAACTACTTCGCCACCTATCGCCTCAGGGTGCGCGAAACCGACGTATGGATCCCCGTGATCGAGAAAGGCCGCCTCAAGGCGCTCGACGACCCGGCGGTGCGGGCGCTGGCAAGCCGCTACGGCGATCCCGACCAAATTCTCGCCGAGGAGTGGGTGCCGGAGATGCCGGGCGTCAACGTCCCCGGCGATTACAAAAAGGATTACGCGCCGAATCCGTGGCCGACGGTGGAGCGCGTTCTCTACAAGGAGGTTCCGGCGGGGACGTATCGCTACGCCTACCCGAAGCCCGCTCAGTCCGCACCGGCACGCTGACCGGCGGCTGACGTCAGCCGTCGAGCGAGAGCCGCGCCCCGCCGCCGAACTCGGCCCTGCGGTCGAGCGACCGGGCGAGGCTGATCAGTCGCTGCTTGGTGGTCTCGCCCACCAGGTTCTCGCTCCCTTTCGGGATCGTCAGCACGACGGACTTCTTGTCGAGCGCGAGCGGCGTCTGGGCCAGGATCTGCATGTTCCCGGCCGACAGCGCGTAGGCCAGCCGGAGCACGCGGCCGAGCACGCGGGCACGCCGCACGTCGTCGTCCGACAGGAACACGCGCATCGCTTTGGCGGAGCCGGATTCGACACCGCCCCCGTAGCGCACCTTGATCGCCGTCGCCAGGAAGGCGCGGCCGACGTGATCGATGCCGGTGGCCGACACGCGCAAAATCCGGCAATACGCCTGCTCGGAGCGGTACTCGGGGTGCTCCTGCCAGGCGATGTCCGACAGGAGGCATGCGGCGTACCGCAGGCGCTTCTCCTCATCGGTCTCCTTCGGAAACAGCGGCGCGATCCACTCCATGAGTTCGGCGCTGCGATCGCCGAACCGACCCTCGGTGCGCGCGAGCCTGCGGGCGTCGACGATGAACGGATCCAGCGTCCGCTCCTGCGGGCTCAGCTTGGCGAACAGATAGCCCTCGCGCAGCCCCTGGGCCGAGAACACCAGCCGCGAGGGCTTCATCTCGGCGATGACGCGGCGCAGCACCAGCGCCGCATAGGGAAGCGTCTCGAGACGCTTCTTCGGCACCCGCGGAATTTTCGCGAGCGACGACGGCGACAGCCCCATGATGATGTCGAGCAGCTTCGCCGCCTCGCCGGCCTCGATGGTGTACTCGTGGATGACGTGAAGCGGATATTCGCGCTGCGACATGTGCACCGTCGCCAGCGCACGCCACGAGCCGCCGACGGGATAGAACGCCTGGCCCTGCAGAGACCGCATCCACACCGTCTGATCCAGCGCGTCCTCGACCAGCTTGCGGGCCTTCTTGTGATTGCCGTCGCTGTTGCCGATCAGGCGCAGCGAGCCGATCGGCAGCGTCGCCTTGCGCTTGGGAATCCCGCGGTCGAGTTCGGCGAGTTCGAGGCTACCGCCGCCGAGATCGCCCATCAGCCCGTGGGCTCCGGGGATGCCCGACACCACGCCGAGCGCCGAGTAGATCGCCTCGGCTTCGCCCTTCAGGATATCGACCTTGGCGCCGAAGCGCTGCTCGATCTCGGCAACGAACGCCGGACCATCGGCCGCCGCGCGCACGGCCTCCGTCGCCAGCACCGCCGGGCGCGTGACGCCCATGAACGACGCGGCGGCGAAGAACCGGGCCAGGTTCTCGATCGCGCTGGCGCGGCCCTCGGGGTTGAGCCGCCCGGTCTCGCTCAGGCCGCGACCGAGGCCGCACAACGCGCGCTCGTTGAAGATTGGAATCGGGACGCGCCCACCGCCGGCATACACGACGAGGCGGACCGAGTGCGAGCCGATGTCGATGACACCCTCGCGCGCGTCGCTGAGGTGCGACTGCCAGGTCTGATCGGCGGCTTTTTCCCAATCCGGCCGTCCGGCGACGGCGGCGCGAACGCTTTCGGCCATTACTCTCCCCGATCGGGGTTGGACCTATTGGGAAAGAAACGCCGGAGCACGCCGCTCGTTGCGCGGGTGGCACTGCCGCGACCGGACAGGCTCGGGTTGGTCATGAAGAACTGATGCGCCGAGAACGGCGGGTCGGTGGGAACGACGCGTTCGTAGCTTCCATCGGGCAGCATGTGCCAGCTCTGCACGTTGTCGCGCATGTTGGCAACCATGATCTGCCCGAGCACCTGCTCGTGCACGGTCGGATTTTCCACAGGCACCAGCGTCTCGACGCGCCAGTCGAGATTGCGGGTCATCCAGTCGGCGGACGAGATGAAGACCTTGGCGTTCGCCGACGGCAGCGGCTCGCCGTTGCCGAAGCACACGATGCGCGAATGCTCGAGGAACCGCCCGACGATCGACTTCACGCGGATATGGTCGCTGAGGCCCGGCACGCCCGGTCGCAGGCAGCAGATGCCGCGGACGACGAGGTCGATCTCGACGCCGGCCTGCGACGCGCGGTAGAGCGCGTCGATGATGCCGGGATCGACCAGCGCGTTCATCTTGGCCCAGATCGACGCCGGGCGGCCGGCGCGGGCGTGCGCGATCTCGGCGTCGATGTAGGAGATCAGCGTCTCGCGCAGATTGATCGGCGACGCCGCAATCTTCTCGAACGATTCGGGGCGCGCGTATCCGGTCATGAAGTTGAACAGCCGCGCCGCGTCGCGGCACAGCGCCGGATCGGAGCTGAAAAGCGACAGATCGGTGTAGATCTTCGCCGTGATCGGGTGGTAGTTGCCGGTTCCGTAATGCACGTAGCTCTTGAGGTCGGCGCCTTCGCGCCGCACCACCAGCGACACCTTGGCGTGGGTCTTCAGCTTGATGAATCCGAACACCACCTGGGCGCCGGCACGCTCGAGATCGCGCGCCCAGCGGATGTTCGCCTCCTCGTCGAAGCGCGCCTTGAGCTCCACCATCGCGGTGACCGACTTGCCGGCTTCGGCGGCCTCGATCAGCGCCTTGACGATCGGGCTGTCGTCGCTGGTGCGATAGAGCGTCTGCTTGATCGACACCACCGCGGGATCGCGCGCCGCCTGGCGCAGGAACTGCACCACGACGTCGAAGCTCTCATAGGGATGGTGGACGAGGATGTCCTTGGCGGCGATCGCAGCGAAGCAGTCGCCGTCGTAGTCGCGGATGCGCTCCGGAAAGCGCGCGTTGTAGGGCGCGAAGACCAGATCGGGCCGCTCGTCGACGATGAGCTGGCGGATGTCGGCCAGACCGAGGAGCCCGTCGACCCAGAACACGTCCTCGTCGGCACACTTGAGCTGACCGATGACGAAGTCGGCAAGCTCCTGCGGGCACGCGCGCGTGAAGGTGAGCCGGATCACCGAACCGCGGCGGCGGCGCTTCAGCGCGAGCGCCATGACTCGCACGAGATCCTCGGCTTCCTCCTCGAGCTCCACTTCGGAGTCGCGCAGCAGCCGGAACAGCCCGCGCGCGCCGATCGTGAAGCGCGGGAACAGCCGGTTGAGATGCTGCTCGACGATGGATTCGAGCGCGATGAAGCGGATGTCCGGACCCGGCAGCCGCACGAACCGCCGCGTCTGATTGGGAATCGGCACCAGCGCCTTCAGGGTTTCCCCGTCGGGGCGCGTGAGGTCGAGCACGAAGCTGAATCCGAAATTCGGGATGAACGGGAACGGATGCGCCGGATCGACCGCGAGCGGCGTCAGGATCGGGAAAATGTGATCCATGAAATAGCGCTCGAGCCAGACGCGATCGGGGTCGTCGAGGTCGGCCGCGACGACGACGCGAACCCCCGCCGCCGCGAGTTCCTCCTTGAGCGACAGCCATTCGCGCTGCTGGCGCTCGATCAGGGCCTGCGCCTGGTTGTGGATCTCGTCGAGCTGGCGCTCCGGCGCCAGTCCGTCGTCGGACAGCGTGTGGACGCCGGCGCGCACCTGCGCCTTCAGCCCGGCCACGCGCACCATGTAGAACTCGTTCAGGTTGCTGGCCGAAATCGACAGGAACCGCAGCCGCTCGAGCAACGGGTGGGCCCGGTTCTGGGATTCGTCGGTGACGCGGGTATTGAACGCGAGCCACGACAGCTCGCGGTTGACCATGCGGTCGCGCGGCAGCGGCAGGGGCGCGGACCGCGCGGAAACTCCGGGATCGTTGGCGGCGGGACTGCTCTCGACGCGAGACATCGTTCCTCCTACCGCCCCGCCACGCTCGAGCGGGGCTTCAAGTTCAAGAATACACCCCGCGGAACCCGTATCCAAACGTCGCCAATAGTGACAAGGCTTTGACAAATCTGGCAGAGTCGCACCATGGCCACTCGTCTGTTGCTGCTTCTCCGCCACGCCAAGGCGGCGCAAAGCGCCGCCGACGGCAAGGATCACAGCCGACCGCTCGAAGACCGCGGCCGAGTCGCCGCGGCCGCCATGGGGCAGTGGCTGGCCGGCCATCCCAAGATCGCGCCGGAGCTGGTCCTGTGCTCGACCGCGGAGCGGACCCGGGAAACGCTCGGCATCGTCGCCGAGCAGGGGGTCGCAGCGCCGGCGCGGTTCGAGCGGGAGCTTTATCTCGCCGAGCCGGCGGCGATCCTCGACTGTGTCGGACGCGTGGCCCCGGCGGTCCAGCGAATTATGGTGGTCGGCCACAACCCGGGAATCCACGAGCTCGCGCGCGCCCTCGTCGGCATGATCGGGGCGCGGCCGGCGGCGCGCCTCGCCTTCGACCGCATGCGCGACAAGTTCCCGACCGGGGCGCTGGCCGTGATCGCCTTCCCCCACATCGCCCGCTGGGGCGACGTCGTGTCGGGCAAGGGACGTTTTGAGTCCTTCACGCGCCCGAAGGATCTCGCCTAGGTCTGGACCGGGACCTCAGAACATGCCCGGATAGGCGCCGCCGTCGAGCAGCACGTTCTGGGCGGTGAAGTACCCCGCCTGCTCGCTGCACAGGAACGCGCACACGGCGCCGAACTCGCCGGGACGGCCGAAGCGCTTCGCCGGAATCTGTCCCTCGCGCATCGCGCGGTAATCGTCGATCGGCTTGTCGGCCTTCTTCGCCATGGCGACGAAGTTCGACTGCAGCCGTTCGGTATCGAAGTTGCCGGGCATCAGATTGTTGATCGTCACATTGTGGACGGCGACCTCGCGCGCGAGACCCGACACGAATCCGGTGAGGCCGGACCGCGCGCCGTTCGACAGCGCGAGCAGCGGGATCGGCGCCTTCACCGCGCCCGACGTGACGTTGATGATGCGGCCGAACTTGCGCCGGATCATCGCGTCCACCGTCGCCTTGATGAGCGCGATCGGTGCCAGCATGTTCTGGTCGAGCGCCTTGATCCAATCGTCGCGACCGAAGTTGCGGAAGTCGCCGGTGGGCGGGCCGCCCGCGTTGGTGACGAGGATGTCGGGATCGGGACACGCCTTGAGAACCGACGCCCGCCCGTCCTCGGTCGATACATCACCGGGAGCGACCGTGGGCGTCGGCCCGCCCGCCTTGACGATCGCGGCGGCGACATCGTCAAGCGCCTCGCGACGGCGGGCGTTGATCGTCACCCTGACGCCTTCCGCGGCCAGCGCCTCGGCGCAGGCACGTCCCAGTCCCTGACTCGCGCCGCACACGAGAGCCGTCCGTCCGGCGATGCCGAAATCCATGATCGAGTCCTTCCTCTTGTTCTTGTGGTGCGATCAGTCCGCGATGCCGAGCTCGCGCAGGGTTTCGCTGGCGAGCGGGACGCTGACGGCGCGGCCGCGCGCCAGCGCGTTGCGATCGAGCGCGGCGACGACACGGGCGAGCGCGTCGGCCGATCGGTCGACGCGCGCGAGCAGGTAGTGGACGACCTCCGCCGAGGGCCGGATCTGGCGATCGGCGAACAGCTTGGCGAGGATCGACGCGAGCAGCGCATCGTCAGGCGTCGCGATTTCCGCCACCGCGGCGGTCGCCAACCGCGACGACAGGTCGGGCAGCGCGATGGTCCAGCGCGCCGGCGGTCGGCGACCGGTGATCAGCAGATGCCCGCGCGCCGCGGCCAGCCGGTTGTAGAGATGAAAGAGCCCCTCGGCCGCGCGCATGTCGGCCAGCACCGCCTCGGGGTCGTCAATCACCGCCGTGCGGATGTCGCCGAGGATCGCGATCGGATCGAGCCCGGCGAGCGCGTCCACGGCAATGACTCGCGCCTCCGCGCGTTGCTCGAAGATGCGGGCGAGATGGGTCTTGCCCGCGCCCGACGGACCGACCAGCGCCAGCGCGGTCGCCGGCCACTCCGGCCACCGCTCGATCCATGCCACGGCATCGGCGTTGCACGGCGCGATCAAAAAATCGGTGTCGGCGAAGCTCGGCAAATGGGGAAAATCGAACGCCAGTTGACCGACCGCCGGAGCCTTTGGCGGCTCGCTCATGACGCGTCGGTTCCCTGGAAATACGGGCTCTCGCGGTAGCGCGAAATCCCGAACCGTACGAGCACCCCGACCGCCGCACCCGCCGGCACCGCGAGCAGAATGCCGATGAAGCCGAACAGCGCGCCGCCGGCGAGCAGCGCGAAGATCACCCACACGGGATGCAGGCCGACCCGATTGCCGACGAGCTTCGGTGTCAGGATGTTGCCTTCGATGAACTGTCCGACCGCGAACACGCCGATCACGAGGAACACCGACATCCATGTCGAGAAGTGGCTGATGGCAAGGAACAGCGCGAGCACGAACGAGATCAGGCCGCCGACGATCGGAATGAAGGTGGCGATGCCCGCGAACAGCCCGATCGCCAGTCCGAACGGCAGCCCCACGAGCGTGAGCCCCGCCGCGTAGTAGACCGCCTGGATCAGGCACACAAGGCCGACGCCTCGTACGAAGCCGGCGACGATGCTGTCCATTTCGGCGACGAGATCGCGCACCGTCGGTTCGATCGGCCGCGGCACCCAACCGTCGACAGTCTCGATGATGAGGTTCCAGTCGCGGAGAACGTAGAAGGCCACCACCGGCATGATGAACAGGAGCGACAGCGCGTTGATCACGGCGACACCGCCCGCAAGCACGCGGCCGGTGACGGTCAGCAGGATCGTCGCGAAATCGCCCGCCGCGGATCCGACCTTCGCCGCGATCTCGTCGAGGCTGCCGCCGAACTGTTCCTGGAGCGTCGGCATCCATTCGACCAGCCGCTGGCGTATGCCGGTGACCATGTCCGGCAGGTTGCGGATCAGCGCCGCCACCTGCGAGGTGAGCGCGGGCACGACGAGCATCAGCAGAGCAATCAGCCCGATCAGGAACAGCACGAGCGTGATCGTCGTCGCCGCCCAGCGAGGCAGTCCGTGCCGCTCGAGCCATTCCGCTGCCGGGTTGAGGAAATAGGCGACCAGCGCGCCGGCGACGAACGGCAGCAGCACCGCGCTCAGAAGATAGATGAGGATCGCCGCGATGACGGCAACCACGATCCAGAAGACCGCCGGCCGGCCTTGATTCACCGGCCCTGCTCCATCGACGCGATGCGCTGACTCCACTGGACGATGTAGCTGCCCCCCGAGGCGAGCGTCGTCACCGCGACGGTCCAGACGAGTATCGCGAGCCCGAGCCGCCATTCGACGCCCAGCGCGCCGGCGGCGAGCGCCGTGCCCGCCAGCACGATCTGCGCCAGCGTGTTGATCTTGCTGATCATCAGCGGCTCAGGCTTCAGCGAATGCGTGAGCGTCTGGAACAGGATCGCGCCGCCGACGATCAGGATGTCGCGCGACACGACGAGGATCACCAGCCACAGCGGCAGCGCGCCGAGCTTGCCGAGGGTGATGTAGACGCTGACCAGAAGCGCCTTGTCGGCGAGCGGATCGAGGAAGCCGCCGACCACGGTGCGCGAGCCGAACCGGCGGGCGATGAAACCGTCGACGCCATCCGAGATCCCGGCGGCGACGAACAGCCAGAAGGCCAGTCCCATCTCGTCGGCGAGCAGCGCCCACACGACGATCGGCACCGCCAGCAGGCGGGCCAACGTTATGAGGTTGGGGAGACTCACCGCGCCGCCCCGGGCAGCTTGCCCGCCGGCGTGAGCACGTAGCCCGCTCCGTCACTCCGGAGCGAGAGATCGCGCTGGGCGAGCAGCAGCTTGAGCTGGTCCTCATCGCCGATGAAGCTGAGGCGGATTTCGGCTTCGTCGCGACCGATGCGCAGGATGTCGACGCGACGGATGGGCGCCAGGCCGTCGAGCCCGCGCTCGACCGCCACCAGCGCCCCCATGTCGCCGAGCGGAACGCGCGCGGCAATGCTGCGGAGCGACGAATCGAACCGCAGCAGGCTCGACTTCTTCCAGCTTTCCTCGATCTGTCCCGTCGTGGCGATGACAGCCCGATCAAGGGCGGCGGTCGGCGTGGAGTCGCCCGCCTGCGGTGCGAACGGCGCGACGAACGTCTCCTCGCCCACCCCCGCGCCGAACCGGACCGCCGACACATCGGCGGCCACCTGGCCGTTCGCGCCGGGATGCTCGCGGGCGACGGCAACGAGAACCGAGCCGGCGCCGCTGCGGTTGGCGAGGTCGGTCAGCACGCGCTGGTTCGCGGCCGAGGCCTGATTCGGCGGAATGACAGCCGCAACCTCGTCGGCATTGCCCGGGAGGATAAACGGCACCAGGCCGTCGCCCGGCACGAACTTGGCCCAGGCGGCGTACCAGTCGGTAGTCTCGGAGAGCACCTGGCCTTGCGACGATTCGACGATCGGCAGAACGAGGACCGGCTTGCTCGGGGTTTCGGAGAACGGAACGCCGCTCTGGTGCAGCAGCGCGCGAATGTCGTCGGGCTGGAAGCGGACCGTGAGCGCGGCGATGTAGCGGACCGTGGAGGTCTTCTCACCGGCGATCTCGAAGTCGCGGACGAGGTCGGCGATGACCGTGTCCGACGGCTGCGGCAGGCGTCCCCGCTCGGACGCCGGAGTGAGCCGCTGTAGGAGATGCTGAAACGCCCGGCGCTGGCCTTCCTGCAATGCCCGCTCGCGCGCCTGCGCGGCGGTCGCCGCCGTGGCATCGACCGGGACGTTCGCGACCGTGAAGACCTCGTCGGCGGCAAACGCCGAAGAAGCGAGCAGCACCGGACTGGCGATCAGCAGCGCGAGCGCGATCCGCCCCAGCCGGAGGCAGGCCTTCGGAAACAACGCCATGGAGATCACTTTCATCGCTGTCGTGAGCATCTGCGGTGAGGTCGCTCGAGGTCGTCCGCCGTCGTTGCAAAGCCGTTGTAATCGGCTATCTTCGGCCCGCCGCCGAGGGCGGCATACTCTAACACGACGGCGTGAACGAGGAACCCATTAGCGGCCAGTCCAAAGGCGATTCGTCCCGAAGCGGCTCGTACCGGGATGCGGGCGTCGACATCGATGCCGGCAACGCGCTGGTCCGGGCGATTGCCCCGGCCGCGCGCGCCACCGCACGTCCCGGCGCCGATGCCGCGCTCGGCGGGTTCGGCGCGCTGTTCGACCTCAAGGCGGCGGGCTTCAAGGACGCGCTCCTCGTGGCGACCACCGACGGCGTTGGCACCAAGCTCAAGATCGCCATCGACTGTCGCCGTCATGACACCATCGGCACCGATCTCGTCGCGATGTGCGTCAACGATCTCGTCGTCCAGGGCGCCGAGCCGCTGTTCTTCCTCGACTACTTCGCCACCGGCAAGCTCGCCGTCGAGGATGGCCGCACCATCGTGCGCGGCATCGCGGCGGCGTGCTCGGAAGCGGGCTGTGCGCTGATCGGCGGCGAGACCGCAGAGATGCCGGGTATGTATGCGCCGGGCGATTACGATCTCGCAGGCTTCGCGGTGGGCGCGGTCGAGCGCGACCGCCTGCTCACCGGCACCACGGTTGCCGCCGGCGACGTGATCCTCGGGCTCGCGTCGACCGGCGTGCACTCGAACGGCTACTCGCTGGTGCGCAAGGTCGTCGCCGATTCGAAGCTGTCGTACGAGGACGAGGCGCCGTTCGCCAAGGGCAAGACGCTCGGCGAGGCGCTGCTCACGCCGACACGGATCTACGTGAAAAGCTGCCTCGCCGCGATCCCGGCCGGCATCAAGGCCCTCGCCCATATCACCGGCGGCGGGCTGATCGAGAACATTCCCCGCGTGCTGCCCGAGGGCACCAAGGCCGTGCTCGACGCATCGCACTGGACGCTGCCGCCGGTGTTCCGCTGGCTCGCCACGGCCAGCAACATCGCGCCCGACGAACTGGCGCGCACCTTCAACTGCGGGCTCGGCATGGTCGCGGTGGTCGCGCCCGATCGCGTCGCCGCGGTCCGCGACGCGCTGACCAGGGGCGGCGAAACCGTCTTCGAGGTCGGGCGGATCGAAGCGTCGTCCGGCGCGGCCGTGTCCGAAGTGCGAGGCATCGCCGACGCATGGCGCGCCTGAAGCTCGGCGTCCTGATCTCGGGACGCGGCTCCAATCTCCGATCGCTGATCGCCGCCTGCGCCAAGCCGGACTATCCGGCGGAGATCGCGCTCGTGGTCTCGAACGTACCGGGCGCCGGCGGCCTCGCCTTTGCCGAACAGGCGGGCATCCGCCACGTCACCATCAGGCACAAGGAGTTTCCCGATCGCGCGGCGTTCGATACGGCCGTCGACCGGGAGCTGCGCGCGGCCGGAGTCGAGCTCGTGTGCCTCGCCGGATTCATGCGGATCGTCGGCACGGAGTTCCTCGAGCGGTGGCGCGACCGCGTGGTCAACATCCACCCGTCACTGCTGCCGTCCTTCCCCGGCCTCCACGTCCACGAGCAGGCGCTCGCGGCGGGCGTGAAGCTGTCGGGCTGCACCGTGCACATCGTACGCCCGGCGGTCGACGATGGGCCGATCATCGTCCAGGCGGCGGTGCCGGTGGTCTCCGACGACACCCCCGACACCCTCGCCGCCCGGGTGCTCGAGGCCGAGCACCGGATCTATCCCCTCGCGGTCAAGCTGATCGCCGAGAAGCGGGTGCGGATCGAGGGGTCCCGGGTGCGGATCGAGGACGAGCCGGCTCCCCGCGCGCCGCTCCTGAGCCCCGCGGACTGACCCTCCGGCCGGCTTCACAGCCGGCACCCCGCTTCGCTATTCTGTCGGGCAATGACGGCTGGGCATTTGCACCGGCTGCAACAACGGGGGCTTCCAATGGCGACAGACAATCTGCATGTCCACCAGGAGATGTGGCACAACTTTACGCGCCTGATCGGCTACAGCGCGACGGCGATCCTCGCGTTGCTCGCCGTGATGGCGATGGCGTTGCTGTAAAGACGAAAGCGGCGGGAGCATCGCTCCCGCCGCTTGTGTCTGTCACTCCGCGTCGATGATCCGAGCGGGATCAGGCGACGATGTCGAGCTCGGAGAAGAAGAACGCGATCTCGGTCTTCGCGTTCTCCGGCGAATCCGAGCCGTGCACCGAGTTGGCCTCGATCGACTCGGCGAATTCCTTGCGGATGGTGCCTGGAGCGGCGTTCGCGGGATTGGTCGCGCCCATCACGTCGCGGTTCTTCGTCACGGCGTTCTCACCCTCGAGGACCTGCACGACGACCGGGCCCGAGATCATGAACTTGACGAGGTCGTTGTAGAACGGCCGGGCCTTGTGCACGGCGTAGAACGCGCCCGCCTGCTCCGCGGTCAACTGGATACGGCGCTGGGCAACGATGCGCAGCCCCGCGTCTTCGAACTTGGCGTTGATCTTGCCGGTCAGGTTACGGCGCGTGGCGTCCGGCTTGATGATGGAAAGGGTGCGTTCGGTCGCCATCGCGTTCGGCTCCTCGGATGTCGGAAATTGGCCCGTCGATCGGCGGGCCGGAAAGGCGGGCGGGTTATAGACGGAACGGTTGTCCGGGGCAAGCCGCACCGGGGCCAGTCAGGTCCCTCGGCGCTAACGCGACGACCGGAGCCGATCAAACGCGAGTGCAGTGCTGCTCGAGAAGGTGATATGCGACAACGAGGTAGTAGCCACCGTACTTGTCAGCCTTGACGTCGTCCGGGCTGACCAACCTTGCTTCCCATTCCTTATACGGGTCTGGCTTAGCGGCAACTGCCGTCGCCTCCGGGGCCAGATCGTGCAGCACGACAAACTCGAGTCCGGCTGGTATCTCAGCTCGATCCCCGCCCGTAAATGGTGCACGCCATTGGGTTAAAACGAGCCCACGGAAAGGCGTACACACAACGTACCGATCTCCTTTCCGAATAACCCGCTCAGATGCCGGCATGAGGAGCATTGCCTCTGATTGTCGCGCGCGTCCGGCTCAGGCCTTCTTTTCCCAGCCGCCGCTCGAGGTTTGCTGCCAGTAGGTGACACCAAACCCCTTGGCCTTGTAGTCGGTCCAGCGCACGCGCGCGTCGGCGACCGCCTGGGCGTCGGCGCCGTCGAACAGGTCGAGGCAGCGGGCGAACTCGCCCACCCGCTCCGAGCGCACGCCTTCGGTCAGGACCAGGACGCCGGCGCCGTTCGGGTTCTCGTCCTGGTCGGTGAGCCAGATCGGCTGATCCGCCGCGCTGCCGTCGGCCTTCGAGCCGTGCGGCAGGAAGGACCCCGGGTTGTACGTCCAGAGCTGGCCATTGAGCGCCTCGACACGCTCGGGCGATCCCGCCAGGACGACGGCCCGCTGGCCCGCCGCGAGCACCTTCTCGAGGAGGCGCGGCAGCGCCGCCTCGAGAGTGGTCGCGGTCAGATGATAGAAGCCGACGTCGGTCATCGCGCGGACTCGAGCGCGCTCAGCGCTTCCCCTTGCCGCCGCGGACCTCGTAATGATCGGCGATCATGCGGTCCATCAGGCGGACGCCGAACGCAGTGGCACCCTTGCCGGCGAGCGGCCGGTCCTTCTGCGTCCACGCCGTGCCGGCGATGTCGAGGTGCGCCCACGGCACGTCGTTGGTGAAGCGCTTCAGGAAGTGCGCGGCGGTGATGCTGCCCGCGGATCCGTTGGCGCCGATGTTCTGGACGTCGGCGATCCCCGAGTTGATCTGCTTGTCGTAGGCATCGTCGAGCGGCATCCGCCACAGC
>DATJIG010000039.1:0-7240 GCA_035493495.1 Alphaproteobacteria bacterium
CGCCGGGGCGTAGAAGGCCGATCCCGTCTTGAGCAGCGCGACGATCTCAGCGCCGCCATCGCGGGTACGCTGCACGATCTCGTCGAGACGCTTCTGCGTCGTCCAACCCATCTTAATAAGGTCGGGCAGCGGAATGCCGGCGACCGCCGAGTAGCGGGGCAGCGGCACCATGGTGTCGCCATGGCCGCCGAGCACGAACGCCGTGACGTCCTCGACCGAGACCTTGAACTCCTCCGCGAGGAAGGTGCGGAAGCGGGCGCTGTCGAGAACGCCGGCCATGCCGACGACCCGGCTGTGCGGAAGACCCGAGGCCTCGCGCATCACCCACACCATCACGTCGAGCGGGTTGGTGATGACGATGACGAATGCGTTCGGGCAGTTTGCCTTGATGCCTTGGCCGACCTGGCTGATCACCTTGGTGTTGATCCCGATTAGGTCGTCGCGGCTCATGCCCGGCTTGCGGGCAATGCCGGCAGTGACGATGACGACGTCCGCTCCGGCCAGATCCTTATAGTCGTTGGTGCCTTTCAGCGCGGCGTCGTAACCCTCGATCGGGCCCGCCTGCGCGATGTCCAACGTCTTGCCTTGCGGCATCCCTTCGACGATGTCGAACATGACAACGTCGCCGAGCTCTTTGAGCACGGCCAGGTGAGCGAGGGTGCCACCGATATTTCCCGCCCCGACGAGGGCGATCTTCTTGCGCGCCATCAACTAGTCCTGCGCCATCACTACGAAGAAAACGTCTGCTCCGAGTCGTCGGATCTTTTTCTCGCCGACGCCATCCGCAATGCGCGAATGGAACTCAATAAGCCTCTTGACAAGTTTAACTAGCCTGAAAAGTCGTCGCGCGCAAGTGCAGATTGAAATTTTCTTCCGAAGTGATGCATCGCGAGTCGTTCGACGTGCGAATCCGAATCGCGAATCGGATTCGAAGCGTCGTTCAATCGATCGTCACCACCACCTGACCATCACCCGACGACGATTCGGAATACGCATGCGCGTCGGCGAGCGCATCGAGCGCGAACGTCCGCGCGATCCGCGGAACAAAGCCATGTTGTGCAAGCATGCGATTGATCTCGCGAGCCGCGGAATGCTTGGCATCCGCTGGCATCGTGTAGCAGTAGACGAAATGGATCGTCATGTTCGAGGCGCGGCGCGGCGTCACCGTCAACCGCGGTTGCGGCACTTGCGAGGATGCATACGACGCGATGGCGCCGCCGTCCTTCAGGATGCGCTGATTGGTCTCGAGATTGCCGCCGAACTCGACCTCGACGACGCGGTCCACGCCGACGCCACCCGTGAGATCGAGGATACGCGCCGCGACGTCGCCACTGCGGTCGATGACGTCCTCGGCCCCCGCCGCACGAGCGATCGCCGCCTTCTCGGGCGTCGATGCGGTGGCCAGAACGCGCGCGCCGCCGATCTTTGCGAACTGGATCGCGCAATGGGCGACGCGACCGGCGCCGCCCGAGACGAGCACGGTCTGGCCGCTCACCGGCCCGTCGAGATACACCGCGCGATACGCCGTCATCGCCGGAATGCCGAGGCATGCACCCGCTTCGAACGAGGCCGCATCGGGCAGCGGTGCGATCTTTTCCGCGGGAAGCACGATGTATTCGGCGGCGGTGCCGTACGGCCGCTTGAACTGAGCGTCCATGGTCCACACGCGATCGCCGCGCGCGTAACCGCGCACGCCCTCTCCCACCGCATCGACGAGCCCGGCACCGTCGGAATGGGGAATGATGCGCGGGAACTCCATGGCGCCCTTGGCATTGGCGCGGCGCTTGTAGTCCGACGGACTGATGCCGGATGCGCGAAGGCGGACGCGCACCTCGCCGGGGCCGGGCTCCGGGGTCGGCATCTCGCCGACGACGATGACGTCGTGCGCCGGGCCGGGACGCTCGTACCAACCTGCACGCATCGCTCCCTCCCCATCGGAGGCTAGACGCCCCAGTCGAGGCCGATGTCGACCGCCGGGGCCGACTGGGTCATGCGGCCGACCGAGATGAAGTCGACCCCCGACTCCGCCTTCGCGCGGATGGTGTCGAGATTGATGCCGCCCGAGGCTTCGATGCGGGCGCGCCCGGCGACGATCTTCACCGCCTCGCGCATCATCTCCGCCGGCATGTTGTCGAGCAGGATCATGTCGACACCGGCGTCGGCCGCTTCCTTGACCTGGTCGAGGGTGTCGCACTCGACTTCGATCACCGTCAGCGCCGGCGTGCGGCGCTTCGCCGCGACGATGGTCGCGGTCAGGCTGCCGTGCGCGGCGATGTGGTTGTCCTTGATCAGTACGCCGTCGTCGAGG
The DNA here is from genome assembly GCA_035493495.1 of Alphaproteobacteria bacterium. Classification (GTDB taxonomy): domain Bacteria; phylum Pseudomonadota; class Alphaproteobacteria; order SMXQ01; family SMXQ01; genus DATJIG01. Next base: position 2,309 of record DATJIG010000039.1, read on the forward strand.
CGGATGCGGTGGTTGCGCGCGCCGCCGATATAGCTCGCATACTTCGCGACGTTGCGCAGCGTCGGGATGGTCTTGCGGGTGTCGATCAGTACCGCCTTGGTGCCTTTCACCTTGTCGGCGTACTGCCGGACCATCGTCGAGATGCCCGAGAGGTGCTGGACGATGTTGAGCGCCGTACGCTCGGCCGACAGGATCGCCCGCGCGTCGCCCTCGATCCGCGCGACGACCGTCTTCGCCGGCGCCGCCGCCCCGTCCTCGACGAGCACCTCTACCTGGATCGACGGATCGATGCGGTGGAAGGTCTCCTCGGCCATGCGGATGCCGCACACCACCAACGGCTGGCGCGTCACCATCGCCACCTTGAGCGTGGTGTCTTCGGGGATCGTCACCAGCGTGGTGAGGTCGCCGCGACCGATGTCCTCGGACAGCGCGCGGTCGATGAAATCGGTCACCTCGTTCGGGTCGAGCAGCATTGGCGTCTCCTTGTCTTCCTTCAGCGTGTAGCCGGGCGCCTTCGTGTTGGCAAGCCGTAGCCGTCGGTCAGGGCAGATGCCCGGACGTCTGATAGGCCTCCGACTGCATCTCGATCAGACGCGAGGCGGTTCGGCGGAACTCGAACGAGCCCTCGCCGTCGGTATAGAGCTCGTCGGGCGGCGCCTCGGCCGAGCAGATCAGATTGACGCGGTGCTCATAGAGCGCGTCGATCAGCGTCGTAAAGCGGATCGCCTCATTGCGCCGCTCGGCGTTCAGGCGGGGAATCCCGGCGACGATCAGCGTGTGATAGTGGGTCGCCAGCGCGAAGTAATCGGCGGCGCCGAGTGCCTGGGCGCACAACGCCTCGAAGGTGAACCGCGCCACGCCACGCGCGGCGAGCGGGATGCGCAGCGTGCGTCCGAGCACCGTCAGGGTCGCCGGCGCGGCATCGGGATCGTCGTCGGTGAGCGTCCGGAACGCCGCATCGAGAGCCTCCGCGGCCACCCGGTTGAGCGGGCAGTGATAGACCTTCATGCCGCGGATGCGGGCGCGACGCCAGTCGGTCTCACCGTCGAGACTCAACACATCGAGCTTGTCCTTGATCAGCGCGATGAACGGCAGGAACAGCTCGCGCTGAAGCCCGCGCGCGTAGAGCTGGTCGGGGGCACGGTTCGAGGTCGCGACGACGACCACGCCGCGCTCGAACAGCGCCTCGAACAGGCGGCCCAGGATCATGGCGTCGGCGATGTTGGTGACCTGGAACTCGTCGAAGCAGAGAAGCCATGCCCCTTCGGCGACTTCGTCGGCCACCGCGCCGATCAGGTCCGACGTGTCGGCCTGCCCACGCAGCGCATGCATGCGCTGGTGGATCTCCTGCATGAAAGTATGGAAGTGGACGCGGCGGCGATGGTCCGCCGCCACCGGTGCGCTCTCGTAGAAAAGATCCATCAGCATCGACTTGCCGCGGCCGACGGCGCCGTAAAGATAGAGCCCCTGGGGTGGCGGCGGCGAGGCCGGGCGCAGACCGAAGCGGGCGAGCCAGCCTGTCGCCTCGGAGTTGCGCGGCTTGTAGCCCGCGAGCGCCCGCGCCAGGCTCTCGAGTTTCTCGGTCGCGAGCGCCTGGGCCGGATCGGGCGCGAGAATGCCCGCCTGGCGGCGCGCACGGTACAGCGCGAGAGGACCTGGGCTCATCGGTGATGACGGAGAGAGATCACGGCGCGCGATGATATCCGCGCCGGCGGGCACGGTCCATGAACTGGCTACTGGGCGCCGGGGACCGGGATCTCGATCTCCATGCCGCGCTTCATGCGACGGCACTCGTCGTAGACCCACTTGGCGATCGCCATGTCGGCCGCCGCCGTCCCGTTGTTGTTGGCGTGGTAGGTGATCTGCTGGTCGCCGGTGCGGCCGGGATGGTTGCCGGCGAGGATGTCGCCGAGTTCGACGATCTTGTCCCAGCCGATGACACCGGCGTTCAGCGGCTCGATCAGACCGGCCTGCTGCTCCTGCTCGATCGACTCGCGCCAGTTGGTGACGATGAAATCGGCGCGCCGCACCGTCTCATCGTCGTTCTCGCGTCGCCCCGAGGAGAGCCATCCGCCCTTCACCAATGCGTTGTTGGAGCCGACGACGGTGACGACGTGCTGCCCCGGCTCGAGCCATTCGCCGTCGAATACCGGAACGTTGGAGTTGGTCGCGCAGATCAGTACGTCGACGCCGCGCACCACCTCTTCCGCGCTGTTCGCCGGAATGAACTCGGCATCGACCAGGGTCCGCATCTGCTCGCAGAACGCCTTGCGGTTGTCGGCGTTGCGGCTGAACACCTTGTAGGTCTTGATGGCGCGCTCGTTCGCGAGCGCCATGATCTTGTGCAGCGCCTGCCCGCCGGTGCCGAGCACGCCCGCGGTGGTCGCGTCCTTGCGCGCGAGGTGGCGGAAGCCGACGCCGGTCGTCGCCGCGGTGCGCAGCGCCATCACCGACGAGAAGCCGACACGCTTCTCGGTGATCTCGCCGACCATGATCGAGAGCAGGTGCGCCGTCTTCGAGTCCCACAGCAGATACACAGGATGCTCGCGGTACGGATAGACCTGGTTCTTCGGATCGTGGGTGACCGATTCGCCGCGGGTCAGCGAGCCGATGACACCGAGGCCGGGCACGCCGCCCGGAAAGTTGGAGACCCGCACGTTCTCCGGCGAGTGCACGCGCCGGCGCGGCGCATTGACGATCGGGTAACCCGCCGCCTCGCGATAGCCCTGCTCGACGAGATCGATCGCCTTGCCGATGCCGATGACGTCCTTGACGTCGCTCGGGCCGAGGAAGAGGACGGAGTTGACGTTGCGCTTGTTCATGACGGGCCTCCGTCGTTACGACAATGCGGACAGAAGCCCGAGCGCCGCGTGCCGCGACGCGGTGTCGGCGACCAGATGGTGCGCCGGGCGGCCCTTGCTGGTGAAGCCGTGCTGGACGCCGTCGTAGACGAACACGCGCGCCACCGGATTACCGGCCAGCGCCTTCCTGGTCGCGCCGATCTCGTCCATCTTGATGGCGTGGTCGTTGGTGCCGACGTGGACCTGGAGCGGATTGCGGACGCGATCGGCCTCGTCGAGGTGCATGCCGATGTTCACGCCGTGGAACGACGCCGCGCCGTCGGCGCCGCAGCGGGTCAGCGACAGGAACGCATAGCGGCCGCCGAAGCAGTAGCCGAACACGCAGGCGCGGCCGTTGGCGTTGGCATGGACGCGCGCGAACGCGAGCGCGGCTGAGAGATCGCGCAGGCCCTGGTCGACGTCGAAGGTGTCGGAACGGTGGTGCGCCTTGTCGCGCTCGGGGCTGTCGCGGCCGATCGGGCCCGGGATGGTGCGGTGGAACCAGTCGGGGACGACCACCGTGTGGCCGGCGCGCGCGTAGTCCCAGGCGATGTCGCGACCGTCGTCGAGCAAACCGAAGATCGGCGGCACCATCACCACCGCGGCGGCGGCGCGGCTGCCACGGTCGGGGAGGAACACCTCCGCCGGCATCGCGTGGCCGTCGGTGCAAGGAATCGAAATCGACGTGCCGCGCTCCATGGTGCCTCCGCTGAAAGTTAGCCGTGCTGCCGTTCGACCAGCAGCTTCTTGATCTCGCCGATCGCCCGCGCCGGGTTGAGTCCCTTCGGGCAGGTGCGGGTGCAGTTCATGATGGTGTGGCAGCGGTACAGCCGGAACGGGTCCTCGAGGTTGTCGAGACGCTCGCCGGTCGCCTCGTCGCGCGAGTCGGCGATCCAGCGATAGGCCTGCAGCAGGATCGCCGGCCCCAGAAACTTGTCGCCGTTCCACCAGTAGCTCGGGCACGCGGTCGAACAGCAGAAGCACAGGATGCACTCCCACAGACCGTCGAGCTTCGCACGCTCCTCCTGGCTTTGCAGCCGCTCCTTGTCCGGCGGCGTCGGAGTCTCGGTCTTGAGCCACGGCTCGAGCGAGGCGTACTGCGCGAAGATCTGCGTGAGGTCGGGAACGAGGTCCTTCACCACCGGCATGTGCGGCAGCGGATAGATCTTCACGTCGCCCTTGATGTCATCGATCGGCTGGATGCACGCGAGCGTGTTCACGCCGTCGATGTTCATCGAGCACGAGCCGCAGATGCCCTCGCGGCACGAGCGGCGGAAGGTCAGCGTCGTGTCGACCTCGTTCTTGATCTTGATCAGCGCGTCGAGAACCATCGGGCCGCACGCCGCGAGATCGATGTCGTAGGAATCGACGCGCGGATTGGCGCCGGTGTCCGGATCCCAGCGATAGATCTTGAACGTGCGCACGGCCTTGGCGCCGGCGGACGCGGGGTGGTTCTTGCCCTCCACGACGCGGGAGTTCTTCGGCAACGCGAGTTCGACCATGGGACTTCTCTGCGCTTTCGTTCTCTGCGCTCAGGTATGAATCAGTAGACGCGGACCTTGGGCGGAATGACCTCGACCTCGTTAGTCAGCGTCTTCATGTGCACCGGCCGGTAGTCGAGCCGCACCTTGTTGGCGTCGTCGATGTAGGCGACCGTGTGCTTCAGCCAGTTGACGTCGTCGCGGTCGGGGTGGTCCTCGCGGGCGTGCGCGCCGCGGCTTTCCTTGCGGGCCTCGGCCGAGGTCATCGAGACGACGGCCTGGCCCATCAGGTTCTCGAGCTCGAGTCCCTCGATGAGGTCGGAATTCCAGATCAGCGAGCGGTCGTTGACGCGCACGTCCCTGAGCGACGCGGCCTCTTCGTTGATGAGCTTCACGCCCTCGCTCAGCACCTCCTGGTTGCGGAACACCGCGCAGTTGTTCTGCATGGTCTTCTGCATCGACAGGCGGATCTCGGAAACCAGCCGCGAGCCCTTCGCGTAGCGCAGGCGATCGAGACGGGCGAGCGCCTTCTCGTGGGCGTCCTTGGCGAGCGGCTTCTGCTGGGCACCCGGCTTCAGCGTCGCCTGCGCGCGCAGCGCGGCGGCACGGCC
>DATJIG010000040.1:0-2190 GCA_035493495.1 Alphaproteobacteria bacterium
AAAGCACAAACGCGCATCGCCAACTACGAGCTCGCCGCCGGCGTGCTGCCAGCCTTCCTCGTTCATGACCGATGGCGTGAAGAACCGAATTCTGAACATGCATCCTACCCGACGTGACGACTCCGAACGGCGCGCGGGCAACCTCGACAATGATACGGTGCAGCTTGCCAAGGTTGCCGCATTTCAGCCCGTGGTGGGCCATCACGCGGGACGATCCACACCGGTCATCCGTCACGTCCATGCCTCGAGGGCATGCGAGGATTGCTCGCCGCCCGGCGTCCCTGCTGGCGGCCGGTCGTCGCATGCTTCCTGTTCAGCCGGACGTCTTCACCAAGTTCGTCACTGCCGCGCCATCGCGACGCGCAAGCGCTCCTCGCCGCTAATGAGGTGGTTCGCGTCATTCGCGCCATCGCCAAGGTCGATCTCCACCCACCGCACTTTCCCGGTGAACACACTTTCCTTCGGCGTGTAGTCATCGCTCACCGCGGTCGCGGTGTCGCTGCCGACGTCCGCGGTCTCATCGGCCGAGAACAGCATGGCGTGCGTCCCCTTCACCCGCCCCGAGCCGACCTGCTTCCCGTCGACATAGAGCGTGACGTCGCCACCCTTGCCGACCCCGCCGCCATCGTACGCGAACTCCATCCGCACCTGATGCTCGCCCGGCGGAAGCGGCGCGTCGCCATAGATCTTGAAGCGCTCGAGCGCGAACCAGTTATAGCAGTACGCCGGCTTGCCGTCCTTCACGTAGAGACTCCAGCCGCCGAACGCTCCGCCCTGCGCCATGATCACGCCCTTCGCGCCGCCGTTAGGCACCTCGACCTGAGCGGTGATGGCATGGGACTTGTTCTTCAGCACCACGATCGAGTTCTCGCTGAGGCGCCCCATGTTGCCGAAAAGCAGTTGCCGGTTGCCCTTGATGAGCTGTGGCCGGCCGGCCAGGTCCGCATTGAACCGCTCGACTCGCCGGTCGTCGAGTGGCAGGACGTTGTACTTTGCCGCCTCGATCAGGAACAACCGCTGCATCTCGCGGAGCTTCTCCGGATTCTTCGCGGCGAGGTCACGGGCCTGCGACCAGTCGTCGGGCCCGTACAGCTCCCAGACGTCGTCGTCATACGCGGGCAGCTTCATGGTCGGGTCCCACGGCGTGCTATGCCGGGTGACGGCTGTCCAACCTTTGTGGTAGACCCCCCGGTTCACGAACATCTCGAAGTACTGCGTTTCGTGCCGATCTCCAACCTTGCCGTCATCGAACGAGTACGCCATGCTGACGCCTTCCATCGGATGCTGCTGGACGCCGTGAACGATCGTCGGCTCGGGCAGACCTGCCACCTCGAGGATCGTCGGCGCGATGTCGATCACGTGGTGGAAATGGGAGCGGATCTCGCCCTTCGCCTTGATCACGCCCGGCCAGTGGACGATCGCGCCGTTGCGTGTGCCGCCCCAGTGTGACGCCACCTGCTTCGTCCACTGGTACGGCGTGTCCATCGCATGCGCCCAGCCGACCGCGTAGTGGTTGTAGGCTTCCGGCCCGCCGAACTTGTCGATTCGCGCCGCCATGAACTCCGGCGTCTCGAGCTGCGGAACGCCGTTGAAGAGGAAGGTCTCGTTGAACGTTCCGTTGATCGTGCCCTCGGCCGAGGCGCCGTTGTCGCCGACGATGTAATAGATCAGCGTGTCGTCGAGGATCCCGAGCTCCTCGAGCGCGTCGACGAGGAGGCCGACGTGATGGTCGGTGTGCTCGAGGAATCCGGCATAGACCTCCATCTGACGCGCGAGCACGGGCTTGAGAGCGTTAGGCATCGCATCCCACGCCGGGATCTCCTTCGGGCGCGGAGTCAGCTCGGCGTCGCTCGGGATGACGCCGGCCTTCTTCTGCCGGTCGAAGATCTCCTCACGCAAGGCGTCCCATCCATGGTCGAAGCGACCCTTGTACTTGTCAGCCCACTCCGCTGGCACATGGTGCGGCGCGTGCGTGGCACCCGGCGCGAAGTAGACGAAGAACGGCTTGTCAGACATCAGCGCCTTCTGTTGCCGCATCCAGCCGATCGCCTGCTCCGTCATGTCGGTGGTGAAGTGATAGCCCCCCTCCGCCGTCTTCTCCGGCTCGATCGGGACGGTGTCGCGATACAGCGCCGGTGCCCACTGGTTCGTCTCGCCGCCAAGGAAACCGTAGAAGTGCTCGAAGCCACC
>DATJIG010000041.1:0-16186 GCA_035493495.1 Alphaproteobacteria bacterium
GCGAGTCATTGCGGTGTTGGCCTCCGAACCGGCCTCCCCGGCCGGGCGTTGAGCGGCCGCCGGTCTTCCCCCACCGGCGGCCGCTTTTTTTGTGCCTGTGCTATGACGGGGCATGATTCGACTCAGCGCCTCCGCGCTTGCATGCCGTCGCGGCGAACGACTCGTCTTCACCGGACTCGATTTCAGCCTCACGGCCGGCGGGGCGCTCCTCGCGGTCGGCGCCAATGGCTCGGGCAAGTCGAGTCTGCTGCGGCTGCTCGCCGGCCTGTTGCCGCCGTTCGCGGGAACGATCGCCTGGGACGGCGAGTCAATCGCGCGCGATCCCCACGCCCATCGCTTGCGCGTCGCCTATCTCGGTCACGCCGATGCCGTGAAGTCGGCGCTCACCGTCGGTGAGGACATCCGCTTCTGGACCGCACTCGAGGGCGGCAGACCAGAGGCCGGCAGCGCCGCGCTTGCGGCCATGGGGCTCGCAAGCCTCATCGATCTCTCCTGTCGCCACCTGTCGGCGGGCCAGAAGCGACGGCTCGCGCTCGCCCGTGTACTGGCGCGGGTCGAGGCGCCGCTGTGGATCGTCGACGAGCCGACCAATGGTCTTGACAGCCAAGCGCGGCAGCGACTGGTGCGCGCGCTCGCGGCGCATCGCGACGGCGGTGGCATCGTCATCGCGTCGAGCCACGAAAGTCTCGATCTTCCCGGCGCGCTCGTCCTCGACATCGGACCGTTCGCAGTCGAGGCTCGCAGCGCCGACGTCCGCGGCCTCGAAGTGGATCAGCTGGTATGAACGGGTTTCATCAACTCGTTCGCCGCGAACTCAAGCTCGCGCTGCGCGGGCGCGGCGAAAGCGCGCTGGCAATCGCGTTCTTTGTGCTGGGCGCGGTGCTGTTCGCGTTCGGCGCCGGGCCCGAAGCCAGACTGCTTGCGCGCATCGGCGCCGGCGCGGTTTGGGCGATGGCGCTGTTCGCGGCGATGCTGTCGCTCGAACGCATGTTCGGTCCGGATTACGAGGACGGGACGCTCGACCAACTCCTGCTCGCGCCGATCGGCGCCGAGGGCGTGGTGCTGGCCAAGGCGCTGGCGCACTGGATCACCACCGGAATCCCCCTTCTCATCGCGGCTCCCTTGGTCGCCATGATGTTCGGGCTCGACGGCAACGGCATCGCTGCGCTCGTGCTCGGGCTGCTTCTGGGCACGCCGGTGCTGACGCTGATCGGCAGCATCGGCGCGGCGTTGTCGGTCGGCTCGCGTCTCGGCGGAGTGTTGTTGTCGCTGCTGGTCTTGCCGTTGCTGATTCCAGCGCTCATTTTTGGAGTAGCGGCCGTCAATGCCGCGGCCGAGGCCGGGCTCGGAGAGACGGTGATCGAGCCGCTCTCGGTGCTGGCCGGTCTCCTCCTGCTGGCGCTCGGAATCGCCCCGATCGCCGGAGGCGCTGCGCTCCGCCAATCGCTGGAATAGGCATTCCTCGGATAAGACAGTCAATAAGACAAGCTCTGGAAGTGCGGCACCGAACGCGCGACACTCGGCCCGCACAAACGTAAGGCAAAGCACGGCTTCATCATGGCGTCGCTCGCCAACCCGACCCGCTTCTCGCGCATCAGCGCCCGGCTCCTGCCGCTCCTGCTCGCCCTCGCCGGCGTGCTGACGGCGGTCGGCCTGTGGTACGCGCTGGTGGACTCGCCACCCGACTACCAGCAGGGCGACAGCGTGCGCATCATGTACATCCACGTGCCGTCGGCCTGGCTCGCGCTGTTCGGCTACACCTCGCTCGCCGTCTGCGGACTGTTCGCGCTGGTGTGGAAGCACGCGCTGGCCGACGTTCTCGCCCGGGCCATCGCGCCGGTCGGTGCGGCATTCGCCGCGATCACCCTGGTCACCGGCTCGCTGTGGGGCAAGCCGACCTGGGGCACGTTCTGGGTGTGGGACGCGCGCCTGACGTCCGTGCTGGTGCTCTTCTTCCTGTATCTCGGCCACATCGCGCTCTCCCACGCGTTCGAGGACGAGGCGCGCGGCGCCCGCGCCGCGGCGATCCTTGCGCTCGTCGGCGTGATCAACGTGCCGATCATCAAATGGTCGGTCGACTGGTGGGCGACGCTTCACCAGCCGGCATCGATCACCCGCTTCGCCAGGCCCGCCATCGATCCCGCGATGCTGACGCCGCTCTTCGTCATGGCGGGCGGTCTGTTCGCGTATTTCTTTGCCGTGGTCCTGATGCGGGCCCGGGCCGAGCTCGCGGCGCGGCGCGCCCGCGCGCTTGCGTTCGCCGTAGCGCATCGCGCCGAAGGCCCGGTCGACGGCGCCACTCCGCACGGGCCCTCTCCTCGTCAGGTGGGAGAGCCGGCGTGAGCGGTATTGCTGAAGCCCTTGCCCTCGGCGGCTACGGCGCGTACGTGTGGCCGGCCTACGGCTTCGCCGCGATTGTGCTGATCGGCCTCTTCGTCGCGGCGAGGCGACGGCTCGAGCGCGCCGAGCGCGATGCCGAACAGATGCGCGCGGTGCTGCGCGGACCCGAGGCCCGATCCTGAGTGCTGACGTAATTCGATGACCCGCAAGTCCCGGCGCCTCGTTCTCATCGTATCGCTTCTGCTGGTGGCCTCCGGCACGGCGACGCTCGCGCTGGTCGCATTCCGCTCCAGTGTGGTGTTCTTCGTCGGCCCGAGCGAACTCGCGAGCGGCGGCGCGCGCGCCGGCTCGTCGTTGCGCCTGGGCGGACTCGTCGAGGATGGCAGCGTGGCCAAGAGCGGAAACGAAGTGCGGTTCCGCGTCACCGACGGCAAGACGGCGGTACCGGTGCATTACATCGGCATCCTCCCCGACCTCTTCCGCGAAGGTCAGGGCGTAGTGGTCGAAGGCCGTCTCGGCGGCGACCACGTGTTCGAAGCGAGCCAGGTGCTGGCGAAGCACGACGAGCGGTACATGCCACCGGAAGCCGTCGAGGCGCTCAAGCGCTCCGGCGAGTGGCGCGGCAACTAGGACACAGCTGGGACCCTTGGCATGACGGGCGAGATCGGCCAGTTCGCATTGATCCTCGCGCTCGCGCTGGCGCTGGTGCAGGGCATCGTGCCGCTGATCGGGGCCACACGCGGGTCGCAGCCGCTGATGGCGATCGGCAGCTCGGCGGCGATCGGCCAGTTCGCGTTCATCGCGCTCGCGTTCGGCGCGCTGATCTGGGCGTCGGTCACCGACGACTTCTCGATCCTCGCCGTGGTCGAGAACTCGCACACGACCAAGCCGCTGATCTACAAGATCGCCGGCGCGTGGGGCAACCACGAGGGCTCGATGATCCTGTGGGTGTTCATCCTGTCGCTGTTCGGCGCCAGCGTCGCGACCTTCGGCGCGCGGCTGCCGTCGGCGCTGAAGGCGCGGGTGCTCGCCGTCCAGGGACTCGTCGGCGTCGCGTTCCTCACCTTCATCCTGTTCACGTCGGACGCGTTCCTGCGCGTGCTGCCGCCGCCCGACGACGGCCAGGGGCTGAACCCGATTTTGCAGGACCCCGGCCTCGCCTTCCATCCACCGTTCCTCTACCTGGGCTACGTCGGCTTCTCGGTGGTCTACGCCTTCGCCGTTGCCGCGATGCTCGAAGGCCGCGTCGACCCAGCATGGGCGCGCTGGGTGCGACCGTGGACCCTCGCCGCGTGGAGCGCACTCACCGTCGGCATCGCGCTCGGAAGCTGGTGGGCCTACTACACGCTCGGCTGGGGCGGTTTCTGGTTCTGGGATCCGGTCGAGAACGCCTCGCTGATGCCGTGGCTCGCCGGCACCGCGCTGCTGCATTCGGCCATTGTCGTCGAGAAGCGCGACGCGTTGAAGTCGTGGACCGTGCTGCTCGCGGTCCTCACCTTCACGCTGTCACTGATGGGCACGTTCCTCGTGCGCTCCGGCGTGCTGACCTCGGTGCATGCCTTCGCCAACGATCCGGCACGCGGCGTGTTCGTGCTGGCCATTCTTGCCGTTGCCTCGGGCGGAGCGCTCGCGCTCTACGCGGCGCGCGCCTCGACCTTCGAGCGCGCCGGCGCGTTCGCGCCGATCTCGCGCGAAGGCGCGCTCGTGCTCAACAATCTGCTGCTCACTGCCGCATGCGCCACGGTGGTCATGGGCACGCTGTACCCGCTGCTGCTGGACGCCATCAGCCACCAGAAGATTTCCGTCGGCCCGCCCTACTTCAATTCGACCGTGCTGCCGATCCTGGCGCCGGTCGCGATCGCCGCCGCCATCGCGCCGCTGATGAGCTGGAAGCGCAGCGATTTCGCCGTAGCGCTGCGCAAGCTATGGATCGCGGCGCTTGCGGCATTGGTGATGGCGCTGGCGGTGTTCGCGCTCCACGGCGGCCCGTGGGCCGCGGCGCTCGGACTCGCGGTCGGTGTGTGGCTCGTCGTCGGCACGCTGGTCGAGCTCGCCGAGCGCGCCAAACTTTTTCGCGGCAGCATCGGCGACAGCCTCCGCCGCGTGGGCGGGCTGCCACGCTCTGCCTGGGGCATGACGCTCGCCCACGGCGGCCTCGGCGTGGTCATCCTCGGCATCGCCGCGTCGCAAGGCTGGCATGAGGAAAACATCCTGCTGATGGCGCCGGGCGACTCGACCGTCATCGGCGGGCGCACCATCGCCTTCAAGGACGTCGGGCCGCTTCAGGGCCCGAACTGGCGCGCCGACCATGCCCGCATGGAAATCCGCAACGCCGATGGTTCGCTGGTTGGCGAAGTGACTCCGGAGCGCCGCTGGTATCCGGTCGAGCAGCAGGCCACGACGCAGGCCGCGATCCACACGTCGGGATTCGGCGATGTCTACGTCGTCATCGGCGAGCCCGAGGGGCAAGCCGAGCGCCATCCCGGCGAGCCGGTCGATCCCAAGGCGCGCTGGGTGGTGCGGCTTTACGTCAATCCGCTGCAGCCGTGGATCTGGTTTGGCGCCATCGTCATGGCGCTCGGCGGCGTGCTGTCGCTCACCGACCGTCGCCTGCGAGTCGGCGCGCCGTCGCGCAAGGCCGTGCCGGGCGCGCATCCTGCGCCGGCGGAGTAGTCGATGAGCCTGCGCTACGCCATTCCCCTCGCGCTGTTCGCGGCGCTCGCGATCGGCCTGTTCGCCGGTCTGTGGCTGAAGCCGAGCGAGCTGCCGTCGGTGCTGATCGACAAGCCGGCACCGCCGTTCGATTTGCCGCCGATTGCCGGCCTCGACGTGCCGGGCGTGTCGAGCCAGGAGCTGCAGGGCCAGGTGACGATTCTCAATGTCTTCGCCTCGTGGTGCATCCCATGCCGCGCCGAGCACGGCGAACTCACCAAGCTGATGCGCGATTCCGACATCAAGGGCCGCGTGCATCTGTTCGGCGTCAACTACAAGGACAAGCCCGAGGACGCGCGCGCGTACCTCGCCGAGCTCGGCAACCCGTACGAGCGCATCGGCGCCGATCCCGGCCGGCTGTTCATCAACCTCGGCGCCTACGGCGTGCCCGAGACCTACCTGATCGATGCGCACGGCCGCATCCGCTTCCGCCTGCCGGCGCCGATCACACCTCAGGACGTCGACACCACGATCAAGCCCGTGCTGCGCAAGCTTCTCGCCGAGGCCAAATCATGAGGCGTCTCGCCCTCCTGGCCGCGCTGCTCGTCTCGCTCGCCGCACTCATAAGCCCGGTGGCACTCGCGATTGGCCCGGACGAGATGCTCGCCGATCCGGCACTCGAGGCGCGCGCGCGGACCATCGGTCAATCGCTGCGCTGCCTCGTCTGCCAGAACCAGTCGATCGACGATTCCGAGGCGGGCCTCGCCCGCGACCTGCGCATTCTGGTCCGCGAGCGGCTGCAGGCCGGCGACAGCAACCAGCAGGTCGTCGATTACATCGTCGCCCGCTACGGCGATTTCGTGCTACTGCGCCCACCGGTCACTCGCGCGACCTATCTGCTGTGGTTCGGACCTGCGCTGCTGCTGCTCGTCGCAGCGACGGCGATCGTCGCGCGTGCGCGACGCAAGCGCGCGACGATCGATGCGCCGCTCTCAGCCGACGAAGAGTCCGAGCTCAAGCGCCTCATGGAGCCGCGCTGATGCTGTGGATCGCGCTCGCGATCATGACTCTCGCCGCTGTCGCCGCGGCGACAGCCCCGCTGTTGATGCGCCGCCGCTCCGCCGAGGCGCCGCGCGCCGCGCTCGACATCGCGTTGTTCAAGGACCAGCTCGCCGAGCTCGAGCGCGAACGCGCCAATGGCGAGATCGGCGAGGCCGAAGCGGTCGCGGCACGGCGCGAGATCGAGCGGCGGCTGATCGCCGCCGGGCGTTCGCTCGAGAAGGTCGGCGACACCGCGAAGCCGGTTCGCCAATTCGCTGCCCGCGCTCGGCTCGCGGCGGTGCTCGCCTGCATCATGATCCCGGCCGCGCTGCTGCTCTATCTCGCTCTCGGAAGCCCCGGCGCACCGGCGTACCTGACGGCATATTCCGAGTTCCGGGCCCAGGAGGAGGCGCAGCGGGCCGAGCTTGCGCACCTCGTCGGCCTAGTCGAGGAGCATCTCGCCGACAACCCGAACGATGGTCAGGGCTGGGCCATCCTCGCGTCGGCGAAGCTGAAGCTCACGCGGCTCGACGAGGCGCGCGCCGCACTCGACAAGGCACGCGCGCTGCTGCCCCCCAAGGACGCCGCCGAAGCCGTTGCCAAGTTCGCTCAGACGTTCGCCGACGTCTCCGAGGGCCAGGCGCTGCCACCGATCCGGCAGTACGCGTCGGAGGCGGTCGAGCTCGATCCCGACAATCCGCGCGGCCACATGCTGCTCGCCTTCGTGGCCATGCGGAGCGGCGACCGCGACTCGGCGCGCGCCGAACTCACCGAGATCGTGAAGCGGGCACCGGCCGACTCGCCGTTCGCCGTCCAGGCCAAGGCGATGCTCGCCCACATGGGCGGCGCGCAGCCGGACGGGGCGCCAAAGGGCGACGCAGCGAACGACGGAGGGCCGAAAACGGCGCCGTGATCGGGTTCAGTCTCGAGGGGGGAATTGGTGGAGCCGAGGGGGATCGAACCCCTGACCTTCGCATTGCGAACGCGACGCTCTCCCAGCTGAGCTACGGCCCCACGCTTCCACGCCAGACGGGCGGGCTCTGGAAGGCCCGGATAATGGTTTCGGGGACATGCCCTGTCAAGGCGCCACTAATGCTCGTCGCCCCCTCCTCACGGGGAATTTTGGCCGGAATTCCTGCGGTTTGCGGCCTTGCGGCCGCTCGGGCTCACGGCTACGGTCGCATCCGAACTGCCGCCGAGAGAGCCGCCGATGGTCCCGCTGATCATAGTCCTGGACGAAATCCTTCAGATCTACAAATGGATCGTCATCGCGTGGGTGGTGCTGAGCTGGCTGATCTCGTTCAACGTGGTCAATACGCGAAATCGGTTCGTCTATGTCGTCAGCGACATCCTGTACCGTCTGACCGAGCCGGTGCTGAGGCCGATCCGCCGCGTCATACCCTCGGTCGGCGGCCTCGATCTGTCGCCGCTGGTGCTGTTCTTCATCATTCAGCTCATCCAGCTTTACCTTCCGTACCTCCTGCGGATCGCTCCCTGAGTTGGCGACGGCCGCGCTCGCCCACGCGGTGGACGGCGGCCTGCTGATCCAGGTCCGCGCGGCGCCCAAGGCCAGGCGTGAAGGCATCGAAGGGGTCGTCACCCGTCCGCGCGGGCCCGCGCTCAAGATTGCGCTCGCCGCGCCGCCCGCCGACGGTCGCGCCAACGCACGGCTGATCGAGATCCTCGCCAAAGCGCTGGACGTGCCGAAGTCGGCGGTTAGTATCCGCACCGGCACGGCGTCCCGCGACAAGACAATCTTCGTCGCCGGCGATCCTCCCACACTTTTCGACGCCGTCGCTCGCATCGCGCCAGCCTTCAAAAGGGACCATCATGGCTGAGGCCAAAATCATCGACGGCAAGGCGATTGCCGAACGCCTGCGCGCGCAGGTCGCGAAAAAGGTCGGGTGGCTGAAGGCCAATCACAATCTGACGCCCGGCCTCGCCGTCGTTCTGGTGGGCGAGGATCCGGCGAGCCAGGTCTACGTCCGCAACAAGGGCCTCGCGACCGAGGCGGCGGGCATGAACTCGTTCACCCATTGGCTGCCGGCGACCGCGAGCGAGCAGGAGTTGCTGGAGCTGATCGCGCGGCTCAACGCCGATCCGGCGGTGAGCGGGTTCCTCGTGCAGATGCCGCTGCCGAAGCAGATCAATCCCGACCACATCATCGCCGCGATCGATCCCAACAAGGATGCCGACGGCTTTCACCTCATCAACGTCGGGCGCCTCGCGACCGGGGTCGGCGGCGGCATGGTTCCATGCACGCCGCGCGGCTGCATCATCCTCGCCAAGACCGTGCGCCCGGACCTCTCGGGACTGGACGCCGTGGTCATCGGGCGGTCGAACATCGTCGGCAAGCCGGTCGCGCAGATGCTGATCGCCGAGAGCTGCACGGTGACGGTTGCGCATTCGCGCACCAAGGATCTCGTGGGTGTCGTGCGCCGCGCCGATCTCGTCATCGCCGCGGTCGGCCGTCCGCGCATGATCAAGGGCGACTGGATCAAGCCGGGGGCGACAGTGATCGACGTGGGCATCAACCGCGTTGACGAAGGCGGCAAGTCGCGGCTCGTCGGCGACGTCGACTTCGAGCGGGCGAAGGCTGTCGCCGGCGCGATCACGCCGGTGCCCGGCGGTGTCGGGCCGATGACGATCGCCTGCCTGATCGAGAACGCGTTGAACGCGTGCGCGGCGCAGAACGGCGTCGTTCTGCCGAAGGACTGAGCCGCTTCAGCGGCCGCGCAGGTTCAGCAGACGCAGGCGCAGCGCATTGAGCTTGATGAAGCCTTCGGCGTCGCGCTGGTTGTAGACCGAGTCGGCCTCGAACGTGACGTAGTCCTGCTTGTACAGGCTCTTCGCCGACTTGCGGCCGGCCACCGACACCGAGCCCTTGTAGAGCTTCAGCTTCACGGTGCCGGAGACGTTCTTCTGGCTCTCGTCGACCAGCCTCTGGATCATCTCGCGCTCGGGCGAGAACCAGAAGCCGTTGTAGACGAGCTCGGCGTAGCGCGGCATCAGCTCGTCCTTCAAGTGTCCGGCGCCGCGGTCGAGCGTCAGGCTTTCGATCGCGCGATGCGCGGCGGCGAGGA
This sequence comes from Alphaproteobacteria bacterium, assembly GCA_035493495.1. GTDB lineage: Bacteria > Pseudomonadota > Alphaproteobacteria > SMXQ01 > SMXQ01 > DATJIG01. Next base: position 9,117 of record DATJIG010000041.1, read on the forward strand.
TCGTGCCGCCCGGGGTCTCGTAGACGCCGCGCGACTTCATGCCGACGAACCGGTTCTCGACGATGTCGGCGCGACCGACGCCGTTCGCGCCGCCGAGCGCGTTGAGACGCGTCAGGAGCTTCGCGGGCGAGAGTCGCTCGCCGTCGACCGCCACCGGATCGCCGGCCTCGAACTCGATCTCGACCCAGGTCGCTTGGTCGGGCGCCGCTTCGGGCGCCACCGAGCGGGTGAACATGTCCTCGTCGGGCGTCACCCACGGGTCCTCGAGCGCCTTACCTTCGTACGAGATGTGCAGCAGGTTGGCGTCGGTCGAGTACGGCGGCTCGCCGCGCTTGTCGCGCGCGATCGGAATCTGGTGCTTCTCGGCGTACTCGATCAGCCTGGTGCGGGAGTTGAGATCCCACTCGCGCCACGGCGCGATCACCTTGATGTCGGGCTTCAGCGCGTAGTAGCCAAGTTCGAACCGCACCTGGTCATTGCCCTTGCCGGTGGCGCCGTGGGCGACGGCGTCGGCGCCGGTCTTCTGCGCAATCTCGATCTGGCGCTTGGCGATCAGCGGCCGCGCGATCGAGGTGCCGAGCAGGTACACGCCCTCATAGAGCGCGTTGGCGCGGAACATCGGGAACACGTAGTCGCGGACGAACTCCTCGCGCAGGTCCTCGACGAAAATTTCTTTCGCGCCCATCGACTCGGCCTTGGCGCGTGCCGGAGCGAGTTCCTCGCCCTGGCCGAGATCGGCGGTGAAGGTCACCACTTCGCAGGCGTAGGTCTCCTGCAGCCAGCGCAGGATCACCGAGGTATCGAGACCGCCGGAATACGCGAGCACGACCTTCTTCACGTCACCTTTTTTCACGCCAGTGCCTGCGCTCGCCATGTCGCTCTTCCTGCTGATAAGCGTCCTGTTGAGAAATGTCGGGCCTGATGAAGCCGGGGCCCGCCGGGCGGCGCGGAGTATGTTGCAAAGGCCTGGTCACTTCAAGATTCCGCGGACGTCGAGACAAACTCGATGAAAACGCATTGAAATCCCAAGGAACGCTGCGGCTCTCCGGACCGTGACCCGCGGTGGCCTACGCGAAGCGTGACTTTGGATTGAGCCGCGGTTAACTTTTGCGGCGGACGATGCCGGAAGGCCGGAGCCCGGCTCGAACACTCAGTAGGGGGATCACCGTGAACACACCGTCGGTTCTGCCGCATTCGGTCGCGCGCATCTGCGCTGCGGTGCTGCTGTCGGGAGTCGTGGCCGCGAGCAGCGTCGGCGCCGTCGAGTTGCCGACCCGTAACGTCACCGAGAAAGATCAGCTCGCCTTCCAGTTCCGCCACCTTCAGACCGAGCTTCTGGTCGCCGCCCTGTCCTGCGGCCGCAAGGACATTCAGTCCAACTACAACTCGTTCGTCACCCGCTTCGGAGCCGCGCTCAAGACCAACGGCTCCACGCTCAAGAGCTATTTCGCGCGTATCTACGGCTCGAAGAACGGGGCGAACGAAATGGATTCCTTCATGACGCGGCTGTCGAACGAGCTGTCGCTCGTCAGCATGCGCGAGCCGGGCTTCTGCGATCGCAGCAACCAGCTGTTCGCCCAGGTGCTGGCGGTGCCGCAGAAGGGCATCGAGCAGTTCGCCCAGCGCCATCTCACCGAGCAGGTCGCCCAGCGCCAAGGCTCGTAAACGCGGGCTCCTGAACGCGAAACGCGTCGATCGCCGCGTCGCTGTCGACGTCGAGCGCAGATACGAAAAAGGCCCTGGGGTTTCCCCCAGGGCCTTTTGCTTTGCTGAACGCTTAGGCGTCGATCAGAACACGATCTCGACGCGGCGGTTCTTCGGCTCACGGACGCCATCCGCAGTCGGCACCAGCGGATCGGTCTTGCCCTTGCCGATCGTCTGGATGTCGTTCGGATTGAAGCCCATGCGGACGAACTCGGCCTTCACCGCCTCGGCGCGACGCACCGACAGACGCTGGTTGTAGGCCGCCGAACCCGCCTTGTCGGTGTGGCCGGTCAGCACGATGCGGCTGACACCGCCGCGGCGCGCATTATTGGCCGCTTCCTCGATGATCGGACGGGCGTCCGGACGGACGTCGGCCTTATCGAAATCGAAGAACACCTGGAACGAACGGACGACCGGGGCCGGAGCCGGAGCGGGCGCCGGAGCCGCGACGGGCGCCGGAGCCGGGGCCGGAGCGGCGGCCGGGGCCGGCGGCGCCCCGATCAGGAAGCGGAAGCCGACCGTCACGAGATGATCACGGTACTTCGTATTGACCGAGGTGCCCGTCGAGGTGGTGACGTTGGGGTTCTGCGCGCGCAGGTAGTGATAGTCGAGGAACAGCTGCGTGCGCGGCGACAGGTCGTAGCTGACGCCGGCGATGCCCTGGAGGCCCCAGAGGTTATCGTTGTCGTTGAGACGCTGTCCGGCGACCGGTGTCATGCCCGCCGCCTTGTAGTGCACCCAGCCGCCGCCGACGCCGAGGTACGGCGTGAAAGAGGTGCCGGTGCGAATGTCGTACAACACGTTGAGCATGCCGGTGAAGGCCTGCGAGCTGCCGTCGCCGGTGCCCGGCGAGTTGCTGCTGATGCCGTTGCGGCGGTAGCCGCCTTCGATTTCGCCGCGCCAGTTGGGGTCGAAGCGGTAGCCGAAGGTCAGAAGACCGCCCATGCCGGTGTCGTACTCGCCCTTGCTGGCGATGCCCGTGCCGTTGAACGAGTGATCTTCGAGGAAGCTGGCGCCGAGCCCCAAGCCCAAGTACGGACCGGAGTCCTGGGCGCTCGCGGCGCCGGCAGCGGCGAGGAGACCTGCGGCGACAATGCCGGCGGCCAAGGAAATGCGCATTGTTGGAACCCCTTTATCTTTGACGTTCATGGGCGGGATGATTGGCAGCCCGCGAACTCACGCCATTTTGAACGCCAGAACTGTATCCGATGCGTAGCCAATATGCCGTCCCCGCGAAATTTAAGGACCCGTGTGGCTCATCGGCCACAGTTTCCGACCGCCAGGCCCGGCTACGACGCCCATCGCGTAATTAAATTTCTTAGCGTTGGGGGTTGGCCCGAACCGCGGGCCGAAAACAGACCGATCAGGCTGCCGGCGCGCTCTTCCGCCGACGCTGGCTGTCGGTGCGGAGCTGGCCGCAGGCGGCGAGGATGTCACGGCCGCGCGGCTGGCGCACGGGCGCGGCGAGCCCGGCATCGTTGAGGATGCGGGCGAATGCCTCGACCGCATCGGGACTCGAGGTCTCGTAGTCCGAGCCCGGCCACGGATTGAACGGGATCAGATTGGTTTTGGCGTGGACGCCCTTGAGCAGGCGCGCAAGCGCGCGGGCGTCCTCGGGGCGATCGTTGACGCCCTTCAGCATCACGTACTCGAAGGTGATGCGGCGCGCGTTGTTGGCGCCCGGATAGCGCCGGCAGGCGGCGAGCAGCTCCTTGAGCGGGAAGCGGCGGTTGATCGGCACCAGCACGTCGCGCAGCGGATCGCTCACGGCATGCAGCGACACCGCGAGATTGACGCCGATCTCCGAGCCGCAGCGGTCCATCAGCGGCACCACGCCGGCGGTCGAGAGCGTGATGCGGCGGCGCGAGATCGCGATGCCCTCGCTGTCCATGACGACGCCGAGCGCCTTTTTCACGTTCTCGAAGTTCAGCAGCGGCTCGCCCATCCCCATCATCACGATGTTGGAGATCATGCGGTCGCTCTTGGGCGACGGCCATTCGCCGAGGGCGTCGCGCGCCGCCATCACCTGGGCGACGATTTCGCGCGACGAGAGATTGCGGACGAACTGCTGCGTTCCGGTGTGGCAGAAGGCACAGGCGAGCGAGCAGCCAACCTGCGACGATACGCACAGCGTGCCGCGATCCTCTTCCGGAATGTGGACGGTCTCGACTTCCTGGCCGTCCGCGAAGCGGAACAGCCACTTGCGCGTGCCGTCGGACGAGATGTCGTCGCGCACCGCCTCGGGCCGGGCGAGCGTGAAGTGCTCGGCGAGCTTGGCGCGAAAATCCTTGGCCAACGTCGTCATCGCGGCGAAGTCTCGCTCGCCGCGATGGTAGATCCAGTGCCAGAGCTGCCGGGCGCGGAACGGAGCTTCGCCGAGGCCGACGATTTCCTCGGTCAGTTGCTCGCGCGTCATGCCGACGAGATTCGTCAGCCCGCCGACGCCCTGCGCGGCCTCGGCCGGCTTGAGCGGCGTCTTCTCGATAACCGTCGAGGCGGACGGGGCGGTCGCTGCGGGCGTCATAGCCAGACTGTAGGGCCAACTCGTGTGGGCGAAAGGGCGCGCCGGTCGCCTCGAACGGGCGACAGGGCGCGCTTCATATAGTCCGCCGGGCAGGCCAATGCCAGCATCCCGCCGGGATCGGCCCGTCCGATCGGCGAACTACTTGATGTTGCAGGCCTTGCCGATCGCCTGGTAGGCCGCGCCGAAGCCCTTGAGCGAGAACGTGTCGGTGGTCGTGGCGCCCGCCGCCGGTGTGCCGTGGACGATCAGCGACGCGCCTTTCACCATCGCCTGGGCCATCGTCTTGTCGTCGCCAGGCGTGCGGTTCCACGCGCCGTCGTCGCTCACGTACATGTTGAACGTCTGGTTGCCGATGGCGACGTTCGCCGTGCTGTTCGCACGGTACTTGTATCCCGCCTTGACGTTGACGACGTCGCGCTCGTTGTCGCCGGGCCGGTGCGTGACGAACAGGAATGCCGCCCCGCGCTTCGGCACCTTGCCTTCCTGCTTCATCGGCTTGGTCACCGCGTAGCACACGCGCGCCTTGCCGCTGCCCGACGCGTAGGCCTCCCAGTCCTGGAATGAGCCGAGAAACGGCGACTGCTGGGCCGCGGCGATGCCGCACGTGGTGACGACGAGCGCGAGCGCGGATGTGGTCGAACGCAAGAGGGTCGCAGGCATGGCGCGAATTTACCCGATCGATGTCGACGACGAAAAGACGTTCATGCGCGCCAGCGTGCCGATCATTCGTGACGGAACACCGGACGGCCATGCACGTGCCTGGGCACGGGCTCGGGCTCGCCCCTCGGATGGAGCGGACGCGCCGGAAAGCGACCGAGATTGATGATGCGGTCGTACATCACGACGGCGCCCGCGACCGCGACATTGATGCAGAACTTGGTCGGGATCTTTACCACGTAGGCGCACTTGGCGACGAGCTCGGGCGACAGCGAGCCGCGCTCGGGCCCGAGCACGTAGGCCGCGCTGCGCGGATGGCGGAACGACGGCAGGTCGACCGCCGTGTCGAGGAGTTCAATGCCGACCAGCTCGCAGCCCGCAGGCAACTGCATGCTCGCGACGGAATCGTATCGGTAGAACGGCACCTGGCCGGGCGCGTCCGAGGTGTCGGCGAGGTGCGCTTCCTGGCGCGACCACACGCCGCCGATGGTGAAGGTGAAGCTCGCGCCGAAGGCATGGGCCGAGCGGAACAGGTTGCCGGCGTTGATCGCCTTGCTCAGGCCCTCGACGCCGATTCCGAAATAACCGCGCATCGCGCGAGAGTGCGGTCCACAACGCGACAAATCAAGCGTGGTCGTTCCCGGACTCACGATCGTGTCTCCCCGAACGTGTCTGTCTCCGACGCGCCGCGCCCGCTCCCGATGGGACGGGAGCGGGCTGGTGCTGCGAGCTTCGGTGCCTCGCGCCGCGACGGTTACCCGCCGCGCCGCGGACACGCGCCGGCGCCGACGCCTTCGTTCCAGACCAGGGCGTCTTGCATTCGGTCCCTGAGGGTTGGTGCCGGGAGCCTGGCGGGGTCGGTCACCGCCCCGCAGCTTGCCGGACTTTCGTCCGGTGGATCCTCCCGACTCCCCTCTCCTGTTGCGACGTCGAGGCCGTTGGTTCGGTCTTCTGTTATTCGATCCCGGGAAGAGAAAGACGTCGCAACCAGGAAGGGAAGCGTCGTGCTCTGTCTTCACTCACCGGATGGTCCTTGGTGCCTCCTGAGGAGGTTTCGCACCCTCTGCATCCGGTCGGATCGCTTAGGCGCCCCACTGCTCGCGAGTCCAGTGGGGCCGCCTGAGCGACGCGATCACACTGCGCGCCCGCGCGTTTCCGAACAAGGGGGCTGTGGAGAAATGGAGCCGTTATGGAGCCCTGTGCAGAGAACCTGTGCAAAGACGCGAATGCGCGAAAAGAATCAGCGTTCCTTCTGCCGTCACCCCGCAGAAGCGCGTAAGCGCATGACTCGGTGTCGCGCCGCAAGCCGATGATCTCGCATGAACGATGCGCGACGACGATGCTGGCACGGCGCGCGCGGCACCCGTAGATTGCGCCGATGCCGCACCCTCGCCCGCGATCGCGCCGATGACACGCCGCGCACGACTGCGCGCCGCGTGGCTCGAGCTGCCGCCGCCGGTGCGCGGCGCCCTGCTGATGATGGTCTCGGCGGCGAGCTTCGCGCTGATGGCGGGCGTCATCCGCCATCTCGCGGATCACATACATCCGTTCGAGATGGCGTTCTTCCGCAACCTGTTCAGCCTGCTGATGATGGCGCCGTGGGTGCTGCGCGGCGGCTTCGCGCGCCTGCGCACCGCCAGCATCAACAAGTACGGGCTGCGCGGGCTGATGTCGATCATCGCCATGCTGAGCTGGTTCTACGGCCTCGCGATGATGCCAATCGCCGAGGCGACCGCGCTGTCGTTCACGGCGCCGATCTTCGCCTCGATCGGCGCGATCCTGTTCCTCGGCGAGCACATGGGCGTGCGGCGCTGGAGCGCGATCATCATCGGCTTCGTCGGCGCGATGATCATCCTGCGCCCCGGCTTCCACGAGGTGACCTGGCCGGCGCTGGTCGTGCTCGGCGGCTCGGCCGCCGTCGCGGGCTCGATCATCATGGTCAAGATCCTGTCGCGCACCGAGCCGTCGAACGTGATCGTCACCTACATGGGCATCTATCTCGTGCCGATGTCGCTGATTCCGGCGCTGTTCGTGTGGACGACGCCGTCGGGCACCGACTGGCTGTGGCTGGTCTTCATCGCCGGCATCGCGACCGTCGGCCAACTCGGCATCACCTATGCCTATGCGACCACCGAGGCCACCGTCGTGCTGCCGTTCGACTACGCGCGCCTGCCGTTCGCGGCGG
>DATJIG010000042.1:0-20181 GCA_035493495.1 Alphaproteobacteria bacterium
TTGCCTTACTCAATCCACCGCGCCGGTGTCCCGGTTGTCGGGGGCCTCTCGCGGTTTCATCGCTTCACTCGACGGGGCGCTAGGCCTAATAGCTCCCGGCCGCTTGTCGCGACGCGCGCACCATGCGCGCCCGCAAAACCCCGCGCAAAGGGGCTGTGGAAAGTGACGAATGAGCGTTTGTCTTCAACGCTCATTCGTCATCCTCGCCGCCCCTCTTTTCAAACGGACCGCGCGAGCGGTCCTAAGGCCCGGGGATGACGACAAAAGCAAACCCTGGACTCCGATGTGTATGGGCGGGTTGCACCCCGCCCATTTTGAAAAGAGGGGCGCAGGAGTGACGAGAACGGAAAAATTCGTGGATGCTCGGCCTTAGGACCGGGCATGACGCAAAAGAAAGAAACACGTCGATGGCAGGCCCGCCGCGCAAAGCGCAGCCCCTGATTCACGAATCGGGATAGGTGCGAGTCGCCCGAGCCGCGGGATTACGAAACGCGTGCATCACGTCCACGCCTGTCTTTTTGAGATATACAAAGCCGTCGGGAGGAGCAGTGGGAGTAGAGGGGGCCGTCGCACTCGCGTCGACGTCATGTTCCAGTCGCGTCGTGATCACGCCATTTCACCCATCGCATTTCATAAATCGCGCGACCGGAACGCGCCTCGTCGATTGACTTCCCGCGACGCCGTTCCCTACAGTCGTTCACAACACGGCGGAAACAGCCGCCGACGGAATGGACTCCATTCCACACGACAGAAAGACAGGGAGATTCGGCTATGACCCTTGGTGGCGTTTGTCGATTCGCGGCGTTGACGGCGGTGAGTCTTGCCCTCGGAATGTCGGCCGCGCTCGCCGACTTCAACGACAAGAAGCCGATCACCTACACTGTCGACGGCGCGACGGCCACCGGCTACTTCAAGGTCGTCACCGAGGCGATCAATGGCGTCGTCCGCGATGCCTATCCCGGCTCCGCCGCGACCTATAAGCCGGGCAGCCCGGCCGGCGGCATCCTGAATATCTCGACCGGTCAGGCGGATTTCTCGTTCACCGGCGGAGCACCGGAAATCGCCTACGCGCTGGAAGGCCATGCGCCGTTTCAGCGGTCGCTCAAGGGCAAGTTTTCATTCGTCGGCCTGCTGCACAACGATCTCGTCGTCTACAGTATCGCGACCAAGGACTGGGCCGACCAGGCCGGCATCAAGTCGTTCGACGACATCGCGTCGAAGAAGCCGCAGATGCGTCTTGCGGTGAACCAGCTCGCCAACCTGCAGTCGACGATTAGCATGTACGTCGCCATTTTCGATGCCTTCGGCATCAAGGAGGCCGACATCACCGGCCACGGTGGCAGCCTGTTCCGTGGCAACACCGCATCCAACGTCGACGCGATGCGCGACGGCAAGGTGGACGCGATGATCAACGGCGGCTTCGTGCCTCAGGCCGAGTTCACCGATCTCGCGCGTGGCCGCGCCTTGACGTGGATTTCGGGCGATCCGGCCAAGATGAAGGCGGCCGCCGACCGATGGGGCTATCAGGCTTACACGGTGCCCAAGGACGCCTATTCGTTCATGACCCAGGACGAGACGACGCTCGTCCTGTGGACGGCGGTCGTGGCGGGGGCGCATGTCTCCGATGAAACGGTCTACAAATTCATGAAGGCGTTGCTCGACTCGCGCGACCGCGTGCGCTCCATTCATCCCTCGCTCGCGCATTTCTCGGCCGAGACGTTCAGCCGCAATCCGACACCGCTGCCGTATCATCCGGGCGCCGAACGGCTGTACCGCGAAATCGGAATCCTGAAGTAGCCCCGAGCACCCCCGCAGTCCGTCAGGACAGTTCAAAGGTGAGCCGATGGATGTGACCGCCACCGCTCCACAGCGACGCGCGTTTCTGCGCGCGCTCGACGCCGTCGGCGAGACGCATCGGGTGCGGCCGTCCGGTCCTACAGGCATCGTCGTCGCCGCGCTGTCGGTGGTCGCGGTCTTCCTGATCGGCTGGCTGGCGCTGTTCGGCATCGCAACCGACCATCTCCAGATATCGCTTTTCCTGACCCTGTTGCTGCCGATCGCCTTTCTAACGACGACGGTGGCCCAAGGCATCCGGCGACTCACTGTGCTCGACTACGCGCTGGCGGTGCTGTCGGCGGCGGCATCGGCGTGGTTCGCGCTCAATGAGCCGCGTTACGCGAACTGGATGACCGGCTTCTCGCAGCCGTCGGCGGGCGACATGGTTGCCGGCCTTGCCCTGCTGGCGATGTCGGTCGAGCTATGCCGGCGCGCCGTTGGTTTCGGTCTGACGGCCGTTCTGTTCGCGTTGCTGGCCTACACGGCATTCGGCCACCTCATCAGCGGCGGCTTCCACCACGGCTCGATCAGCTTCCCGTACTTCATGGAGATGCAGACGATCGGGACCGATGGTCTGTTCGGATCGCCGCTCTACGTCGCGGCAAGCTACGCGTTCCTGTTCGTTCTGTTCGGCAACTTCTACGTCATTGCCGGCGGTGGGCGGCTGTTCTTCGACGTCGCGGCGGCGCTGACCGGACGGATGACCGGAGGCCCGGCCAAGGCGTGCGTCGTCTCCAGCGGCCTCTACGGCTCGATCTCCGGAAGCCCGGTGGCCGACGTCGCGACGACGGGCCCGATCAGCATCCCGATCATGCGGCGCATCGGCATTCCCGCCGAGCGTGCCGGCGCCATCGAGGCGGCGGCCTCGACCGGCGGCGCGATGCTGCCGCCGGTCATGGGTGCGGTCGCATTTCTGATGTCGAACTTCACCGGCATTCCGTACTACTTGATCGCGTTCTATGCCTACATCCCGGCGCTGATCTATTACCTGGGCGTGTTTTCGCTGGTGCACTTCGAGGCGGTGCGTCTCAACCTCGGCCGCGTCGCCGAAAGCGACATCGTCGGCATCCGCCGGGCCTTCACCGACAACTGGCCGAGCCTTATCCCGGTCGGGGTATTGATCTGGCTGCTGGTGAGCGGATTCTCGGCGGCGTATGTCGCCGCCGGCTCCGCCGTGTCCGTGGTGGCGTCGAGTTGGCTTGGGCGCGAGAGCGCCATCGGTCCGCGCCGCTTCGTCGAGGCCTGCGTCGAGACCTGCAACGCCATGGTGCCGCTCGTCGCGGCGGTCGCCGCCGCCGGCATCATCATCGGCGCGATCGAGCTCACCGGTCTGTCGGGCAAGTTCACACTGCTCCTGTTCGATCTCTCGGGCGGGTACCTGATTCCGTCGCTTTTGCTCGCCGCGATGGTGCTGGTACTGCTCGGCATGGGGATGCCGACCACCGGCGTCTACATCATGGGCATAGCGCTGCTCGCTCCGGTGTTCATCGGCAAGTTCGGGCTACCGATGATGGAAGTGCACATGTTCATGCTGTTCTATTCGTGCATGTCGGCGATCACCCCGCCGGTCGCCGTGGCGGCGTTCGCTGCTGCATCGATCGCCGGCGCCAATCCGTTCCGGCTCGCGCCCTACGCCTGCAAGCTCGCCGTCGGCGGATTCGTGCTGCCGTTCTTCTTCCTGTTCAACAACGGCGTGCTGATGCAGGGCGACCTCGCGCACATCGTCTCCGACACTATCATCGGGTCGGCGCTTGTCTTCACGTCGGCGCTGGTGCTCCACGGCTACATCGAGCGCCGCGTGATGCCACTGTGGATGCGGGCGATTCTGCTCGTTGCCGCGCTCACCATGATGTGGCCGAGGGCCGAGTTCCAGTACGCGGCCGCGTTGGTCGCCGCCGTCGTGTTCGCGGCGGGCAAGCTCGCCCCGCGCCGGGCGATCGCCCAACCCTGACGGTAATCAGTCCTGACGGACGACGACGGGACGGCGACGGCGGGCGGCGACATCGCCGGGCTTCGGCTCGTGCTCGCCGTGCTGGGGTGGGGTGTTGTCGTTGGCCGGGCGCGGAAGCGGCTCGGCGATGGTGAGGGCCGTCGCCACCAGGGCTCCGGCCAGAACGATGACGCTGCTCGTCGATACCTTCATCAATCGATCTCCGTTGGATCGCGCGCGGAGCCTAGCGGCGAACTGCGTCACCGACGTGACGACCGCATGACCGGGAATTGACGATGATCGCCGTGCCTCCGTAAACTCCGGCTCCATTCTGCCGCGAGCGTCCGCCGGGCGAGTCGCATCTCAAGAAATCGGATCGAAATCGAAAGGGAGAAGGCGATGATCGAGTTGTATGCCTGGGGGACCACGAACGGCCGCCGCGCCTTGATCATGGCGGAGGAATCGGGTCTGCCGTTCAACCTCCACCAGATCAACATCCAGAAGGGCGACCAGAAGACGCCGGAGTACGAGAAGATCAACCCGTACCGCAAGATTCCGGCGCTGGTCGACAGCGAGGGCCCGGGCGGCAAGCCGGCGACGCTGTTCGAGTCGGTGGCGATCTGCTTCTACCTCGGCGAGAAGACCGGGAAGTTCCTGGGCTCGACGGCCGACCATCCCAACGTGCTGAAGTGGTCGATGTTCCACGCCACCAACGTGCTGTTTACGATGGGCGGACTTGGGCGCATCAACGACCCGTCGTTCGAGTCGGGCTCGAAGGGCCAGCTCGAGACGATGAACAAGCATCTGCAGGGGCGCGACTGGTTCTGCGACGACTACTCGATCGCCGATATCATCCCGTTCACCCGCATCAACGGCGTCAAGCACGACACCGTGAAGGTCGCGGATTATCCCAACGTGCAGAAGTGGCTCGAGCGGGTGGCCAACCGCCCGGCGGTGAAGAAGGCGATGGAACGCAAGTTTGGCTGACCGCCTGGCTCCGGGCTCAAGCTCGGGCTCCCAACTGCGGCTGAAATGAAGAACCCCCGGGGAAGCTTCGGGGGTCTTCATTCGCGATGAGTCGGCCTGCTCGAAGCCGCTGGTTTAGATGTGCGTGGGCGGCGAATAGTCCTCGCCGCCTTTCGGCACGTCCTTCTTCGGGTACTCGACCATTTTCTGGAAGATCATGTGCATGAAGAGGAAGAGGGGCTTCGCCTTCATCACCAGCACCAGCATCTCCTCGTCGCCGCGGTTGATGTGCTGGTGGACGCAACTGTTCTCGACGACGAGCGAGTCGCCCGCCTCGTAGATCATCTCGTTGCCGTCGTGGATGTCCTTGCCCTTGCCGGTGAGGACGTAGAACACGGCCGAATTCATGTGGCCATGCTTCTGGCCGACACCGTTCGGCGCGTAGGCGTCGAGGTGGCACTCGATCGACTGGGCGATGTTCACCGACTGCGGGTTGATGACCGCCTTGTCCCAGAACTGCGGGCCGCCGTGCCACTTCCAGTCCTTGGCGTGGTAGACGCGCGGCGCCTGGTAGAGATCCTTGTAGACCTCGCCGTAGGTGTTCTCGAGCGCGCGGACGAACACCCGCTTGCGGTCCCAGCGGTCCCAGATCTGCGGACCGGGCGCGTTGTGGCCCGGACCCGGTGCGGTGGTTTGATCGCTCATCGGACTCAGCAACCGTTGGACTTAGTAATCGTTCGGCGGCGCGTAGTTCTCGTTGCCCGGGAGCGGCTCCTTGGGCGGATACGCGACCATCTTCTGGAAGATCATGTGCATGAAGAGGAAGAGCGGCTTCGCCTTCATCACCAGAACGAACTGGTCCTCGTCGCCGTCATTGAAGTGTTGGTGCACGCAGCCGTTCTCGACGATGGCGGCATCGCCCGCCTCGTAGTCGATCCTCACGCCGTCATGGACGTCGTGGCCCTTGCCCTTGAGGATGTAGAACACGGCGGAGTTCATGTGGCCGTGCTTCTGGCCGTAGCCACGCGGCGCCAGCACGTTGAGATGGCACTCGATCGACTGCGCGACCTGGACCGCGCCCGGATTGATGATCGCCTTGCCGTAGAGCTGCGGGCCGCCGTGCCACTTCCAGTCGTGGGAGTTGATCACCCGCGGCTGAGTGAACAGGCCCTTGTAGACCTCCCCATAGGTGCCCTCGAGGGCGCGGACGAAGGTGCGCTTCTTCTGCCAGCGCGCCCAGGTCACTTCCTTGGCGTTGTGCCCTGGCTCGCCCGGCTTGATGTAGGTTTCGGATTCCCGCTCGCCCGGGACAAGCTGATCGGCCATGACGCCCTCGTTCCTGATTCGATCGTGCGACAATAGAGGAGGGGGGCGGACGGCGCAAGCCGGTCCCTGTTCAAAAATCCCAGTGTTCGCAGGGGCTTGGCTCCCGTTCCTCAGTTCCTCAAATTCGAAGGGATGTTTACCCATTGGTATTTGAAACGCGCGAGCATTGGTCGGTAGTGTGCGTGCGCGTTTAGACAGGCAGTCGGGAGCGCGGCACCCCCATGATGGGCGGATCCAAAAACGGCGCCGCCAGTATGGCGGCGCCGACTGCAAGTAGCAGGCGTGCGGTCGGCACGATCGCCGAGGCGGCGGCTATTGCCCGCGCCGGGGCGCGGCATGAGCCGGCGACGCCCTCTCGCGAGAGCGCGCGACGCGATCGCCGTCTGGCACGCATCACCGAGCGCGAGACGAGCGAGGACTCCATTTCCGAACGGGATCGCGCGGCAATCCGCGAAGAGGGCGCCGAGGACGCGGCGCCGCGCCGCGCCCAGGCGGTGGACCCCGCGGAGGTGCAGGGCGCCGACGGCACCGTCACCCATCAGATCCTGGCGGAGCGCGCCTACGCCTACGGCCGCAGCATCGTTGAGGCCGGCCCCGAGCCCAAGAAGCCGGGCGAGACGCTCGAGATCAAGTCCTGAGGCGTTAACCTCCGCTTAACCGTAAGCGCGCACGATCGCGGCAATCCCCACGGTCGCGCGTGCCATGCCCCAGCTTCTCGCCACTCCCGCCGTTCCAGTCTCCCTCGACGTCGCGCTGTGGTTCCTCGACAAGGCGCGCGCCGCCGACAGCCATCTGCCGGCGCAGAAGATCCAGAATCTCCTCTACCTCGCGTGCGCCGAATACGAGCGCGCCCACGACGGACGTCCGCTGATGCCGGCCGCCTTCGTCGCCAACGACATCGCCGTAGTCGAGCCCAACGTCTATCGTCTTTTCGAAGAGGGGCGGCCGAGCGCGCGGACGGAGCCGGTGTCCCCTGCCGTCGAATTGCACCTCAACGCGATCTGGGAACGCTTCGGCCATGTGCCGGTCCAGCATCTGAATTCCGTCGTTCGCCGGTTCATGGCGGGCGACATCGAGCCGGCGGCGACGCCGGCCGCACCGGCCAAGGCCGCTTCGCGCGCACCGGAGGTCGCCGCCAAGCCGCAGGCCCTGAAGACCCAGCACGGCCGTCAGGTGACGGTGTCGGCCTGGCGACCGCCGCAGGCGCCGAAGCAAACGCCGAAGTCGCCGCCGCGTTCCTGATCCAAACCCTCTACCGACCGGTCTGACCCGACTTCGCGCCGGTCGGTTGCGGCGCGCCCGCGAGTCGCTAAAGTCCGTTCCACTGTCTGGGAGCGGTGATGCAGGGCGAGGCGGGGACCATCGGTCATCTCTGGTTCGGGTGGGATCCGCTGTGGGTTGCCACCGGCGTTCTGATCGCCACCTACGGCGCGATCATGAGCGAGCGGCTCAACCGCGCCGTCGTCGCGCTGCTGGGCGCGGGCTTCCTCATCGCCGTCGGCCTGTTCGACCAGGCCGAGGCGCTCCGCGGCGTCGACTGGAACACCATCGCGCTCCTCACCGGGATGATGATCATCGTCGCGGTGACGAAGAAATGCGGCGTGTTCCAGTACGTCGCCATCGTCGCGGCACAGGCGGTGCGGGCGCATCCCGCGGGACTGCTCGTCATGCTGTCAGCCGTCACCGCGCTTTTCTCGGCGCTGCTCGACAACGTCACCACGGTGCTGCTGATCGCGCCGGTGACCCTCGTCATCGCCCGCGAACTCAAGATCCCGCCGTACCCGTTCCTGTTCGCCGAGATCTTCGCCTCCAACATCGGCGGCACCGCGACGCTGATCGGAGATCCGCCGAACATCCTCATCGGCTCGCTGGCGGGGCTGTCGTTCAACGACTTCATCGTCCACCTGACGCCGATCATCGTCGTGGTAATGGCGGCGCAGATCGCGCTGACGCACGTCGTTTGGGGCCGGCGCATGGGCGCGAGCGAAGCCGACCAGAAGCGCGTGATGACGATGCGCGCATCGGACCGCATCACCGACCGGCGGCTGCTCCGACAGTCGCTCGTCGTGCTCGCCGCCGTCATCGCCGCCTTCGTGCTGGTGCGCGATCTCGGACTCGAGCCCGGGTCGATCGCCATGATCGGCGCCGCGGTGCTGCTCGCGCTCGACAATCTCGGTCATCCGTCGGAGCGCCAGCACCTCCACGTCACCGGTGCGTTCAACGAGGTCGAGTGGATCACCATCTTCTTCTTCATCGGCCTGTTCATTGTCGTGCATGGCGTCGAGGCCACGGGCCTGCTCGGCGTGCTCGCCGACAAGCTGGTGGCCGCGACCGCGGGCGATCGCACCGTCACCACGCTGGCGATCCTGTGGACGTCGGCGTTCCTCTCGGCCGTCATCGACAACATTCCGTTCGTCGCAACCATGATCCCGCTGATCAAGAGCATGGCGCCGGCGTTCGGTGGGCCGGACGGCCTGATGCCGATGTGGTGGGCGCTGTCGCTCGGGGCGTGCCTGGGCGGAAACGGGACGCTGATCGGCGCGTCGGCGAACCTCACCGTCGCCGGCATCGCCGAGCGCGACGGCGTGCCGTTCCGCTTCCTCACGTATCTGCTCTATGCGTTCCCAATGATGCTCGTCGGCATCGCGCTGTGCCACGTGTACCTGTACCTGCGCTACTTGGTGTAGGTGCAATGGCGAGGTTTCGGATCTCCGCGCTCGTCGCGGCCGCTGTCGTCCTGCTCCCGGTGTCGGCGTCGGCGGCCGAGATGCCCGTCGACGGGCGCGATCTCGGGCTCGTGTGGATACTGCCGTTCGCCGGTCTCCTGCTGTCGATCGCCGGGCTGTCGCTCGTCGCGCCATTCTTCTGGCATCGCAACTACGGCAAGATCACCGCCGGCTGGGCCGCCGCATTCCTGATCCCGTTCGGCGCGCGGTTCGGCTGGGGTGCCGCATGGCACGAACTCATCCACGTGCTGATCGTCGACTATATCCCGTTCATCACGCTGCTCGCGGCGCTCTACACCGCGGCGGGCGGAGTGCGGCTCAAGGGCTCCCTGTCGGGACGAACGGCGTCGAACGTGCTGTTCCTCGCCGGCGGCACGGTGCTCGCGAGCGTCATCGGGACGACCGGCGCCTGCATGCTGCTGATCAAGCCGCTGTTGCGCGCGAACGCGTGGCGCCAGCGCACGGTACACACCTGGGTGTTCTTCATCTTCCTGGTCGGCAATATCGGCGGCGCGCTGTCGCCACTCGGCGATCCGCCGCTTTACATCGGCTACCTGCAGGGCGTGCATTTCTTCTGGCCGACGGTGCACCTCGCGGGACCAACCGGTCTGGTCGCCGCACTCCTGCTCGTCGTCTACGCGCTCGTCGATACGATCGCGCTGAGACGCGAAGCCGACGAGCCGCCGAAATCCGACTGGAACGGCATCGAAGGGGCGCGCAACATCGCGGTTCTCGTCGCCATTCCCGTCGTGGTGCTGGTTACCGGAGCCTGGGATTCGGGCGTGACGCTGACGATCGCCGGCATCGACTGCGCGCTCGAGGACGTCGTGCGCACGCTTGGCGTCGCGGCACTCGGCGTGCTGGCCTGGGCGTGGACCAACCCGCTGACGTTCCGGCACAACGAGTTCAGCTGGGAGCCGATCCGCGAAGTCGCGAAGCTGTTCGCGGGGATCTTCGTCTGCATCGTGCCCGCGCTGGCGATCATCGGGGCGGGCGAGGAGGGGGCGGCGGCGCCTGTTGTGCAACTCCTGAACAGCGGCGGCCATCCGGACGAGGCGATGTACTTCTGGATCACTGGCCTGCTGTCGAGCGTGCTCGACAACGCGCCGACCTACCTCCTGTTCTTCAATCTCGCCGGGGGCGATCCACAACTCTTACAGACAAGTATGGCGCGGACGTTGCAGGCGATTTCGGCCGGGGCGGTGTTCATGGGCGCCATGACCTACATCGGCAACGCCCCCAACTTCATGGTCCGCGGGGTGGTCACCGCCCACGGCCGCCGAATGCCGAGCTTTTTTGCCTACATCGCCTGGTCGGTCACCGTCCTCGGGCCAGCCTTCGCCGCCGTCCATTGGACTTTTTTTTAGGCCTTTTCCGGAGCATGCGAGGCCTTGCGGCACTGGACTTGCGTTTCGGAAGCGTCTTAGAATGTCAAGTGGGAGAGAGCCGGGTTTTTTCGACCCGATTCAGCGTAGCGTGGCGTCAGGGGGAGCGAACGCACCATGCAGGATTACTACAGCCCCGATGACCGGTCCGAAGGTCAGCGTGTACGGGGAACAGTAAAGTGGTTCAATGCCACGAAGGGGTTTGGATTCATCACCCCGTCGGATGGAACACCGGACATTTTTCTTCATCTCTCCGTGCTGCGGGATGCTGGCTACCAGGATCTCCAGCCGGGCACGACTGTCGTCTGCGATGCGGCACGCCGGCAAAAGGGACTGCAGGTGATCCGCGTTCTCGAGATCGATGCGTCGACCGCCGAGGATGATCACGGCGGCGGCGGTGGCTCGCGCGAGAACGGACGCGATCGCAGCGGCGGTGACCGCGGCGATCGGTTCGATAGCATGAGCCGCGACGCGATGCCGGCCGGCGGATTTGTCGGCGCCACCGTGAAGTGGTTCAATCCCGACAAGGGATACGGCTTCGTCAGCCAGTCCGACAATGCGCGTGACGTCTTCATCCACATGGTGACGTTGCGTCGTTCCGGAGTGGCGAATCTCGAGGCCGGGCAGAACGTGCAGGTGCGGATCGCCGAAGGCCCGAAGGGACCGCAGGCGACCGAGATCCGACTC
The DNA here is from genome assembly GCA_035493495.1 of Alphaproteobacteria bacterium. Classification (GTDB taxonomy): domain Bacteria; phylum Pseudomonadota; class Alphaproteobacteria; order SMXQ01; family SMXQ01; genus DATJIG01. The sequence goes on from DATJIG010000042.1 coordinate 10,857, forward strand.
GTCTGACCTGACGTTGTCACCAGTTCCATGCGAGGGAGGGCCATGCGGCTCTTAGCCTTCGCGCGCCGCGGACTCCGTTGCTGGCTCGCGGTGGCGCTTGTGTTTCTCTCGTCCGCGGCGGCGTGCTCGGATTCCCCGTCGCTGGCGAAGCTCGAGATCGTCACCGCGCCGGGTCAGCACCGCGTCTTCAACGTCGAGGTGGTGAGCAGCGGCGAGGAGCGCGAGCGCGGCCTGATGTACCGCCAGAGCCTGGCGGCCGACGCCGGGATGCTGTTCGACTTCCAGCAGGACCAGCCCGTGTCGATGTGGATGAAGAACACCTTCATCCCGCTCGACATGCTGTTCATCACCGCCGATGGCACGGTGGCGCGGATCGCGGCGAACACCGTTCCGCAGTCGCTCGAGACCATCCCGTCGGGACAACCGGTGCGGGCGGTGCTCGAGATCAAGGGCGGCGAGGCCGCGCGCCAGGGAATCGCCGCCGGCGACCGCGTCCTCCACTCGGTCTTCAAGAACGTACGTTAGGAACGCCGGCCGCCGCGGCGCCGCTCCGGCGGCTGCCGCTCGCGGTATTGCGACGGCGACTCGAAGTCGAGATTCTTCGGCTCGTCGGGGGCGTAGAGACTCGAGATCGAGCGCAGCGCCATCGCGTTTCCCGAACGCACCATCTCGCGCCCGAGGTCGACGCCGTCGGCCGTGCACTGCGCGATCATCCGCCCGTACCGGTCGTCGCGCGTGCGGCGGATGCATTCGATGGTGTGTCCGCTCATCATGTCGGCGAGAGCCGACTTCGCCTTCGCGCCGCAGTCCCCGCCCGAGATGCACGGCTGCCCGAGCTCCGGCGCGTCGATCGCGTAGAGTCGGATGCGCTGTTCGCCGATGGCGATGGAGTCGCCGTCGATGGCGCGCGGAATGCCGGCGATCTTCTGCTCGCAGAAGGCGAGTCCCAGCGTGGCGATCGCAATCGCGATGAGCGTGCCGATCAGGCGCGGTGAATAGCCGCGGCTGCCGCCCAAGGCGCCGGGCCGCACGAACAGGGGACGTCGGGACTTCAACGGATGCTGCATGGCCACTCCCGCGTGGTGCGACCGATCGGATCACACCGTGGCTACTATCCGGTTAATCGGGCCGCGCTCAGCCGCGGATTTCGATGAGTTCGCCGTGGCGGCCCTGGAACACCGCCCGGCGCCAGCCCGCTTCCAGCGGCCCGCGCGGCGTCGTCGGCCGGGGTGCCGTGACCAGCGGCAGGCCCTTGGCGGTGAGGTCCTCGATCGCCCTGTCGAAGTCCTTCGGCTGAAGGCAGAGATGGAAGCCCGACATCGGTTCGCCGCCGGGACGGGTCGTCATCTCGATCATGCTGTCGCCGAGACGCACGTAGGCGATGGTGTGGCCGCCGGTTCCGGCCTGCTCGAAGATTTTCTCGAAGCCGAAGGTCTCGACGTAGTACTGGACGGCCGCCGGTACGTCGGCCACGTGGAGGGCGACGTGATCGATGCGCTTGAACATCCCGAGCTCCGTGACTGTGGACCGCGCGGAGAATACGGGCGGGCGCGCGGTTTGGGGAGCAAAAATGCAACGCCGGGCCGCGCCCTGGCGCCTTGCCGCCGTGGGCCCGAACGCCTAGTTTGTCGGGCGTCGGGGTGTAGCTCAGCCTGGTAGAGCGCCAGCTTTGGGAGCTGGATGCCGGAGGTTCGAATCCTCTCGCCCCGACCATTCGCCGCCTGCCTTGACGGGTAGGGCGGCGGTGGGTACTAACCGGTCCCGACGCTCCCATTCGAGACGAATCAACGCAGGGTTACCCATGGCCGCCCGCGCCCGCATCTTCCGTCCGACCCGCACCGTCACCCAGCAGGGTGGCGCCCAGTCCCAGGAATGGGCGCTGGAGTTCGCGGCGCAGCGCCGCGTCCGCGAGCCGCTGATGGGGTGGGTGTCGTCGGGCGACACGCGGCAGCAGTTGAGATTGCGGTTCGCCACCAAGGACGAAGCGATCGCCTACGCCGACAAGAACGGCATCGTCTACGAGATCGACGAGCCGAAGACCAGGGTCATCCGGCCGAAGAGCTACGCCGCGAACTTCGCCTGGAACCGCGTGCGCTGAACACGTTCAGCTTCGGCGTCTCGCTCGCTTCCCGTTCCGTCCCTCGCATTGTACAGTTCGGCGGCCGCCGTCGCGGTTCGCGGCCGCCGTCGCGGTTCGCGGCCGCTGTTGCGGTCCGTTTGTGGGCGCCCGTAGCTCAGTTGGATAGAGCACGAGCCTTCTAAGCTCGGGGTCGCTGGTTCGAATCCAGCCGGGCGCGCCATCTCGCCGTCGTTACGTCGCCCCGCGTCGAGGCGGCGATGATCCTCGGCACTCTGTATCCCACATCAAATCGGCAAGGAGTCGGGCATGACCAGCGAAGCCATCCGCGATCCTTTCAAGGATCATCTGCTCACGCCGCAGAACTCAGCGTTCATCATCATCGACTATCAGCCGATCCAGGTGAGCTCGATCCGCTCGATGGACCAGAGGGAGCTGGTGTTCAACATCGTCCATACGGCGAAGGCGGTGGTGAACTACGACCTTCCGCTCATTCATTCGACGGTGAACGTCTCGACCGGCAGGAACAAGCCGCCGATCCAGCCGATCATGGACGTGCTGGGAGCGTACCCGATCTACGATCGGACCTCGATCAATGCCTGGGAAGACGTCGAGTTCAAGGCGGCGGTGGTTGCGACCGGTCGCAAGAAACTCATCATGACCGCGCTTTGGACGGAGGCATGCCTGACCTTTCCGGCGCTCGACGCCCTGAAGGAGAGCTACGAGGTCTACGCCGTCGTCGATGCGGTGGGCGGAACGTCTGTCGCGGCTCACGAAGCGGCTCTTCGGCGCATCGAACAGGCGGGCGTCCGGCTCATCAGTAAGACGCAGCTCTATTGCGAGCTCCAGCGCGACTGGGCACGCCAGAAGACGGTTCCCGGGTTCATGGACGTCTTCGCCCATTGGGACGGCGCGAATCCCGAAAAGGATACGGGATAACGGCGATTCGTGGTTGCCTCCAGGATTCGTGCGCTGACACCGGACGCGGCGGCGAGGGCGCAGAGTGACTGAAGCGCACACCATGTCGCGCGGCTCGATGGTGATCGCCGCGTTCTCGACGATCGTCGAGTGGTACGACTTCACGCTCTACCTCTACTTCGCCACCGTGCTGTCGCGCGTGTTCTTCGGCGGCGGCGAGGAGTCGCTCGTCACCGCTCTCGGCGGGTTCGCCATCGCGTACCTGTTCCGACCCATCGGCGCCGTCGCGTTCGGTCACATCGGCGACCGTTTCGGCCGTCGCTGGATGATGCTGCTGTCGATGGCACTGATGAGCATTGCCATGCTCGCCACCGCGTTGCTCCCGACCTACGCGACGATCGGCCCCGCCGCCGGATGGATGCTTCTGGCGCTCCGCTGCGTGATGGGCTTCTCGGTCGGCGGCGAATACACGGGCGTCGTCGCCTACCTGCTCGAAGGCGCGGGGCCCTACCGGCGCGGGCTGATCACGTCGTCGGCGTCGGCCGCGAGCGAGGTCGGCGCGCTGCTCGCCATCGCCGGCGCGGCACTTACGGTGTATGCGCTGGGCGAAGCCGATCTCGCGGCATGGGGCTGGCGCATCCCGTTCTTTCTCGGCGCGCTGCTCGCCTCCAGCGTGTGGATCGCGCGCTCGACCATGGACGAGTCGCCCGACTTCGAGCGGCAGGCGGCGGCCGGAACCGCGCCCGAGCAGCCGCTCCGCTACACGCTGGCCAATCATCGCGCCGGCATCTATCGATCGTTTGCAATCTCGGCGCTGGGCTCGATCACCTATTACGTCGGGATCACCTACGTGCCGGCGTTCCTGACCTCCACCGGTTCGCTCGGCGAGGGCTCGTCGCTCTGGCTCTCGACGATCGCGGCGGTGGTTGTGATTGTGGTCACGCCGTTCGTCGGAGCCTTGTCGGATCGCTGGGGCCGCAAGCCGATGCTGATCGCGCTCAGTCTGGGCAGCGCGGCGCTCCCGATCACGCTGTTTTCAATGATGGCGAGCGGCTCGGAGCTCAGGGCGCTGGTCGGCGCAGTCGCTTTGGCGGCGCTCGCGGGCGCCGTCAGCGCAGTCGGCGCGGTCGCGACCGCAGAGCAATTTCCGGGCGAGGGGCGGTTGACCGGTCTCGCTCTCGGTGCCACGGCCGCAACCGCCGTATTCGGCGGCCTGACTCCGTACCTCGCCCAGGTGCTGGTCGAGCGCACGGGATGGCCGACGGTGCCGGGCGCGATGATCGCCATCGTCGCGCTGGGGATCCTTCCGGTTCTGCTGAAGGCGCCGGAGACGCGTCCCAAAGCGTGAGCGTCAGTGCGGGTGCGAGGCTCGTTCCGCCTTCGCGCCCTCGGCGGCCGCATTCGGCAGCGCCGACGGCGCCATGCGCTCGACGGTCTCGGCGAGCTCGTCGACGGCGAAGTGGTGCGGCATGTGCCCGACTCCCGAGAGCACATGCAGCTCGCTGTGGGGTAACCGCTCCTGCAGTCGCAGCGCATGGTTGACGTCGACCATGCCGTCCTCGGCGCCGGCGAACAGCGCGACGGGAACCTCGATCTCGTCGTAGTAGCGCTGCAACGTGATCGGCGCGGTCATTGTCTGAAGCGTCTCGTCGGCGGCGGCCAGGAGCTGCGACGGCCGGAACGCGAGCTGGAGCGGGAATTCGCTGTCGAAGCGCGACGGCGTGCTGTTCGGCGCGAAGATCTTCTTCACCAGGCGCGGCGCGACGAAGCGCGCGATGAGCGGCGCCACGGTGCGGCTCAGGATTTCGCCGACGATCGGCACCGCAAGCGGCACCGCGGCGAGGGCGTCGGCCCTGAGGCGCGGGAAGTAGGGGCCGGAGATCAGCACGAGACCGCGCACCGCCGCCGGCTGCGAGATCGCGAGCGCCAGCGCGACGAGCGCGCCCCACGAGTGGCCGATGACGATCGGGCGCTGGACCAGCAGTTGTCCGCACGCCTCGGCGATCAGCGCGGCCTGTGCCTGCGGCGTCCATCGGCGCCCGCGCGGACGTCGGGTGTAGCCGTAGCCGGGGCGATCGAAGATGACGACGCGGTGATCGCGCGACAGACGCTCGGCCAATCCGCTGGTCTCGAAATCCGCGGTCGCGCCGCCGGTGCCGTGAAGCAGCACGACCGGCGGGCCAGCACCGATATCGATGTAGTGGAGTCGCGTGCCCCGGACCTCGACGAAACGCCGCGCCGGCGGCCGCCTCCACGCGTCGCGGATCTCGCGGTAGTAGGTGTAGAGGGCACTGGCGGCAAGCCCGAGCACGACGGTGCGGGCGATCGGGTGATTGCGTGGGCGACTGCGTGTGGCGGCCATGATATTCCAACGCCGCGCTTCGCCCGCGGGTTCCCCCGAGTGTTCCGTTGTTCGCGGCGTCAGCCGCTCATGCGCGATCGGAACCGGCGGGCAAGATCGGCGCGGTGACTCGCATAGTCCGACAGCTTCTCGTAATCCTCGGCGAGGCAGAGCAGTGACATCCGCGCCGAGCGGTCGGTCATGCTCTCGGCGACCACGCGCAACTCCTCGGCCTTCTGCCGAAGGCGCGCGGCCCGCTCGATGGCCGCCTCCGCGGTCTCGGGCAGTGAACTCAGAGCATCACTTCGGCGGCGCTCGCGTCCACCCGGCGGCTTCCGACTCATACAAATCACTCGCGTGAGCATGGGACTGGGACCGTTACACAACTGCAATAATCCAACAGTCCAACGCGGTCGCGCGGGTTTAGTTCGCGCCTCGCTTTGCCGCCGCGCTTCGCTTTCGCCGGGATCAGCGGGCGGGCGCGCGCCGCACTCGACGCTCGGTGGCAAACGCATCGAGGCTCAGCGTGCCGGGCCCGCTCGCCACCAGACACAGGAATCCGCCGGCCATCGCGACATTCTTCATGAAGTGGATCATCTGGTCCGGGTCGGCGAAGTGGTTATGGAACATCAGCGCCGCCGCGAGGGTGTACACCGTCAGCACCGCTGCGGAGAATCGCGTACGAAATCCGGCCAGTATGTTGAGGCTGCCGACGATCTCAACCACCACCGCGCCAGCGTAGGCGACGGTGGGCAGCGGTAGGGCAGTGCTGGCGATGTCCTGGATGGTGCCCGAGGGGTCGGCGAGCTTGCCCACACCGCTGACGATGAAAATCACGCTCAGCAGGATGCGGCCGACGAGCAGCGAGTAGGATTGATAGGCGGGCATCTCATCCTCCGGCGCCGTCGGGAGGCGCGGACAATCCGATGTGCAACGGATCCATGGCGCCGCTTGTTCCCGCCACCAGCCGCTTTCCGCCGCTGAGCCGCACCTGTACAGTAGCGGAAACGCCCGCGCAGCTTCGGCGGATAAGCATCACGGAGGCCCGACATGGGTGGCATCGCTCTGCGTGCGTGCATCTTCGGCGTCGTTTCACTCCTCTGCGCAGCGGTATCGGCGCCATCGTCGGCGCAGCCGGCAGTGGCGCCCGCGCCGACCTACGACTCCGTCGTCGAGGATCTCGTCGTCGCCAATCGCGTGCTTGCCAACCAGCAGGTGCTCGACGCATTCGGCCACGTCAGCGTGCGCGACCCGCGCGATCCCAACCACTTCCTGATGGGGCGGAATCTCGCGCCGGCGCTCGTCACCAAGGGCGACATCGTCCAGTACGACTTCGACGGCAACGCGATCGGCGCGCCGGCGAACTTCACGCACTTCCTCGAGCGCTTCCTGCACGGCGAGATCTACCGCGCCCGCCCCGACGTGATGGCGATCGTGCACTCGCATTCGCCGGCGGTGATCCCGTTCGGCGTCAGCTCGGTCAAGTTGCAGCCGCTCTATCACATGGCGTCGTTCCTCGCGGCGGGCGTGCCGGTGTTCGAGATCCGCGACGTCGGCGGGCCCTCGACCAATCTGCTGATCAGCAACTCGGCGCTCGGCAAATCGCTCGCCCAGACCCTCGGCGACAAAAACGTCGCACTGATGCGCGGCCACGGCGACGTCGTCGTCGCATCGACGCTACCGATGGCGGTGTTCCGCGCCGTCTACACCGAGACCGACGCGCGGCTCGAGCTGCAGGCGATCGGGCTCGGCGGGCCGGTCAGGTATCTCAACGCCGACGAGGGCGCCAAGGCGATGCAGGTCCTCGATCAGATCCACCTGCGCGCGTGGGATCTGTGGAAGCGCGACGCGCTCGCCCAGATCAACAAGTAGCGCCCCAAAAACGAAGGGCCGGCTCTATCAAAACAGATGGGCGCCGGCCCTTCGCGCATGTGAATCGCCCGGCCTAGTTGTTGAGGAGCGGGATCGACTTCGGATCCGGTCCCTTCTTGATCGACGTCAGGTAGGCGTAGATGTCGGCCGCCTGCTGGTCTGAGACGATCGCCACTTCGTACGGCGGCATCTCCTGGGCCGGGGTGCGGAGCTGGCGGATGAACGCATCGTACGGCAGCGGCTCGGGCGCGAGCTTCGGGCCGGTCGCTCCCGCGCCCTGGCCGATGTAGCCGTGGCACTGGTAGCAGCCGTCCTTCTCGAACAGCGCCTTGCCGGTCTGGGCGTTGCCCTTGGGCGGAGCGTCCTCGGCGACGGCGGCGCCGCTCCAGCCGAGGACCGCGGCAACGAGGGCGAGAGCGATTGTCTTCTTCTTGTGATTCATGATGGGCTCTCTCCTCAGCGCGGCTGCGTGACGACGTCGATCAGCGCGGGCTCGCCGCGCTTGACCACCTGTATCGCCTTCTGGATCGCGGGCCCGAGGTCCTTCGGGTTGCTGATCGGTCCGGCGGAGTAGACGCCGTAACCCTGGGCGATCTTCGCGTAGTCGATGTTCGGGTTGCGGATCTCGGTGCCGATCCGCGCGTTCTCGACGCCGCGATTGTGACGGTTGGCCATGCGCTGCAGATGCATGATCTCCTGGTGGTAGCAGCGGTTGTTGTGCACCAGCATGAGGAGCGGAATCTTGTGGTGCGCGGCGGTCCACAGCACGCCCGGCGACATGTTGAGGTCGCCGTCGCCGTTGACGGACACCGCGATGCGTCCCTGGTCGCGATGCGCGAGCGCCGCGCCGATGGAGGAGACGCAGGTATAGCCCACGCCCGAGCCGCCCGACCCGCCGTGGAAGTGCTGCGGCTTGTTCATGTCCCACAGGCGGTGCGGCCAGTTGCCCGAGGAGCTGGTTTCCGACACCAGCGCCCAGTCCTCGTTCTTGATCTGGTTGTAGAGCTCCATCCACATCCGCGCGGTGCCGATCGGGCTCGCCTCCCACGACAGGGCCGCCTCGGCCCGGGCGCGGACGATCAGGCCCTTGTAGGCGTCATCGAGCTTCTTGCGGCGCGCACCCAGCGCGGTCTTGCGGTCGTCGTTGAGCTCCTTGTGGCAGTACTCGATGAGCATCGGCATCGTCGTGACCGGATCGCCGACGATCGGGATCTCTGCGTCGGAGTAGCGCTGGAAATCCTGGAAATTGGCGTGGACCAGGAGATCGTGCACGCCGATCGAGATGAACTTGACGTTGGCCTTGGTGGTGGTGCGCCACGACCGACCGAGCTGGTCGGTGACGCGGTTCCTCAATCCGAACGAATCGACCGGCTCGAGCGCCAGGATGACGTCGGCCTGGGACAGCAACGCGCCGCGCCGCTCGCTTTGGCACAGCGAGTGCTTCGTCGGGAAGTTCATGCGTCCCTTGGTGTCGACCACCGGCGCCTGGACCAGCTCGGCGAGCTGGACGAGGAGCCCCATGGCCTCAGGCGTGCGCGCGTAGCGGTCGGCGACGATCACGGGGTTCTCGGCCGCGATCAGCAGCTTCGCCGCCTCGCGCACCGCGTTGGGATCGCCCGCCGGCACGCGGTTGCGCGCGAGCTTCGGGATCGTGAGCTCTTCGGCTTCGCGGTCGGACAGCGGCGATTCCTGGAGCGCGCCGTCGGCGGTGATCACCACCGGAGCCATCGGCGGCGTCGTCGCCAGCACATAGGCGCGCACCGTCGACTCGGCGAAGTGCTGGAGCGACCACGGATAGTCGTCCCATTTGGTGAAATCGCGGACGATCGCGGCGTTGTCCTGCACGCTGTGGGCCCATTCGACGCCGGGGCGGCGCTCCTCGACGGGGCCCGCATTGCCGCTGAACAGCAGGATCGGCACCCGGTCGCACCACGCGTTGTAGAGCGCCATCGAGGCGTGCTGCAGGCCGACCGTGCCGTGGACCATCGCCGCCATCGGCTTGCCGGAGGCCTTGGCGTAGCCGTGGCACATGCCGACCGAGGCTTCCTCGTGCAGGCACGTCAGCCACTCGGGCTTGCTGTTGCCGCCGTAGTTGATGAAGGATTCCTGGAGCGCCC
>DATJIG010000043.1:0-41466 GCA_035493495.1 Alphaproteobacteria bacterium
AGCCCTCGCTCCTTTCTTAAGGGAGCGAGGGCCTGGTGAGGGGCCGAGTGCGCCAACCCTGCCAGGCGGACGCACTCCGTCGTCGGCGGCTCCGGCAGGAGCCGCCTTTGTCGTCCCCGTTGCGGGGCGGTGGGGTGCCGACGCTGCGTTTAAAGCGTAGCCCGACCCCACCGATGATCCCTGCGGTCGCGGATCGCGACGCTGTTGTTGGTGGTACCGAAGAGTGCGTCGCGACCCGGAGGGGAAGCGCTGTTGCCTCTCAATCATCCGCCGCGCCGGTGTCCCATTGTCGAGGGCCTCTCGCGGTTTCATCGCTTCACCCGACGGGGTGCTAGGCCTAATAGCTACCGGCCGCTTGTCGCGACGCGCGCACCATGCGCGCGCGCAAAACCCCGCGCCAGGGGGCTGTGGAAAGATCGAAAGAGGCCTTGCAGATCAACGGCGCTGACTTTTCCCTTCTCCCGCTTCAGGGGAGAGGGAGAAAAAGGGAGCGCAATCAGCCCAGGATCGCCGGCGGCGCGGTGTGGTTGATGTTGAACTCGACGGTTCCGTTGATGGCCATCACCGCCGCGTCGGGCGCGGTCGATCCATTCGCCGCGTTGTCCACGGCTCCGGTGCCGGGGAACGCATGGCCGTTCACGTCGACGCCGTTGACGTAGAGGTTGCGATCGGTCGCCGCCGAGCCGCCCCAGGCGTCGTTGATGAATGTGACGTCGATCGTACCCGGGCCCTGGGCCCCGAAGTCGCCGGTAAACGTGATGTCCTGGACCGCGTGGGCGGCGTGCGATGCCGTCGCGGTCTGGATGCCGCCGACCTGGGTGCCGTCGACCTTGACGATGAACTGCGCATCGCCGTTCCACGCATCCTCCGAAACGTGCAGCACGATGGTCGACGGACCGACCGTGCCGCCGGTACCGCCGGTGGTTCCTCCCGTGCCGGTGCTGTGGAACGTTGCCGTGCCGTTGACGTCCATCACCGCGGCGGTCGGATCGGCCGCCTGATTGCCGTTCGCGGCGGTATCCTGCGCGGAGCTGCCGGGAATCATCTCACCGTTGATGGTGATCGACTGAACGTACATGTTGCGGTCGGTGGCCAGCGTTCCGCCCCAGCCGTCGTTGATGAAGTTGATGGCGACCGTGTGCGGACCCGCGGCAATCGAGTTCGAGATCGTGATGTCCTGCCATTGGCCCGCGGCGTGAGACGCGGTCACGGTCTGGGTGCCACCGACCTGCTGACCGTCGACCAGCACGGTGAACTGGGCGTCGCCATTCCATGCGTCCTCCGACACATGGACGGTCAGCACTCCCGCGCCGCCGGTCCCACCCGTACCAGCGCTGCCGGTGCCCGGGTCGGTGAAATGGATGTTGCCGTTGACGGCGAGGATCGCGCCATCGGGCACCGTCATGCCGTTGCTCGCGAAGTCCTGCGCGCCGCTCGCCGGCAGCGTGTCGCCGTTGATGGTGACCGACTGGACGTAGAGATTGCGGTCGGTGGACAGCGATCCGCCCCAGCCGTCGTTGATGAAGTTGATGTCGACGGTGTGCGCGCCGGTGGTGGCGAAGTTCCCCGCCAGCGTGATGTTCTGCCACTGGCCGGCCGCATGACTGGCCGTCGCCGTCTGCGTGCCGCCGACCTGCACGCCGTCCACCATGACGGTGAACTGTGCGTCGCCGGCCCATGCGTCCTCGGAGACGCGCACCGTGACGGTGTTGCTGCCGGAGCCGCCGGCGGGCGGTGGCGTCGTGCCGCCGCCGATCACGCCGTGGGCGTCCGTCGCACCATAGGGCGTGGTGTCAACGCCATCGGGCGACGAGATCTGTTGCAGGGCGACGGCGGTCGCGTTGGGATTCTTCGAATAGGCGCGGAGATAGTCGAGACCCATGGTCCCGGTCTCGCCGAGCGGCTGTCCCGACCAGCCGCCGACCTCGAGCGTCACCAGCATATACATCGGCACGTCGGTGCCAACGGGAGTCGCCACCGGCTGCCCCGACTGCTTGCCGTCGATGTACCAGGTGATGACGTCCGGTTCCCAGTCGACGCCGTAAGTGTGGTACTCGGTCGTGGTGTTGCCGTTCACCGCGACGAAGCTGCCCTGATCCGCGGTGTGCCCGGCGGAAATCTCGTTGTGCCAGATCGAATTGACGCCGCCCTGATTGGCGCCGTTGGGGGCGCCGAACGCCTCGACCAAGTCGATCTCCGGCGGCCAGCTCTTGTTTTCCGGCAGCAGCCAGACGCTGGTCCAGAGCGCCTGCCCCGGCGCGACCTGGACGCGCGCTTCGAAGTAGCCGTACTGCTGCGCGAAGCTTCCCTCGGTGGTGATCATGCCCGAGTTGTAGGGCTGACCGTCGGGGTTGGTGCCGGGCGAAGCGGTGATGTGCAGCGCGCCGTTGGACAACGCGAATGGATTCACTCCGACGCTCGGGTCCGAGTAGTACTGCTGGTCTCCGTTGGTCCAGATCTCCCGCCCGCCGAAGTAGAACTGCGTCTTGTAACCGAGGGTGCCGTCGGGAGACCAAGCGAACGAATTGAACTCGTCATCGTAGGTAAGCTTGAAACCCGTGAGATCCATGTGCTGTACCTCGCCTGAGTCACGATGATCTTTTTGTCGACGCACCGCGGACACGAGTGGGAGCGGCCGCCGAATGACAGGCGAAACGATGCACGACTTCGGCGATGACCCGCGCGCATGAAGCCGGAGGGAAAAAGCTTCCCAAAAGGGGACTGGGCGTGACGCGAATCGCGCATCGCGGGGGATAACCGGCGCGTGTGAGTCAGGCCGCGTTCCGCTGCGCTCACGCGCGGTGACCGCGGCGACTCGCGAAGGCGCCCTCGATTACGCGGACGTGAGAACGACTGCGCTGTGCGCGGGCAGGAACCACCCCTCGTCGCTCTCGATCGGCGGCGTTCCGGTGCCGCCATAGCGCGGGTGTTCGCTCGACCACAGAATGCGCCACGCGGCGCCGATTGGTGCCGCGAGCAGCGGCTCGGCCGGGGATTCGAGGCACAGGTCGTATCCGAAGTTGACCAGGAGGAGCCGATCCTCGTTGCGCCCGGTGTAGCGCAGCACGAGCGCATCGTGACTGAGGATGGCGCCGTCGACGCACTTCCTGTGCGCCACCGAGAACACGGGATCGAGGGCGCGCAGCCGGATCAGGTCACGGTGCAGCGCGAGCACCTCGGCATGGGCGTTGCCGAGACGCTCGGAGTGATTGACGACGCAGCTTCGGAAGGTAGCGAGCGCGTCCGGCGTCGGCATTTCCGCCTTCATCGCCGATGTCGCGAGATTGGGGAACTGCGACACGAACTCGGTACGACCCTTCCGCACCAGACGGGCGAGATCCGGCTTGTGGTCGGCGAAGTACGTGAAGCGCGACGATGCGGCGAACTCCTGCCCCTGGAACAGCATCGGCGTGCCGGGCGTGAGAATGAGCAGCGTCGTGAGCACGCGCAGGCGCCCCGGACTCGTCGTCGCGTGGATGCGATCGCCGCGCCCTGTGTTGGCGATTTGGTCGTGATTCTGCACATAGTTGACGAAGTGGTCGGGCTCGAGGCCCGTGGTGGGGGTGCCACGGCACTTGCCCTGCCACTTGTAGCGCTGCCCCTGGTAGAGGAAGCCGTGCTTGGCGAGCGAGATGAACTCCTGGGGGGAACCCCGGTACCCCGACAGATAGGCGCGGCTCTGGCCGCGGGCGCTGACGTCGGCCGAGTGGTGAAAATCGTCGTTCCACATCGCATCGAGGCCGAAACCGCCGAGGTCCGATGGCCGGACCACCCGGACGTCCTGTGGCTCGTTCTCGGCGACCAGATAGACCGATCGGCCGTGCTCGCGGCCTGCGTCGCGGGCGGCGGCGGCAATCTCGGCGACGACGTGGCTCGGCGATGAATCGAATATCTGCTGGGTGGCGTCGAGCCTCAGCCCGTCGAGGTGGAACTCCTCGATCCAGTAGCGCGCGTTCGCGATCATGAAGTCACGCACAGGCTCGGAGTTTGGGCCGTCGAAGTTGATCGCCTGGCCCCACTCGCATTCGTAGCGGTCGGTGAAGTAGTGGTCGGAGAACTCCGTCAGCCGGTTGCCGTCGGGTCCCAGGTGGTTGTAGACGACGTCGAGGATGACCCCGAGACCGAGCCGGTGGGCGTGATCGACGAAGTGGCGGAAGTCGTCGGGCCGGCCATAGAGCCGCGTCGGCGCGAACAGGTTCACCCCGTCGTAGCCCCAGCCGAACCGTCCCGGGAAGTCCGCGACCGGCATCACCTCGACGATCGTCGCCCCAAGGTCGCGCAGCGCCGGGAGGTGCTCCTCGGCAGACCACCACCTGCCCTCGGCCGTGAACGTGCCGACGTGCATCTCGTAGACCACGGCGCGGTGCGGATCCGGCCCCTTCCAGGCGCGGTCGGTCCACGGGAAGGCCGGATCGACGACCTGCGACGGGCCGTGGGGGCCGTCGGGCTGAAACCGCGAGGCGGGATCGGCGAGCAGCTCGGCCCCGCCGTCGAGCCGGAAGCGGTAGAGCACGCCGGCCTCGCCCGGCGCCTGCCCGGAGAAATAGCCGTCACGCTCCGGCGCCAACGGCACCGATACGCCCTTGTTGGGACCGGATTCGATGACGACCTCGACCCGCTTGCGTCGCGGCGCCCACAGCCGGAAATGCACGACGCCCTCGGCGAACTCGGCACCGACCGGCAGCCGCCGCGGCGACGACACGGATGCGCCCGCCCCGGGCGTCGCCTCCGCCCGCAGCACGGACCCATGCGCGCCGCCCGCGATGTCGGCCATGTTCGTTCGTCACGCCGTCACAATGTGTGAAGATGCTAGAAAAGCGACGGGCCGCAGCTTTGGTTCCGGCGACCCGCGACGATTTCTCCCGGCCGGAACCGCGGGGCCCGGACACGCTTTATACGCGGACGCAAATTCGGCCCGCCCCTTGATCAGCGGAGAGGCATGATGACAGAGCCGCTGTGGTGGAAGCGCGGCATCATCTACCAAGTCTACCCCCGATCCTTCCAGGACAGCGACGGCAACGGCATCGGCGATCTTGCCGGCATCCGCTCGCGCCTCGGCTATCTCGAGGATCTCGGGGTCGATGCGATCTGGATCTCGCCGATCTATCCGTCGCCGATGGCGGATTTCGGCTACGACGTGGCCGACTACCGCGCCATCGACCCGATCTTCGGCACCTTCAGCGACTTCGACGCGCTGATCGACGACGTGCACCGGCGCGGCCTGAAGGTCATCCTCGACTTCGTCCCCAACCACACGTCGGATCAGCACCCGTGGTTCGTCGAGAGCCGCTCGTCGCGCACGAACCCGAAACGCGACTGGTACATCTGGCGCGACCCGAAGGAGGGCGGCGGTCCGCCGAACAACTGGCTCAGCAATTTCGGCGGCAGCGGCTGGGAGTGGGACGAGGCCACCGGCCAGTACTACTACCACGCGTTCCTCAAGGAGCAGCCCGACCTCAACTGGCACAATCCCGAAGTGCGCGACGCGATGTACAGCGTACTGCGCTTCTGGCTCGACCGCGGCGTCGACGGCTTTCGCGTCGACGTCATCTGGCACCTGATCAAGGACGACCGGTTCCGCGACAACCCGGCGAACCCCGACTATCGTTCCGGCGATGCGTCGATCCGCCGCTTCATCCAGGTCTACTCCGCCGACCGGCCCGAGGTGCACGAGATCATCGCCGAGATGCGCAACGTGCTCGAGCAGTACGACGCGCGCGTGTTGATCGGCGAGATCTATCTGCCGCTCGAGCGCCTCGTCCACTACTACGGCAAGGACCTGCGCGGCGCGCACCTGCCGTTCAACTTCCAGCTCATCGAGACGGCGTGGGACCCGGGCGCGATCCGGCGCCTGATCAAGGAATACGAAGGCGCGCTGCCGATGGGCGGCTGGCCCAACTGGGTACTGAGCAACCACGACCAGAAGCGCATCGCGACGCGCGCCGGACGCGATCAGGCCCGGATCGCCGCGATGCTGCTGCTGACGCTGCGCGGCACGCCGACGCTCTACTATGGCGACGAGATCGGCATGGAAAGCGTGCCGATCCCGCCCGAGCTCGTGCGGGACCCATGGGAGAAGAACGAGCCCGGCCTCGGACTGGGACGCGATCCGAGCCGCACGCCGATGCAGTGGGACGACTCGCCCAACGCGGGATTCACCTCGGGCGAGCCGTGGCTTCCAGTCGCCGACGATTTCGAGGAGCGCAATGTCGCCTGCTGCGGACGCGACCGGACGTCGATCCTCATGCTCTATCGCGAGCTGATCCGGCTCCGCCGCAAGCGCCCGGCACTCAGCGTCGGCGACTATCGCCCATTGCCGTCGGCCGAGCACACGCTCGTCTACGAGCGACTGCACGGCGCCGACCGGCTGGTCGTCGCCCTCAACTTCTCCCGCGACAAGCAGGTTATACCCCTGCCGGGCGAAACCGCCGGCTGGCGCACCGTGCTAACCTCCGATCTGTCTCGGGGCCCAGGGTCCGTAAAAGACCGCATTGTGCTGGCCCCCAATGAAGGGGTCATATTGTCGCCGGAATCCTGATAAAGGATCGAATTGCCGGACCAGACGTTCACCACCGGGGCAAGAAACAGCAAAATCCCTGAGGACTGCATGGGCGTGGTTTACGACAGAACCGCCGAGCTCGTTCGTCGCGTCTTCGATATCCGGGTGGTCGGACAACCGACGCTCAACCTCGTTGATCACTTTCCCGACGGCTACAGGCTCCAGGCGGCGTGGCGCGACATCCGCGACGAAGCCGCGGCGATTGCCCGGCGTCTCGACCGGGTGCCGCGGTTCCACGACATCATGCCGGAGCAGGCACCGGTCTCGGCCAACGACGATCGCGACTGGCGCCTGTTCATCCTCAAGGCGTACGGCACGCCGATCCCGCGCAACATGGCGCAGTGTCCGCGGCTCGCCGCGCTGGTGACGCGGATGCCCGACGTACTGTCGACGTCGCTGTCGTTCCTCGCGCCGGGCAAGCACATCCCCGAGCACCGCGGACCGTTCCGCGGTGTCCTCCGCTTCTACATGCCGCTCGCGATGCCGCGTGACGAGCGCGGCCGACCCGCGGCGGTGCTCCGGATCAACGGCAGGGACCACGCCATCGACGAGGGCGATTGCCTACTGTGGGACGACACCTATCCGCACGAGGTGTGGAACAAGAGCGAGGATGTCCGTTGCGCGCTTCTGCTCGACGTCCGACGCCACGGCATGCCGCTCGACATGAAGATCCTGTCGAACGCGTTGATACTGATGGCGGGTCTCGGCGTGCGCATCCGCGGCGTCGACGGCAAGCCCGTGGCTGTTCCCCGGCGGGAAAACCATGGCGCCGAAGCGACCGGGGGCTCGGGATCCCGGTTTTGAGCCGGGCGCGTCACCTGCTAACATCGGCCGGCCACCAGCACGGCAGGGACATCATGGCGACCGCGATCGGCATCGAGCGCAGCGACAACACCAATGACAGCTTCAGCGACGCGCAGCTCCGGCGCCAGCTCGCCACCGCGACGCGCATCCTCAACGCCGAAGGCATCCTCGACTACTCGGGCCACATCTCGGTCCGCGCACCGGGCCGCGACGCGCTCTACATCCAGGCCGGGACCGATCCGCGCTCGGGCGTCACGCCGGAGCGCATGCTGCTGGTCGGCTTCGACGGCAAGGTGATCGAGGGCGCGCCGGGCAAGCCGCCGGTCGAGCTCGCGATCCACGTCGAGATCATGCGGGCGCGCCCCGATGTCCAGGCGGTGATCCACAGCCACCTCGAGGTCGCGTTCCTGTTCACGATGATGAAGGGCGTCGCGCTGCAGCCGATGCGCGCCCGCGCGGTACGGTGGCAGAGCGGCATCCCGACGCACGCGGATCCGAGTCACATCAAGCTCGCCGAGCAGGGCCGCGCGCTCGCAGCGACCCTGGGGCCGCATCACGCGGCCCTGATCCGCTCCCACGGCGTGGTGCTGACGGCGGAGTCGGTACCGGCGCTGTTGGTCGACGCGGTCCACTTCGACGAGAACGCCCGCGCCCAACTCGAAGTGCTGAACGCCGGCCGCGAGCCGCTGCCGCTCACCGCGGCGGAGATGGAGCAGATCAACCGCCACGAGATGCGCGAATTCCATATCGGCAAGCTGTGGAAATATTACGTCCACCAGGCCCGCACCTCGGGCGCGCTGCCAAGCGAGTGGTCGGCTGAATAGCCGACACATCCATCACGACAAAAAGAAAGGGCCCGCGAGGGCCCTTTCTCGTCTCATGTGCAGTGCATTCGCCTACTGGGCGAGGCGCACCGCGTTCACCCGCTTCACGACATCGTTCGGCGTCTGGTAGATGCGCGCGATGAAGTCGTGCACGTCCTCGGCCGATTTTGGCTGGATCTCGACGTCGCGCTTCTTCGCCTCGGCGACGAAGGCGGGGTCGGCGAGCGTCGCCATGAACGCGTCCTGCAGCGCCTTCAGACGCTCGGCCGGCAGGCCCGGCGGGGCGATGTAGGGCCGGCCCGGGAGCTGCGGCGCCAGCGTCAGCTCGAGCGCGGCCTTGTCCTCGGGAGTTTTGACGAAGTCGAGGGCGAGCGGCACGTCTGGCAGATCCGGGTGCTTCTCGAAACCGAGCTGCACGAGCATCTTGATCGACTTGTCGCGGATCCAGTCGGGCTTGGTCGACTTGAGCGTCGACCAGAACACCGAGGGATAGCCGTCGACCTCGCCGCGCTCGACGGCGAGGAAGGCCTCGGTCGAGCCCGGGTAGCCGCTGATGACGCGGAACTTGGTGCCCATGAAGGTGTTCATGGCGCGAGCCTGGAACGCGCTGGTCGAGCCGCCGCCGGTGGCGCCCATCAGGCTCTCGGTCTTCATCGCGTCCTGGATGGTGTTGATCTTCGAGGTCTTCCACACGAAGGCGATCGCGACCTCGGAGTTGGCGCTGCCGAGATAGTTCATCTTGAGTGCGTCGAACCGCGCCTGCGGCTCGCCGAACAGCGGCGTGAACGGCACCGGGTTCTGCACCGTGGCGATCGCCGTGCCGTCCTTGGGCGCAATGTTGTAGATGAAGTTCGCCGTGGTGAGGCCGCCGGCACTCGGCTGGTTGCGCGGCACGATGTGCGGATTGCCCGGAATATGGTCGCCGATGTGCTCGGCGACGAGACGGCCCAAGGTGTCGTATCCGGTGGCGACCGTCGTCGAGATGATGAGATCGATGTTCTTGCCGCGATAGAAGTCGGCGACCGACTGCGCCTGCGCCGGCAGGCACGCCGATGCGGCCAGAGCCGCCACGGCGAGGCAGGGTAAACACTTCATGGAAATTCTCCTGAGGGAACGCGCGAACACATGCGCCGAGGATGCGCTGTCTTCACACGCCGGCGCCCGCGTTGCAACGTCGCGGCCCCGGCATTATCGGAATGCGGCCATGCTGGCAGCACAGCCGGGCCGTCACGCGCAGCGCGCGGTGCCTCGTCCAGGACAGGTATAGGAAAGGGCCCATTCGGGCCCTTTCCGCCATCGCAACAGGCCGCGGCCGTTACTGGCCGGCCAGCCGCACCGCGTTGACCTTGTCCACCACCGCCTTCGGCGTCTGATAGATGCGGGCGAGGAAGGCCTGCACCTCGGGGCCGGACTTCGGCTGGATCTCGAGGTCGCGCTTCTTCGCGATGTCGAGAAACCTGGGATCGGCCATTGTCGCCATGAACGCGTCCTGCAGCGCCTTGGCGCGGTCGGGCGGCAGGCTCGGCGGCGCCAAGTACGGACGTCCGGGCAGCTGCGACGCCAGCATCAGCTCGAGCGCCGCGCGGTCCTCGGGCGTTTTGGCGAAGTCGAGGATCAACGGCACGTTGGGCAGATCGGAGTGCTTCTCGAGCGCGAGCTGCGTGAGCATGACGATCGAGTTTTCGCGCAACCAGTCGGGCTTGGTTGCCTTCAACGTCGTCCAGAAGATCGATGGATAGCCCTCGACCTCGCCGCGCTCGACGGCGAGGAACGCCTCGGTCGAGCCGGGATAGCCGGTGATGACCTTGAACTTGGTGCCGGTGAACACGTTCATGGCGCGGGCCTGGAAGGCACTGGTCGAGCCGCCGCCCGTCGTGCCCATGGTCGTCTCGCGCGTCATCGCGTCCTGGAGCGTCTTGACCGGCGAGGTCTTCCACACGAACGCGATCGCGACCTCGGAGTTGGCGCTGCCGAGGTAGGTGAACTTGAGGGCATCGAACCGCGCCGCCGGCTCGCCGAACAGCGGCACGAACGGATTGGGGTTCTGCACCGTCGCGAACGTCGAGCCGTCCTTCGGCGCGATCTGGTAGAGGAAGTTCATCGCCGCGAGCCCGCCCGCCGCCGGCATGTTGCGCGGCACGATGTGCGGATTGCCCGGAATGTGAGCTGCCATGTGCTCGGCGACGAGGCGGCCCAGGACGTCGTAGCCGCCACCGACGCTCGACGAGATGATGAGATCGAGGTTCTTGCCGCGATAGAAATCAGCGGGATCGGCGGCTGCGATATCACCGGAAAACGCCAGGGCGATGCCCGCCACCGATGCCAGCACGGCAAGCTGTCGTACGCGTGTCATGTCGTGTCACTCCAAGGGCGCGGACACCGTGCCCGCGGGGGAATGCACGTTAATGCAAAACGAGTGCCGTGGCTCAGACGAACGGCACACAGCCGGTGCCGGGCTGGCGGTCCCAGCGCTTCTCGAGCTCGGAGAAGTAGCGCCAGCAACGTTGGGCGCGCCCGGGAAACTCGGCCTCGGCGCCGAACGTCTTGCAGTCGTCGTGACTGAGCGTGCCGACCTCGCCGAGCGTAGAGGCCTGCACCCACTTGCGCGCCTCGTCCTCGAGGATGAGCGAGGCGTACAGCATCTGCTCGACGTCGCGGGCGACGACGACGATGCCGTGGCCGCGCAGGAACGCGGCCGGCCGGTCGCCGATCACTTTGCTCAAGGCCTTGCCCTGTTCCACCGAGCGGATCAGCGCGGGCTCGTCGTAGATCGGAAGCCCACCGCCGAACACCGAGCCCTGCAGCGTCACCGGACGGAATTCGCGCCTGGCGATCGCGAACAGCGTCGCGTAGGGCGCGTGCAGATGCGCGACCGCGAGTGCATCCATTCGACGGTTGTGCAGCACAGTGTGGATCGGCCACTCCGCCGGCAATCGGCGGTCGCCATCGAGCACGGCGCCGTCGAGATCGCTCACCAGGATGTCGTCGGGCTTCACCTGGGTCTTGTCGACGCCCATGCTCGGCGAGAAGTAGACGTGCTGCGCGTCGGGGTCGTAGGCGCTGATATGGCCGAACAGGCCGAGCAATTCCTGCATCGCGAAGATGCGGGTGCAGGCGGAAAGTTTTTCGCGGAGCTCGGTCTCGGTCGTCATGGATCCTCTCGGCACAAATCGGCCATCGCGCGAACCTGCGCGACAACGGCCATACGGTGGGACTATTTGCCCTCGGCGGCGGCTGAGGCGGCCTTGTCGCAGAATTCCGCCTTGGTGTAGTCCTCGCAGCGGACGCCGCCCTTCGCCACCATGAGTTCGGTGAGACGACTGATGACCTCGGGTGGCGCGCTCAGGACGCGGCGGACCATCTCCTCCATGTGCTCGCCGCTTGCGGTGCGCAAAGGCGCATTCGACTTTGCAGCTTCGGCGAGAAACGCCGGATCGACGATCATGTCGTTGAAGGCCTTCCGCAGCGCGGCCACCCGATCGGCCGGGACGTCCGGCGGCATGAAATAGGAGAAGCCGATGTCGGAGCCGACGGATGCGAGCTCCATCGCGCGCTTGTCCTCCGGCGTCGTGGCAACATCGATGGCCGTGGGCACGTCGGGCCAGGCGTCCTCGCGCTTTTCGCCCCACTGCACCAGCGGGTGGAAAACCTTGTTCTCCAGCCAGTCGGGCTTCACCGATTTGAACGTCAGATAGGAGAAACTGCCGAAGCCGTCGATTTCACCGCGTTCCATGGCGAGGAACACGCCGGTCTGGCCGTTATAGCCGTTGATGACCTTGAACCTGGTGCCGACCAGGTTGTTCATGATGCTGGGATACACGGTGGCGTTGGACGAAGCGCCGGTCGAGCCGATCGTGCTCACGGTCTTCTTCGCATCCTCGAGGGTTTTAACGCCCGTTTTCGAGTCGCGGTGAACGCCGATCACCGCGTTCGAGGCGAGCAAGCGGCCAAGGCCGATCAGCTTGGCGATGTCGAACTGCACGCCACGCCCGCCCATCGCCTGATAGAGCGGCAGGTTGAAGTGGAGCGTGAACAGGAGCGTGCCGTCGCGGGCGCCCTGGTTGTAGGCGGTGTTCAGCAGCACCAGGCCCGCCGCCGCCGGCATGTTCTGCGACACGATGGTGGGGTTTCCGGGGAGGTAGCGCGGCAGGTTCTGCGCCAACAGGCGTGCGTACAGATCGTAGCCGCTGCCGGCGGGCCCGCTGATCAGCATCGTCATCCGCTTGCCGCGATAGAAATCGGCGATGTCGCCGGCGAATGCCGCGATTGTGGAAAAACCCACAAAACCAGATACGAGACAGGCGACCAGCGCCGCCCGAGCGACACGCATCATCAAACCCTCCCTGCCGGCCCTCTTCGCTTCGGGGCCATTTACCGAAAGGGTAGCGCGGCGGTGGAGCGCGCCGCCAATGAAAAGGGCCCTCGCGAGAGGCCTTTTAAAGTGAAATGCGGGCGTCGCGGTTACCGAGCGACAGCCTTCGCGCGCTCGACCAGCGCCGGCGGCGACTTGTAGATGTTGGCGATGATCGCCTCAGCCTCGAGGCCGGGCATCGAGCCGACCACCGGGAGATCGAGCTTCTCCGCCTCGGCCAGGAATTGAGGATCGCGCATCGTCGCATCGAAGCTCGCGCGCACGACCGAGAGCCGCGCGACCGGCACCTGGCGCGAGGCGACGTACGGACGACCGACCGAGTCGGGCGCGATCAGCACGTTGAGCACGTCCTTGTCCTGCTGGTTCTTCGCGAGATCGACGACGAACGGCGGCGCGCCGATCATGTTCGGGATATCTCCGGGCGAGAACGCGACGATCGGATTGATCCTGTGGTTGTTCACCCAGTCGGGCGGGTTACTGCTCCACGCTCCGCAACCGCCGTCGAGCTCGCCGCGCTCGATCGCAAGCCGTTCCTCGGCGCTGCCGGGATAGCCGGTGACCTGGCGCAGCTTGATGCCGAACATGTTCTTCAGCACGGCGGCGTTGATATAGGTCGAGGTCCCCGCGGCGGGCGCGCCGATGTTGAACTCCGGCGCCTTGACGAGATCGTCCCAGCTCTTGATCCCGGTGGCGCCCCACGCGTAGCAGGCGCGCAAATCCCGCGTGATGCTGCCGACGAACGCGACCTCGGTGAACTTGAACTTGATCTTCTCCGGGTCGAGCAGCGATTCGGTGATCAGCCCCGGATTGAACGCCGTCATGACGCTGCCGTCGCGCGGCGCATTGGCGTCGAGATACTGGACCGCCTTCAGGCTCGAGCTGCCCGGCATGTTCTGGACGACGACGCTCGGCCGGCCCGGCGTGTTACGGCCGATGTGGCGCGCGAGGAGCCGGGCATAGGTATCGTAGCCGCCGCCGGGCGTGAACCCGACGATGACCGACATCGCCTTGAACTCGACATCCTGTACGCCCGCAGGCGACTGCGTCTGCGCCCCGGCGGGCGTCACTACGCCCGCCGACGCCGCGACCAGCAGCGCACCGGCAGCGAAGGCTGTCCGCATCATCGCTCCCCTCCCCGATAGGACCGTGTCTCCAGCCCGCATTATTGTCTCGGATCAATGGGATGGCGAGTCCGCGCACCTCCTCAGACCGACACGTCCGCCCGCAGCTCGTATGGGATCTGTGTCGGCCCGAACCGCTGGATGACGGTTTTCGCCTTCGGATCGTAGGTGTGCTGAAGAACCGTGTCCTGGCCGAGTTTCTGGCTGCGCAGGATCACCGCGACGGACCGCGTCCGGCCGCCCTGCTCGGCGTGGATCGCACCGGGGGCGACGATGTCGACCTTGCCCTCGGCTCCGGTGGTCACCGACGTCAGCCTGACCTCGGCGTAGCCGGGCGTGCCGCCGTCGTCGAGGCGCTCGTAGCGCTCGAGGCTTTCCGCGCCGTCGACAACGCCATAAAGCACCCAGGCCTCGGCGTGGTCGTGCACGCTGCCGGTGCGGCCGGGCATCCGCACGACACCATTGACGACGAACTCGTAGTCCGGATCGACGTAGAACAGGAGATTCTTGTAGCCCTCGGTCGACGGCCAGTGCCGCGAATGCGCCTTCACCGTCGGGTCCACGACGAAGCGCTCGAGCAGCGGCTTCGCCGCGAGCATGCGACGGCCCATGTCGCTCTCGCGCGCCCAAAGCGCGCGCAGGTCGGCGATGAACGTCTCAAAGGCGGGCAGACGCGTGCCGGACATGTCGGTCATTCACGCGCCAATCGGCTCGCCCGCGACGGTGCAGCGGCGCAACAAGCGCCGCTCCTCCTTGGGGAACCAGGTCCGCGCGTGGATGGTCGCCAGGTTGTCCCACATGACGAAGTCGTGGAGCTGCCACACGTGTTCGTAGACGAACTCGCGACGCTCGCCGATGTCGTAGAGCTGCTGGAGAATCGCGGCGTTCTCCTCTTCGGGGAGCCCATCGATGCGTGCCGTCATCAGCCGGTCGACGAACAGGGCCTTCCTGCCGCTGTCGGGATGGGTGATGAACACCGGATGGTAGAAGTGCGGAATCTTGCTGATATCGCCCGTAAGGTCCGCCTTCTCGGTGCGCTTGTACTCGTGGATGTGCAGCGCCTTCTTGTCGGCGAGCTTCGCCTT
This sequence comes from Alphaproteobacteria bacterium, assembly GCA_035493495.1. GTDB lineage: Bacteria > Pseudomonadota > Alphaproteobacteria > SMXQ01 > SMXQ01 > DATJIG01. Next base: position 14,766 of record DATJIG010000043.1, read on the forward strand.
GATGTCCGCGGGCACCGCCTCGTAGGCCTTGTAGGTGTTCGAGAACAGCGTGTTGCCGCCGGTCGACGGCAGCTCCATGCCGTAGAGGAACGTGTAGCGGTACGGCTTCTCGGAATAGCCCGAGTCGATGTGGAACCACATGTCGCCGTCGCCGAAGGCGCCGATCGGCTTGCCGTCGACGCGGATGTTGGTGACCAGCAGCACCTTCTCATGGGTCTGGTAGATCCCCTCGGCGCGACCGCGCAATTGTTCAGGGGCAACCTTGCGGTCGCCGAGCGGGCCGAAATAGGAGGCGAACCGGAGCTGATCCTCCTGGGACAGGGTCTGACCGCGGAACACCAGCACCAGGTGCTTCACCCACGCCGCCTTGATTGCCGCCACCTGGGTCGGGCTCAGCTCGCGGGTGAGGTCGACGCCGCTGATCTCGGCGCCGCACGCGGGGGACAGCGGCGTGACCTTGAGCTCCAGGAGGTCGTGCATGGCGGCTCTTCCCATAAATAATGAAACGTTGTATCGTTTTACCGAATCCGATACTGACGTACCCCGCCGGGAGCCGTCAAGGCGCCCCGGTGTGGCAGTGTTCGTCAAAACAGTATTTCAAAATGAGGAGTAAGGCGGTGGCTGTACCGCAACGAATTCGCACCGAACGTGAGCACATCGATCCCGACGTCCGCTACAAGGGCGAGGCGGTAGCTCGCGCGGCCCGCGTGCTGGCGCTTTTCACCCGCAGTCAGCCCGAGCTGATGTTGACTCAACTCGTCGAGCGCACCGGCGTCCCCAAGGCGACGCTGCTCGGTATCCTCAACACGCTGGTCGCCCACGATCTCTTGATGCGGGAATCGGCGACGGGTCCGTACCGCCTCGGGTTCGCGTGGCTCCGTCTCGGCGACGTGCGCCGCAACCTGCTCGACATCCGCGAAAGCGCACTGCCGCTGATGCGTCAGGTACGCGACGTCGTCAATGAGACGGTGATCCTCAGCCTCAAGGTCGGCGATCGCCGCGTGCATCTCGACTACGTCGAAAGCATGCAGGCGATCCGGCGCGTGACGCAGCTCGGTCATGAGGGGCCGCTTCACGTCGGCGCCGCGGGGCTCGTCCTCCTTGCCGGCATGCCGGGCAACGACATCGAGGCGTATCTCGCGCGGCGCCAGGACGTTGCCGAACCTCGCGCCGAATTGCTGCAGACGCTTGCGGCGGTGAAACGCGACGGTTATGCGGTGGTCGCGGGCACGGTGAACCCACACACCGCCGCCGTGTCGGCGCCGGTGAAGAGCTACACCGGCGAGACGGTCGCGGCACTGACCGTGTCGTGTCCGAACGAGCGCTTCACGAAAGAGCTCCGTCGCAAATGCATAAAGGCAGCGACCGAGGGTGCGGAAACGCTCTCGCGCGCGTTGGGACACACGCCATGAACGCCATCATCAAGATCAACGATAGGGTCGGCGAGGCCCCGGTAAAGCTGGTGCGCATCGTCGACCGGGCCGCGCGCATCCTCGAATGCTTCGGCCGGGCGACGCCCGAGCTCAGCCTGCCGCAGATCTCGTCGCAACTGAAGCTGCCGAAGCCGACGGCGTTCCGCATTCTCACCAATCTGGTTCGCCATGGACTGCTGCAGCACAACTCGGCGACGGCGACCTACACGCTGGGCTTCGCCACGCTGCGACTCGCGGACGACCTCCTGCAGAGCCTTTCGATCCGCAGTCACGCGCGACCCGTCATGCAGGCGATTCGCGATGCGGTGAACGAGAGCGTCGTGCTCAGCGTCCGGCGCGGCGACTACCGCTACAACATCGACACCGTCGAGAGCACCCACGCGATCGGCCAGACGCAGCAGATCGGCACCGCCGTGCCGCTCTATGCCGGCGCCGCCAGCCGGGCGCTGCTCGCGGCGATGCACGACGACGAGGTGCGCGCCTATCTCGCGCGCACCAAGCTGGTGCCGTTCCAGAAGGCGACAATGATCGATCCCGACAAGCTGCGCGAGGACGTGGCGCGAACGCGCCGCCGCGGCTATGTGGCGACCAACGCCGAATACACACCGGGAGGCCATGCCGTCGGCTGCGCCATCGTCGGACCGGACGGAACCGGTACCGCGGCACTCCACGTGTCTATTCCCAACGCCCGCTTCTCGAAGGCGGCCGAGGAAATCTCCGCCAGGCACGTGATGGAGGGTTGCCGCCGGATCGCGGCCAGCCTCACCGAGGAGCACGGCGCCTGAACGGGCGCCCTACTCCGCCGGCAGCGGCCGGGGTCGACGATTGTCGTCGACCGCGACGTAGGTGAAGACACCTTCCGTGACCTTGAGGTGCTCGCCGCCGACGCCGCGGCGGGCCCAGCTCTCGACGTCGACGACGATCGAGGTCCGGCCGGTCTTGACGATCTTGGCGTAGCAGCTCACCTCGTCGCCGACGAACACCGGCTGCTTGAAGGTCATAGTGGCGATGGCGACCGTGACGATGCGGCCGCGGGCGCGGCGCGTCGCCACGGTGGCGCCGGCCAGATCCATCTGCGACAGCAGCCAGCCGCCGAAGATGTCGCCGTGCGGGTTGGCGTCGGCGGGCATGGCGATGGCCCGTATCGCGAGTTCGCCGGCGGGCAATTGTTCGGTCATGGAGGAACGCCGATCGGATGAATGCGAGGGGCTGTCATTCTATGGCTGCCGCGCGGGCCTCGCTACCCCATCACCGCCTTCGGCAGCCAGGTGACGATCTCGGGCCAGACGCAGAGCATCACGACGGCGAGCAGCATCAGCACGACGAACGGCAGGATGCCGAAGACGAGCTCGCGCAGCCTGATGTCGGGCGCGATGCTCTTGATGACGAAGATGTTGAGCCCGACCGGCGGGTGGATCAGTCCCATCTCCATGACGATGGTCATGACGACGCCGAACCAGATCAGGTCGAAGCCATCCGCCTTGAGCGGCGGCAGGATGATCGGCGCGATCATCAGGATGATCGATACCGGCGGCAGGAAGAAGCCGAGCACCACTACGATCATCAGGATGCCGGCCAGCAGAAGCCACCGGCTGAGGTGCAGCGACACCATCCACATCGCCGCCGACTGGCTGATGTGGAGATAGCTCATGACGTAGGAGAACAGGAGCGACATGCCGATGATGAGCATCAGCATGGTCGATTCGCGGAGCGTGGCCGACAGGATCGGCCGCAGCTCGCGCGGCGTCCAGATGCCGTAGATCATGGCGATCAGCAGAAGCGCCAGAACGGCACCGAGCCCCGCCGTCTCGGACGGCGTCGCGTAGCCGCCGTAGAGGGCTATCATGACGCCGATCAGCAGGATGACGAACGGCAGGATGCGCGGCAGCGCCCCCATCTTTTCGCGGAAGGTGAAGGCGAGCAGCGGGCGGCGGGCGGCGGCGGACGCGTTCGCCGCGACTTTCTCCTGCCGCGCCTCGGCGCTGTATTTGTAGACGGCGTAAGCGGCGAACAGCGTGAGCAACAGCAGGCCGGGGCCGACGCCCGCGAGGAACAGGCGACCGAGCGACACCTGCGCCGCGACGGCATAGAGGATCATGGTGATTGACGGCGGCAGCAGGATGCCGAGCGTCCCGCCGGCGGCGATGATTCCGGCCGCGAGGCCCGGCGAATAGCCGAACTTGCGCATCTCGGGGATGCCGGCGCCGCCGATCGCCGAACAGGTCGCGGGGCTCGAGCCCGCCATCGCCGCGAACACGCCGCAGGCGAGGACGTTGGCGACGCCGAGGCCGCCGGGCACACGGCCGAGCCACACGTGCAGCGCCGAATAGAGGTCCTGTCCGGCCCGCGACCGGCCGATGGCGACCCCCTTGAGGATGAACAGCGGAATCGACAGCAGCGTGATGCTTGCCATCTCCTCGTAGACGTTCTGGGTGACGGTATCGAGCGACGACGTCGGCATGAAAAAGAGCATGAACAGCACGGCGGTCGCGCCCAGTGCGAAGGCAATCGGCACGCCGGCGAACATCAGGAATAACGTCACCCCGCCGTAGGCGAAGCCGATCAATGTGTCAGACATTGCCCACCGGTCGGGTCGGTGCTTCAAGAGCGGGTGGCGGCGGCCTGCGGGCGATGGCTTGAAGGAATATCTGCACCGTAAGCAGCGTCATTCCGACCGACATCATGAAGTATGGGATGGAGAGCGGCGGCGAGAACGACGAGGCGAGGCGATAGCCTTCCGTCCATGCCTCATAGGTCAGCGTCCACGACTTCCATGCGAAGAAGGCGCAGAACGCAAACGAGCACCAGAGGACCATCACCCGCCGGATGCGGTTGATCCGCGGCGGCAGGATCTCGGCCAGAGCCTCGATCGCGATATGACCGCCAATCGACTGGACGTGTGCGCTCGACAGGAACACCGCGCCGACGAGGCAGAACACGGCGATCGTGTCCTGCCAGTCGGTGGCATAGCCGAGCACGTAGCGCGTGATCACGCTGTGGGTGAGCACGAGGGACGCGGCGACCAGCGCGCACATACCGAGCGTGGTCATCACGGCATTGATACGGGCGAGCGCACGGTTGGCCCAACGCACAACCGTGGCGGCCTCGCCCGCTTCGGACACGTCCACCGTCAGAGGAGCTTCTCCGCGGCCGCGAGCAGCTTGGCGCAGTTCTCGTTGTGCTTCGCGTAGTCCTTCCACGCCGCCTCACGCGCCAGCGACTGCCACTTCTTGACCGTCGGCTCGTCGAGTTCATAGACCTTGGCGCCGGCCTTGGCGTAGACCTGCGCCGCCATCTTGTCGTCGGCCCGCGCCGCCTCGACGGCGAAGCTCTCGAGCTCGGAACCCACCGACATGACGATGTCCTGCTGGTCCTTCGGCAGCGACCGGAACACCTGCTTCGACATCAACAGCGGCTCGAACATGAACCAGTAGGCGTACTTCTCGCCGGAGGTGAAGTGCTTGGCGATCTCCTCGAGCTTGAACGAAATGAAGCTGGTCGACGACGTCATCGCCGCGTCCATCGCGCCGGTCTGCATCGCGGCGTAGATCTCGTCCGACGGCAGCGACAGCACCGAGGCGCCCGCCGCCTTCAGCATCAGGTCCATCTCGCGGCTGCCGCCGCGGACTTTCATGCCCTTGGCGTCATCGGGCGAGACCAACGGCTTGTTCTTGCTGGCGACGCCGCCCGCCTGCCAGATCCAGCTCACGACCACGATGCCTTTATCCTCGAGGTTCTTCTCGAGCAGCTTGCCGACCTCGGCATTCTTCCACTTCGCACCCTGTTCGTAGCTGCTGACCAACCCCGGCATCAGCCCGATACTGGTCTCCGGCACCTCGCCGCCGGCGTAGGAGAGCGGCACCAGGCTGGCGTCCAGCGCGCCCTTGCGCATGGCGCTGAACTGGGCGTTGGTCTTCATCAGCGACGAGCCGGGGTAGATCTGGAACTTCAGCGCGCCGTTGGTTTTGGCTTCGACCTGTTGCGCGAACTTCCGGCACAGACGATCGCGGAAGTCGCCCTCATCGATCGTGCCGCCGGGGAACTGGTGCGAGATCTTGAGTGTCTTGGCACTCTGGGCGAACGCGGTGCGCTGACCCATGAGGAACGGAAGCGTGAGCCCACCGATGATGAGCCGGCGCCGGACGGTATCCATGAAAACCTCCCTTATTGGCTCGGCGCGACGCGCCGGCATTTTCATTGACGTCTTGGACACACTCGCGCGGCGGCACCCGCCACCGCAAAACTGGCTATGACGCGGCCGCTGCTCCCCGGTCCGTGTACAGATCGGCATGGGCATCGCGCAGCACGTTCTTCTGCACCTTGCCCATGGTGTTGCGCGGCAGCTCGTCGACGAACACGACCCGCTTCGGCTGCTTGAACTTGGCGAGCTTGCCGGCGAGCGCCTGCTGGATGCCGCGCTCGTCGACCGTGGCGTCGGGGCTTCGCACCACCGCGGCGCTGACGCCCTCGCCGAAGTCGGGATGCGGCACACCGAACACAGCCGACTCGACGACGCCCGGCAGCGCATCGATCGCCTCCTCGACCTCCTTCGGATAGACGTTGAGGCCGCCCGAGATGATCATGTCCTTGTCGCGACCGACGATGCTGACGTAACCGTCGCCGTCGATGGTGCCGAGATCGCCGGTGATGAAGAATCCGTCGGCGCGGAACTCGGCGCGGGTCTTCTCCGGCATGCGCCAGTAGCCGCGAAACACGTTCGGCCCCTTGACCTCGATCATACCGACGGCCCCGTTGGGGAGAACGGCGCCGGTCGCAGGATCGGTGATTCGCACCGAGACGCCGGGCAGCGGGAATCCCACCGTGCCGGCCTTGCGCACGCCGTCATAGGGATTCGACGTGTTCATGTTGGTCTCGGTCATGCCGTAGCGCTCGAGAATGCGGTGCCGGGTACGGCCCTCCCACGCGACGTGAGTCTCGGCGAGCAACGGCGCCGACCCGGAGATGAACAGGCGCATGTGCGCCGTCGCTTCCTTGGTGAGCCCCGCGTGCTGCAGCAGGCGGACGTAGAACGTCGGAACCCCCATCATCACCGTCGCCCGCGGCATCAGTCGCATGATCTCGTCGGGATCGAACTTCGGCAGGAACAGCATCGACGAGCCGGCCATCAAGGTGACGTTGGTGGCGACGAACAGGCCATGGGTGTGGAAGATCGGCAGCGCGTGCAGCAGCACGTCTCCGGCCGTGAACCGCCAGTAGCTCGCGAGCGCGGCCGAGTTCGAGCCGAGATTGTCGTGGGAGAGCATCGCGCCCTTCGACCGCCCGGTGGTGCCTGACGTGTAGAGAATCGCCGCCAGGTCCTCGGGCGCGCGGGGGACCTCGGTGAACTCCGGCGGCTGGTCGCGCGCGGCATCAATGAGCGTGCCGTCACCGGCCGTGCCCAGCGTCACGACCGAGCCGCCGTGCTTCACGGCAACGGGTTCGAGCGCCGCCGCGCTGGCCGGGCTGCAGACGACCAGCTTTGGCTCGGCGTCGCCGATGAAGTATTCGAGCTCGGCCAGCGTGTACGCGGTGTTGAGCGGCAGGTACACCGCGCCCGCGCGAAGGCAGGCGAGATACAGGACGATCGCCTCGGGGCTCTTCTCGACCTGAACCGCGATGCGGTCGCCGGGAGCGACGCCGAGGTTCACCAGCGCATGGGCGAGCCGCGCCGACAGATCGAGCGCGTCCTGGTAGCTGAAGCCGCGGCCATCGGCGGTCTCGATGAACGGCCGCTGCCGGCCGGCGATGCGGGAGCGGAAGAGGTCGAACAGGTGGTTTTTCGCCCTCGGCCGCGGCATAAGCCGTTGCGCCAGCGCGCGCAGACCGGACGGCGACTCCTCGGATTCATGGGCGAGCCAGCGACGCACGTCGTCGGTGGTGACGACCTCGTTGTGCGACAGGAACAGCTCGTGGTTGGCCTCGATGTCGTCGAGTTCGTAGCGATAGTTCACCATAAGCCCGTACGACTGGCGCATGCCGTTCGCGGAGCGGTCGGCGAGAAAGTCGAGCCGCTCGAGTCGGGCTCCGTTGCCGAGGTGAAACCGCGCGACAGCGTCGACGATTCCGCCCGACGGCGAGCGCGCCGTCAGAAAGTAATGAGCGGCCGACCGCAGCATCGGGCCGCGCACCGCCTCGGCGACGTTGGGATCGTCCTGCCAGCCCGGAACATCGAGGGCCATCAGCACGTCCTTGTCGCGCGTGGTGAGCACGGCGATCGAATCGGACTTGCGCTCGCGGTCGAGCCACGCGGCGAAGCCCGGCACCGGCGACAGGGTGACGAAGGTCGCGAGCTTCGGCAGTTCGCGGCGCAGATCCTCGACCACCTGCTTGATGAGGAAGTTGCCGAACGACACGCCGGCGAGCCCCTTGTGGCACTTCGACAGCGAGTAGAACACCGCCGTCGTCGCGTTCGCCGCCGCGATCGCCTTCCGGCGCGGGGTCAGCAGGACCTCGATATTGTCCGGCACGTCGGTCGTCAGCGCGACCTCGACGAAGATCAGCGGCTCGTCGGCGAGCTGAGGATGGAAGAACCCGAAGCAGCGACGATCGGTCGGCTCCATGCGGCGCCGCAGCTCGTCCCAGTCGTTGATGGCGTGGATCGCCTCGTACTGGATGATCTTCTCGAGGATCGACGCCGGCGTCGCCCAGTCGATGCGGTGCAGCGCCAGGAATCCGCGGTTGAACCATGACGAGAAGAGGTGGAAAAAATCGGCGTCGACCGCCTTCAGCGCCGGCGTCGCGCCACGGTGGCGCAGCAGCTCCTCGCGCATGTCGACCAGTTGCTTGGTGCCGCCCGCCGCGAGATTGAGGCGACGGATCAGCTCCTGGCGGCGCGGCTCGGCGGCTTCGTGCAGCTTTGTGGCCGTCAACGGATCAGGCTTTGCCCGATACGCCGCGAGCGCATCGTCGAGCTCCGGCTGATCCGCCCCGAAGCCTTCGCCAAGCGCTTCGAGGAAGCGCCGCCGACCGTCGCGGTCGAGGGCCTGCCAGCGAGCGAGGATATCCTGGGCGAGCGCCGCGCCCGAAGCTTCGCCGCGACTCGACAGCAGCGTCTCGCACCGGTCGAGCAGCGCGGCAACGGCATCCTCCGTGGAGTCCGTCCCGTGATCGGCGGCGCCCGTCCGCGCGGCGCCGCGCTTCGCGAGCCCGTGGAGAAAATTGCTGAATGCCGTAATGTGCATGAGCCGCTCGTCAGCGCTGCGTGCGACGTCGCGACGGCGCGGCATTGCCGCCGATCGGGCACCGTGCAAATCGACCGCTGATCAACGCCCGCTCCCTGACGATGTTGCGTCGCGCTTTGGCGCGCGTACGCCGGTTTTCCGTCCTTGCAAAGGATTGCACAGCCGCATGTTGAGTCAAGCCGATTGCATACATAAAGTCCTTTGATTGTATACTAAGGCCGATGAACACCCAGCCCAACACCGCCGGACAGCTGCGGGTGACGCTCGAAGCCGAGATTCTGTCGGGTGCGATCGCGCCGGACACGCGGCTGGATGAAGTAACCTTGGCGACTCGGTTCGGAGTATCGCGAACGCCGATCCGCGAGGCGCTCCAGGCGCTTGCCGTCTCGGGGTTGATCGAGATGAGGCCGCGCCGCGGCGCGATCGTGAGCGCGCCGACGCTCAGGCGGCTGATCGAGATGTTCGAGCTGATGGCGGAAATCGAGGCGATGTGCGCACGACTTGCGGCGCGCCGCCTCCGCGCGAGCGACCGGACGACGATCACCGTCGCCCTTGATCGCTGCCGGGGCGTCGCCGCCGATCCCGACGCTTATTACTATGAGAACGAGCGCTTTCATCAGGCGCTGTATGCGGCGGCTCAGAATGGCTTCGCCGCCGAGCAAGCGACGGCGCTGCAGAAGCGGCTCGCGTTCTACCGCCGCCTCCAGCTCCGCGTGCGCAATCGCCTCGCCGCGTCGCTCGCCGAGCACGAGGCCATCGTCACCGCGGTGTTCGCCGGCGACGAGGAGCGGGCGGCGCGCGAAGTCCGCAGCCATGTGACCATCCAGGGCGAGCGGTTCAGCGATCTGCTCGCCGGCCTCGGCAGCAAAGCCTCGCCCGCCTGACCTGACTTCGCCGACGATCTCCGCGCTCGCGCTGTCGCGCAAAACACCCCCAGCGACGTTAATTCACAGGAACCGACCAATAGGAGCGACTCCGACCGGAGCGTCACGGTCGGAGTCGAGATCAGGAGAGCGCCATGCCGTACCTTCGTCATTGCGCGGCGGCCGTTGTCGCGATGACCTTCGCGGCCGGACCGACCTTCAGCCAACCCCAAACACCGCCCGGACGCGAGCAACGTCAAGCCCCAGCGGATCAGTGCTTCTCGGGCGGGCCCGCGAGTCCGCCAGACCCGCGGAGCGATCAACCGGAGCCTAACAACCCGAGTGATCAGTTGTCACAGTCGGGGGGAATCGTCTGCCCACCGGCCGAAGTCGACCCGAACATGATGAAACCGGCGCCCGATGTGGGTCGTACGCCCGTGATTCCGCCCCCGGGAGGCCCCGGATCGCCGGTTCAGCCGAAGTGACGTCGCAGGGCCGCGCCTGGAACCGAAAGACAATTCCCACGTTTGTGCCCGCATGGCCGCTCATGACCGTTCATCTGGTGCGTTCGGCGCGTCTCACTCTGAGCGCATGAAGGCGCTGCTGTGTCGGAACTGGTGGGCGGTCGGCATCCGCGGCGTGGCCGCGCTCCTCTTCGGCATTCTCGCCATCGCGCTGCCCGGCGTGACACTCCTCACGCTGGTGGTTCTGCTGTCGGCGTACTTCGTCATCGACGGTGTGTTCGCGATCATCGCCGGCGTGCGCGCGGCACGCCAGGGCGAGCGGTGGTGGCCGTTCGTGCTCGAGGGAATCGCCAACATCGGCGTCGGCGTAGCGATCTTCCTGCTGCCGCAGATCTCGGTGCTGGCGCTGATGTACCTGCTCGCCATCTGGGCCATCTTCACCGGCGTGGTGATGGCGTTCGGCGGCGGCACGTTCACCACCGGCGCGCCGCGCTGGCTGCTGATCATCGGCGGCGCGCTGTCGGTGCTGCTCGGGGTGATGATGATCGGCCAGCCGAGTCTCGGCCTGCTCGCACTCGCCTGGTGGGTCGGCAGCTACGGCATCATGTTCGGCGTGGTGCTTCTCTCGCTCGCGCTGTGGCTGCGCAACAACCAGATGCCCAACCAGTCCATTCCGACCCACACCCCGGCATAACGCCAGCCGCAACTCCCGTCGGTCGCTATTACCTCTTTCATGCCCGCAGGCATGAAAAGGTCCGGTTTGGCCCGATTCGCCGGGATCGGCGGATTTTGGACTCCGCCGGCCCGCCGGCCACCAGAGCCGGGCTTCTCAGCGACTTCGGGTTGCCCCCGGCGGTCCCTTACAGTAGTCTCCGCGCCCGCGCGGAGAGGTGCCAGAGTGGTCGATCGGGGCGGTCTCGAAAACCGTTGTACCCTTGGGGTACCGTGGGTTCGAATCCCACCCTCTCCGCCAATTTTCCCCTAAAGGGGCTTCACCGGCCCCTTCGACCCTCCGAGACGCCCAACCTTCCTTGTCAGGCGGCCCGCATCAGCGGCCCATGGCCGTGCGCACGGATTCGACCACGTCCGTCGGCGTGTCATACACACGGTTCAGCACTTCGAGCGCTTCCTCGCCGGACACCGGATCGATCGTCACCCCCGCCTGCTTGGCCTCAGCCAGCAAGGCCTGATCGCGCAGCGCTGTGGCGAAGGCGGCGGTCAGTTGCTTGGCCGCCTCGGACGGCAGGTCAGGCGGTGCGAAAAATGGAAAGGCGATGACGTCGCGCGCGAACAGGAGAGCGAGCGCCTGACGCTGCGCCTCGGTCTTCGCCAGCCTCATGGCCGACGGCACATCGGGAATCTCCGGATGAGGAACCGGCGCGCTCTGGAACAGCAGTCGGATCTTGCCGTCGCGGATCAAGTCCATCTTGGCGGCCTTGAGGCCGCTCCACGACCAGTAGGCGATTCCTTCGATCTCGCCGGTCTCCATCGCGAGCGACGCCTTGGTGATTCCGTCGTAGCCCGAGATGATCTTGAATTTGGTGCCGACGATGCCGTTCAGCGCGCGCGGAATGATCTCGGAATCGGCGGAGGCGCCGGTGCCGGCGATGATCAGTTCCTTCGACAACAGATCGTCCGCCGTCTTGACCGTCGCCGTGTGCCAGGCGATGGCGAGCGAGCTCTCGCGGCTCGGGCTACCGAGCCAGGTGAACTTGCGCGGATCGAAATCCACCGTGCCGGCGCCGCCGAGCAGCGGCTCGAACGGGATGCCGCGCCCGACTGTGCCGAAGACGCTGCCGTCCTTCGGCGCGGTGGAATAGAGATAGCGGGTGGCGGTGAGGCCGCCCGCTCCCGGCATGTTGCGCACGATCATCGACGGCGCACCCGGCAGATGCTGCGGCATGTGCCTAGCGATCATGCGCGACAGCAGATCGTAGACGCTGCCGGGCGGTGTATAGACGATGACCGTCATCAGCCGGCCCTTCGGTTCGGCCTCCTGCGCCGATGCGGCACCGCCGAACGCGACAACTGACACGCCGGCAAGGACTGTCAGCAGGATTTTCGAGGCACGCACCGAGACCTCCCTCTCTCGTCCGTCACGGCACGCGATCAGTGGGCGGCGACGGTCTTCCAGGCCTTGTCGAGCTTGGTCTTGCGCTTGCGCGGTGGTGCGAAGAGCGAGCGCTCCTGGCAGGCCTCGGCGGCCGCGCGGTTGGGCAGCTTCTGGTCCCACAGCTTGGCGTCGAAACGGCAGCCGTTGAACTCGGCGGACTGGTCCGATGCGAGCCACAGCGCGACCGGAATCACCACGGTCGGCGGCAGGCCGACGCCGCGGATCTGCCCGCGGCCGAACAGGGTGTCGACCGCGCCGCCGGGCTCGATGCTGTTGACCGTCACCTTGGTGTCGGCCAACTCCTCCGCCCAACTGATGGATTCGGCGTCGAGACAGGCCTTCGACGGACCGTAGGCGCCGCTGAACGCCTCGTGCATCGTCTCCTGGCTTTTGGAGATGTTGATGATGCGGCCCCAGCCGGCCTTGAGCATTTCCGGCACCGCCGCCTTGGCCATGCGATAGGGCCCGACGACGTTGGTGTCGATCACCACGCGCCAGCCTTCGGGATCAGTCTCCCAGAACGGCACATTGCGATCGCCGTGATAGCGCTGGCTCTTGCCGGCATTGTTCACCAGCACGTGTAGCGCGCCGAAGCGCGCCACCGTGCGCGCCACGGCAGATTGGCAATCCTCCCACACGGTGACATCGGAATGGAGGGCCAGCGCGACGGGCCTGCCGGCCGCCGCGTCGATCTCGGCGGCCACGGCCTCGAGATCGCGACTGATCGCATCGCGCGTCTCGTCACTCGCCGCCGCCGACGTGATAGTGATGCCCCTGGCACCGGCCTTGGCGTAAGCGAGCGCCATCTCGCGTCCCATGCCGCGGCTGCCGCCGGTGATCAGGATGACTTTGCCTTGCAGAGAAATCGGTTCCATGACTCGCGCCTCGCTTACTGCAGTCCGTAGAGAATGCCGGGATTGGTGCGCAGAATCTTGTCCGTCGTCACCTTCGGGATGCTGCCGTCCTGCGACAGGCGTTTGAGCGCCTCGACTTCGGTGGCCGTATCCTTGTGGCCATAGTCGGTGCCGATGAGGAGATGGTCGTCCCCGATCTCGTTCAGAAGCCACGGCAGATCGTCGGTCTTCTGCGTGGTGATGTAGAAGTTGCTGCCCTGCAGCGGATCGGACGGCAGGCGCTTGCCCTTGCGGCTGAGGCGCAGCTTCACCTCGCCGAGAATGTAGGGCACCCATTGGGCGCTCGCCTCGATGAAGGCCCAGTTCACGCCGGGGAAGCGCTTCGGCATTTCCTCCTCCAGGAGGCAACTGAAAGCGCCGATCACCGGGAACTTGAAAAGCATCAGCGGGCCGGCATCGATCGGGATGGCGTCGTAGATCGAGAAGCTGTTGACGCCGGCATGCAGCGTGATCGGCAAGCCGAGCTCCTCGGCCATCTTGTAGAGCGGGAAGAAATAGCGGTGCGTCAGCAGGCGGTCGCATTCCATGCCGCGCATGAAGATGCCACAGGCGCCGTTCTCCTTGCAGAACTCGAGCTCGGCACGGACCTTACCGGGATCGACGAGCGACAGGAGCGGCGGCATGGCGACCCAACGCAACCGGTTGTCCGACTGCTTCCAGATGCTCGCCAGCCAGCGGTTGTAGCTGCGTACCAGGGCCAACTCGACGTCATGCTCCTTGGTGATCGGGCGCAGGAACAGGCTGGGATAGAGCACTTGCACATCGATGCCGACCTCATCCATGTGAGCGAGCCGGCGGCGTACGTCGGTCAGATCACGCGCCTCCTCCGGCACGTCGCTGCCGACGTTGCTCTTGGTCTGCATGCGTCCGTCGATCATCCAGTATTCGTTGCGCTGGCCCGACAGGCGCGGCGCGCCGTCGTTCGCCGCGCGCTCGAAGATCTGCGGCCGGAAGATCTGTTCGTCCTCGCGCATGAAGGACCAGGTGCGCGGCGATTCCAGCACATGGGCGTCGGAGTCGATGGTGGGCATGTCAGCCTCTCCCCTGTCTGTGTTCGTTGTTGGCGTCGATCATTCGCGACCCATCGCCTTCTTGACCATCTCGACCACTTGGGTCGGCGTGTCATAGGCGCGATGGATAATCTCCTCGACCTCGGAGGCCGGCACGAACTCGATTTCGAGCTGCGCCTTCTCCGCCTCGGCGAGGAAGGCGGGGTCCTTGTGGGTGGCCTCGAAAGCCGTCTTCAGCGCGTCGGCACGGTCCTTCGGAACGTCGGGCGGCATCAAGAAAGGACGGGCGGCGATGTCGCGGGCGAATAGCAGCCTCAGCGCCTGGGTCTGCTGATCGTTCTTGGCCAGGGTCAACACCGACGGCACCTGGGGAATCTCCGGATGCGGCGTGAAGGCCGTCTGGAAGAGGATGTTGATCTTGTTGTCCTTCACCCACTCGGGCTTGACGGTCTTGACCGCGCCCCACGACCAGTAGGCCAGGCCCTCGATCTCGCCACGCTCGACAGCCAGCACCGCGCGGTTGATGCCCTCGTAGCCGGAGATGATCTTGAACCTGGTGCCGAGAAGACCGTTGAGCGTCTTCGGCACGATCTCCGAATCGGCGGACGCGCCGGTGCCGGCGACGATCAGTTCCTTGGTGAGCAGGTCCTGGGCCGTCTTCACCTGCGAGGTGTGCCAGGAGATGGCGAGCGAGCTTTCGCGGCTCGGGCTGCCCATCCAGATGAACTTCAAGGGGTCGAAATCGACGGTGTTGGCGCCGCCGAGCAGCGGCTCGAACGGAATGCCGCGGCCGATGGTGCCGAAGACGGTGCCGTCCTTGGGCGCCGTGACGTAGAGGTAGCGCGTCGCCGTCAGGCCGCCGGCGCCCGGCATGTTGCGCACGATCATCGTCGGCGCGCCCGGCAGATGCTGCGGCATGTGACGCGTGAGAAGGCGCGCCGCCAGATCATAGCCGCTGCCGCTCGTGGTATAGACCACGATGCTGACGGTCTTGCCCTTGTAGAAATCCCCGACGCTTTCCGCCGACGCGACGGTCGTGGCGAACGCACTCAGGCCGGCGAGCGCCGACACGACGAACTTCAACATCTGCCTTCTCCCTGTTGCCGCTTTCGCGGCATCTGGCGGCTCGGCTTCGCCGAATTCTCGCCCGCTAGTACGATTCTCTTGGGATCACACCTATTTGGGTCTGCGTACGCTCAATGGCTCGCCAACCGCTTGCCGACACCGACTGGATCGAAATCCGTCGGTTGTCGGCTTGTGCGCGGCAGATGTGACGGTCCTCCGAACGCTTCAGTTCCGATTGGATTTCACGCCGTTGATCACGTCGTAGACGTTGCAGGCGATCCCCGTTGCCTCGTAGCCGTCCTGGCCGGTCGCCTGCGCGATGGCGAACATCTGTTGGGCAAGACCGACAAACGGCATCGGGACTTCCATCGCGCGTGCCATGTCGAGGCCGAAGTTCACGTCCTTCGGCATCCATGACTTGCGCGGCTTGTAGTTGCCGCTGACGATGATCTCCATGAGGCGCCGAGTCCCCACGCAATCCTGCTGGGAGTTTTTGACGATGTTCTGGAAGGTGGCCGCGTCGACTCCACCTTTCCGAAGCCAACCGCACACTTCGGCGTAGCTCATGTGCTGCACGGCAGCCAGCATGGCCATGGCGTTCTTGACGAGCTTGGCGTTGCCGAGCTCGCCGACGTGAAGGACCGACTTGCCCATGGCCTTGAAGATGGGCTGATGCTCGTCGAACAGAGCCTTGGAGCCTGAGAGCCAGAGCGCCAGCTGACCGGCCGCCGCAACTTCCTCGACACCGCCGGCGGACGCGTCGACCACGGTCCAGCCCTTCTTGCCGAGCTCATTGCTGACACCGACGATTGTCTCTTTGTCGATGCTGCTGAAATCGATCCACACCTTCGCGCCTTTGGTCGCCTCGACGAGACCACCCTTGCCGAGAGCGACCGCATTCACGGCGTCATTGTGCGGCAGCATCGAGAGCACGAGCTCGCACGACTCGGCCACGGCTTTGGGCGAGTCCGCGAACTGTGCGCCTTGGGCCTCCAGCGCCTTGGCCTGCTCGCGCCTGGCGTCGTTCACGACGAGTCGATAGCCCGCCTTGATCAGATTGGCGGCCATACCGGTGCCCATGCCGCCGGTGCCGATGAAACCCAGGGTCTTCATGACTCGCACTCCTCGATCGTAGCCATTCGCCAACGTTACAGCCGTTGTAACGGCTCGGATGTTCGTACGCCAGCAGGGTCTGTGCCTATGAAAACGTAACGGAGTACGCGATCCGTTGGATGTTGGGGACGTCCATGGCACCGAACGAAGCTGCCGCCCGGTTTCAACCTCATGCTAAGCGCCGGCCCCGGCGGCGCGCAGCGTCTCGCCGGTCGCCCATGCTGCTGCCGGCGAAGCGAGGAGCACCGCAACGGCCGCTATGTCGTCCGGCTGCCTGATCCGGCCGAGAGGCGTCGTGCGTTTCGCTTCCTTGCGAAACTCGCTGTCGGCATCGGCAACGCCGACGGCGTGCGTGCCTTCGGTCTCGACCAGGCCCGGGTTTATGGCGTTGACGCGAATCTTGCGCGGCCCGGGCTCGCTTGCGAGGGACCTGGTGACCGCATCGACGGCCGCTTTGCTCGCGCTGTAGACCGCGGCGATCAGCGGCGCCCACGTGCTGACGACCGAGCTGATGTTGATGATGCCGCCGTCTTAGGGCCGAAGTGTTTCGCCGCCTCCTGTGATGCGAGCAGGAGCCCGAGCACATTGATGTCGAACTGCTTGTGGAAGTGATCTGAGGTAATGGCCTCGAGCGGCGCGAATTCGTAAACGACCGCGTTGTTCACCAGGACATCGACGCGGCCGAACGCGGCCGCTGTCTCGGCAAACAGGCGCGACATGTCCGCCGACCTGGGACGTCGCCCTTGGCGGCCCGAGCCTGACCGCCCCGGGCGGTGATCTCGTTGACCACGCGCTCGGCGCCGTCCCTGCTCGAGGCGTCGTTGACGGACGATCGAGGCCCCTTCGGCGGCGAGTCGGCGCGCGATCGCGGCACCGATCTCCTTCCACGCTCCCGGGACGAGGGCGACCTTCCCGGCGAGGCGATTCGCGGCGGGACGTGCGAACTCGACAACAGCTTGAGCGAACAAGAATGGCTCCATGAGCTAATTTGTAATGTTCGCTACGCATTAGGCTCGGGGGGCACGCGCGTCACGGAAATTTGTAGTGTTCGATAAACTATAGAACTGCCAACAGTTTGATGGTCGAGAGCGATTCCGAGGCATTGGGTAGGGTCGCGTGAGGTCCCCGGATCTGCACCAGGGTCTCGCACACCTCATTGTGACTGCGGAGCCGGCGGCGCAACCTCCGAAAGCCAACTCCGACAAGGGGTTGGGGCGGACCATATGGCCAGATTCAGGTTGACTTGGGCGGCTTGCGAGCGGTATTTACCCCGCTCCGAGGGCGCCGGGGAAACCCGCGCGCCTTTCCCATTCCTTAGATCGGATTGATGCCATGTTCGCGGTCATCCGCACCGGCGGCAAGCAGTACAAGGTCGCGGCCAACGACGTCCTCTTCATCGAGAAGGTCGCGGGCGGCCACGGCGACGAGGTCGAGTTCAAGGAGATCCTCGCGATCGGCGAAGGCGAGGGCACGACCTTTGGCGCGCCGCTCGTTTCCGGCGCCATCGTGACCGGCACCGTCCTCGAGCAGAAGAAGGATGACAAGGTCATCATCTTCAAGAAGCGCCGCCGTCAGAATTCGCGCCGCAAGAACGGCCACCGCCAGTTGCTGACCGTGGTCCGGATCGACGGCATCTATAAGGACGCGGCCGAGAAGCCGGCCCGCGCCGCGCGCCCGGCGCCGGCGCCGAAGGCCGAGGCCCCTGCCGAAGCGAAGTCCGAG
The DNA here is from genome assembly GCA_035493495.1 of Alphaproteobacteria bacterium. Taxonomy (GTDB): domain Bacteria; phylum Pseudomonadota; class Alphaproteobacteria; order SMXQ01; family SMXQ01; genus DATJIG01. Next base: position 32,644 of record DATJIG010000043.1, read on the forward strand.
AAGAAGCCCGCCGCCAAGGCGAAGTCCGCGAAGCCCGCGGCCGACAAGCCGAAGGCCAAGGCCGCCCCGAAGTCGGGCGCCAAGGGCAGCACCAAGAAGAAATAGGTCGGCTCCGCCGACCCGCGGGAAGAAGAAGTAACGTCGGCTCCGCCGACCGAAGGAGAGAAACATGGCCCACAAGAAAGCTGGCGGTTCATCGCGCAACGGTCGCGACTCGGAAGGCCGGCGTCTCGGCGTGAAGAAGTACGGCGGCCAGATCGTGGTCCCCGGCAACATCCTCGTGCGTCAGCGCGGCACGGTCTACCACGCCGGCCGCAACGTCGGCGTCGGTCGTGACCACACGCTGTTCGCGACCGTCGAGGGCGTGGTCGAGTTCCACTCGGGCACGAAGGCCCGCACCTTTGTGTCGGTGGTGCCGAAGCACTAAGCTTCGCGCGCCTTTCCCGACTCGGGTTTGCAAAGGGGAATGGCGCGCCATTCCCCTTTTGCTTTGCGCACTTTACGCTGACTGAAACGCTGGACGACTCCCATGAAATTCGTGGATCAAACCAAGATCTACGTGAAGGCCGGTGACGGCGGGCCCGGCTCGCTGTCGTTCCGGCGCGAGAAGTTCATCGAATTCGGCGGCCCCGACGGCGGCAATGGCGGCGATGGCGGCGACGTGATCGCCGAGGCCGTCGAAGGTCTCAACACCCTCGTCGACTTCCGTTTCCAGCAGCACTTCAAGGCCAAGAACGGCCGACATGGCGAAGGTCGCAACAAGTCGGGCGCCGCCGGTGAGCACTGCGTCCTCAAGGTTCCCGTCGGAACCCAGATTTTCGAAGAAGACGGCGAGACGCTGCTGTTCGACCTCGACAAGGTCGGCATGACCGTCGTGGTGGCACAAGGAGGCCGCGGCGGACGCGGCAACGCGACGTTCAAGTCGTCGGTGAACCGCGCGCCGCGCCAGACCACGCCCGGCACGCCGGGCGATGAGCGCACCATTATCCTGCGCCTGAAGCTGATCGCCGATGCGGGACTGATCGGCCTTCCCAACGCCGGAAAGTCGACGTTCCTCGCCGCGTCGTCGGCGGCCCGGCCGAAAATTGCCGATTACCCGTTCACCACCCTGTCGCCGCAGCTCGGTGTCGTGCGCGTCGATCAGAACGAGTTCGTGCTCGCCGACATCCCGGGATTGATCGAGGGCGCCCACGAAGGCGCCGGTCTCGGCGTGCGCTTCCTCGGCCACGTCGAGCGCTGCCGCGTGCTGCTGCACCTGGTCGATGGCACCGCGGACGACGTCGCCGACGCCTACAAGCTGGTGCGCGCCGAGATCAAGGCCTACGGCCACGGTCTTGCGGCCAAACCTGAGATCGTGGCGCTGAACAAGGTCGACGCGCTCGACGAAGACACGATCGAGACGAAGCTCGCGGCGCTCAAAAAAGCTTCGACGCGCCGCGGCCGGAAAACCCAGCCGCTCGTGCTGGCGATGTCGGGCGCGACCGGCGGCGGCGTAAGAGAGGCACTGCGCGCCCTCGCCGCACAGGTGAACGCCACGCGCACGAAAGACGCGAAGAAGGACGCCAAGGGCAAGAGCAAGACCAAGGAGGCCGGGCGCACACGCGCCGTCTGACGATCGTGACGCCACGGGGGAAATCGCGCGACCGCAGGCTCGCCCAAGCCAAGCGGCTCGTCATCAAGGTCGGATCGGCGCTGCTCGCCGACGACAAGACCGGCGCCGTGCGCAGCGCGTGGCTGCGCGCGCTCGCGGCCGATGTCGCCGAGGCGCGCAAGCGCGGGCAGGACGTTGTTCTCGTATCGTCCGGCGCGATCGCCGTTGGCCGCCAACACCTTGGGCTCCGCCCGGGCAAGCTGCGGCTCGAGGAGAAGCAGGCTGCCGCGGCGACGGGACAGATCCGGCTCGCCCACGCCTATCAGGAAGCGCTGGCGCGCCATCACATTACCGTCGCCCAGGTGCTGCTGACGCTCGACGATATCGAGGATCGCCGCCGTTATCTCAATGGCCGCTCGACCATCAATCAATTGCTCAAGCTCGGCGCGGTTCCGGTCATCAACGAGAACGACACGGTCGCCACCAACGAGATCCGATTCGGCGACAACGATCGGCTCGCGGCGCGCGTGGCCGCCATGATCGGTGCCGACGCGCTGATCCTGCTCTCCACCATCGACGGCCTCTACACCGCCGACCCGAACCTCGATCCCGAGGCCGAGTTCATTCCGGAAGTGTCGGCGATCACGCCGCAGATCGCCCGGATGGCGGGCGAAGCACTGCCCGGCTACTCGTCCGGCGGCATGGTGACCAAGCTCGTGGCAGCGGAGATCGCGATGTCGGCGGGCTGCCGCATGTCGATCTCCGATGGTCGCAAGGACCACGCGCTCGCCGCACTCCTCACCGGTGAGGCGCGTGCGACCTGGTTCGTGCCGGCCTCCGAGCCGCGCAGCGCCCGCAAGCACTGGATCGCGGCCTCGCTCAAGCCCCAAGGCACACTGACCGTCGACGACGGTGCGCTCACCGCGCTGAAAGCCGGCAAGAGTCTGCTCCCCGCCGGCGTGGTTTCGGTCGATGGACGGTTCGGCCGCGGCGATCTCCTGGTCATCAAGACGCGCGACGGCCAGCCGATCGCGCGCGGGCTGTCGAACTACGACGATGCCGATGCGCGCCGCATCTACGGGCACAAAAGCCGTGAAATCGAGGCTCTGCTCGGCTACCGTGGTCGCGACGAGATGATCCATCGCGATGATCTCGTCCTGCTCTTGAACGGAGACGGCGAATGACCGTCGACCTCGACACACCGGAGACTCTGGTCCGGCGCATGGCGGAAGCCGCCCGCGCTGCCGTCGACCGTCTCGCCGTCGCCAAGACCGGCACCAAGAACGCGGCGTTGACCGGCGCGGCGAAGATCATCCGCGCGCGCCAGGCCGACATCCTCGCCGCCAATGCCCGCGACATCGCCGAGGCCGAGCGCCAGGGATTGTCGTCGGCGATGCGCGACCGCCTGCTGCTCAATCCCGCGCGGGTCGAAGCGATGGCCAAGGGACTCGAGGATGTGGCGACGCTGCCCGATCCCGTCGGCCAGACCATCGCCGAATGGACACGTCCCAACGGTTTGAAGATCGCGCGCGTCCGAGTCCCTCTCGGAGTCATCGGCGTGATCTATGAATCACGCCCGAACGTTACCGCGGATGCCGCTGCGCTATGCCTAAAGTCGGGAAATGCCGTGATTCTGCGCGGCGGTTCCGAGAGTCTGCACTCCTCGCAGGCGGTCTACGACTGCCTCCTCGCCGGCATCACGGCGGCGGGACTGCCGGACGCCGCGGTGCAGCTCGTGCCTACGCGCGACCGCGCCGCCGTCGGCGCCATGCTCAAGGCCGCGGGCCTGATCGACATCATCGTGCCGCGCGGCGGCAAGTCGCTGATCGAGCGCGTCATCGCCGACAGCAAGATCCCGGTGATCAAGCACCTCGAGGGCATCTGCCACACCTACGTCGACGGCGAAGCCAATCTCGAGATGGCCCGCAAGATCGTCCTCAACGCCAAGATGCGGCGCACCGGCGTGTGCGGCGCGACCGAGACGCTGCTGGTCGATCGCCGTGCCATCGCGAGCCATTTGAAGCCGATCATCTCCGACCTCATCGCCGCCGGTTGCGAAGTCCGTGGCGACGAGACCACCCGTTCGATCGACCGCGAGGTGAAGCCGGCCACTGCCGCGGACTGGGACACCGAATATCTCGACGCTATCATCGCCGTGAAAGTGGTCGACGGCGTGAAGGGCGCGATCGAGCACATCCGCAAGCACGGCTCGCGTCATACCGACTCGATCGTCACCGACGATGCCGCCGCCGCAGCAACATTCCTCAATGAGCTCGACAGCGCGATCGTGCTCCACAACGCCTCCACCCAGTTCGCCGACGGCGGCGAGTTCGGCATGGGCGCCGAGATCGGCATCTCGACCGACAAGCTGCACGCCCGCGGACCCGTCGGTGTCGAGCAACTCACCAGCTACAAGTATGTGGTCCGCGGCACGGGCCAGGTCAGACCATAGTGCCCGAGCCTCGGCCCTGATCCCCCGCACGCCCTACCTGCCGCCGTCCGCCGTCGCCGACTTCGCCAATCTTCGCATCGGCATTCTCGGCGGATCCTTCAATCCGGCCCATGAGGGCCACCGCCACATCAGCCTGCTTGCGCTGAAGCATCTGGCGCTCGACGAGCTGTGGTGGCTGGTCTCGCCGCAGAACCCGCTCAAGTCCAGCGACGACATGGCGCCGTTTGCCGAGCGCTTTGCCGGCGCCAAGGCGATGGCGCAACATCCGCGCATCCGCGTCACCGATCTCGAGAGCCGGCTCGGCACCCGCTACACCGCGGACACGCTCCGGACCCTCACGCGGCGATTCCCGCGCACCCACTTCGTCTGGATCATGGGCGCCGACAACCTGCGGCAGATCGCCCACTGGCGGAACTGGACCCTGATCTTCCGCACCATGCCGATCGCCGTTTTCGACCGCGAACCCTACGTATGGGGGGCGCTTGCCGGCCATGCGGCGCGGCGGTTCCGGCATTACCGCTGGCAGCAGAATCATGCCGCGCAGCTCGCGTTGGCCAAGCCGCCGGCGTGGGTCTTCTTCCATACCCGGCGCCATCCGGCATCGGCGACGGCGATTCGCGCCGGCCGCCGGGTCGCCGCCCGGAACCGCCGCACGGCGCCGGAACCGTCGCCGGGTTGACCCGTTCCGAGTCCATACCGATATTCCCCAGTGGGACATTTCCGTCCCGAGCCATTGAGGTGATGCCATCGTCCGCGCTTCGAGACCCAAGTCCGCCACTCGGACCAAACCCGCTTCTGCCCGATCCGGTTTGGCCAAGGCCGCTCCCGCCAAAGCGAAGGCGAAGTCCGCCAAGCCGCAGGCCGCCGCCCCCGCACCTCGTCCGAAAAAGCCCAAAGCCGCCGCCCCGCAGCAGGACGCCCTGCTGAAGCTGGTGCTGACGTCGCTCGACGACGACAAGGCCGAGGACGTTTCGACGATATCGCTCGCCGGCAAGTCCTCGGTCGCGGACTATCTGGTCATCGCGTCGGGCCGGTCGACGCGCCAGGTTGCGACGATGGCCCAGCACCTCCGCGACAAGATCAAGGCCTCCGGTCGCCGCGTTCCGTCGGTCGAAGGCCTCGAGCGCGCCGACTGGGTGCTGGTCGACGCGGGCGACGTTGTCGCCCACCTGTTCCGCCCCGAAGTTCGGTCGTTCTACAACCTCGAGAAAATGTGGAGCGCGGATCTCACCCCGACCGCCGAGCCCGCGAAGCGCCGCAAGGTTTCCGCCAAGGTCCAGACGGCCTAGGCGGGTCGGCGCGGCAGGGCTCCGGTGAAGATCGCGGTGATCGCCATCGGCAAGGCACGGCGCGACGAAGCCGCGGCGCTGTTCGACCATTACGCCAAGCGCATCCGCTCCACCCTCGATCTCCGGGAGATCCCAGAGGCGAAGGGGCGCGCCGCCGACGAGCGGATGGAGCGCGAAGGCCAGGCGATCCTCGACGCATTGCCGAAGAATGCCGCCGTGGTCGCCCTCGATCCGCGCGGGAAGACCATGACCAGCGAAACGTTCGCCGCCTTTTGCGGCAAGACGGCCGAGTCGGGGCGAGGACTTGCTTTCGTGATCGGCGGCGCAGATGGGCTCGCCGAGGCCGTGCGGACGCGCGCGGACCTCGTGCTGTCTCTCGGGACCATGACATGGCCGCACCTGATGGTGCGCGCGATGCTGGCGGAACAGATCTACCGTGCCGAAACCATTCTAGCGGGACACCCCTATCACCGCGCATAATTCGGTCGTACATGAGCGTCGTGCCGACCTAACGCCCTGAAATTGCTTTGCACACCCGTGGACTCCGGCCCTACCGCCCCCGCCGCCTTTGGCCTATAAAAAGCGTGCCTTTTGTCGCCAACAGCACGCTCGATACCACGCCCGCTCATGAACGCCCCTGACCGTCCGCCCCCCGCGAATCCGCGCCAGCCGCGTCCCGTCGTCCTCTGTGTCCTCGACGGCTGGGGGTACCGTCCGGAGTGCGAGGACAACGCGATCTGCGAGGCCAATGCACCGGAGTGGCGGCACCTCACCAAGGATTACCCCAACACGCTGATCCAGGCGTCCGAGCACTTCGTCGGCCTGCCCGATGGCCAGATGGGCAACTCCGAGGTCGGCCACATGAACTTGGGCGCGGGCCGGGTCGTGTTCCAGGACATGCCGCGGATCGAGCTCGCGATCCAGGATGGCTCGATCCGCAAGAACGCGGTGCTCAATGACTTCATCGCCAGGATGAAGGCCTCGGGCGGCACCGTTCACGCCATGGGTCTGGTGTCGCCCGGCGGTGTGCATGCGATGCAGACCCAGATCGCCGCGATCGTGCGACTCGTCGCGGAGGCCGGGGTGAAGGTGGCGATCCATACCTTCCTCGACGGCCGCGACACGCCGCCTTCCTCGGCGCGCGGCTACCTCGAAAAATTCCAGCGCGACATCGCCGGCCTCTCCAATGCCTCGATCGCCACCGTGTCCGGACGCTATTACGCGATGGACCGCGACAAGCGGTGGGAGCGCGTCGAGAAGGCGTGGCGCGCACTGGTGCTCGCCGAAGGTGAGCACGCTCCCAATCCCGATACCGCCGTCACGCAGTCGTACGCGAACAAGGTCACCGACGAGTTCGTGCTGCCGACGATCATCGACGGCTATCGCGGCATGGCCGACGGCGACGGCGTGCTGATGCTGAACTTCCGCGCCGACCGAGCGCGGGAGATCCTGACATCGCTGCTCGACCCCGCGTTCACCGCGTTCGCGCGGTCGAAGACGCCGCGCTTCGCCGCCGCGGCCGGCCTCGCCGAGTATTCGACCGAGCTCAACAAGCTGATGACGGCGCTGTTCCCGCAACAGAAGCTGACGCATCTCATGGGCGAGGTCGTGGCGGAGCGCGGTCTCAAGCAGCTTCGTATCGCCGAGACGGAGAAGTACGCGCACGTCACTTTCTTCTTCAACGGCGGCGAGGAGCGGCAGTATCCGGGCGAGGAGCGCATCCTGGTGCCTTCACCGAAGGTCGCCACGTACGATCTCAAGCCCGAGATGTCGGCCTACGAAGTGACCGACAAGCTCGTCGCCGCCATCGAGAGCGGTACGTTCGACTTCATTCTCGTCAACTACGCCAACGGCGACATGGTCGGCCACACCGGCGACCTGCAGGCCGCGATCAAGGCGGTCGAGGCCGTCGACAAGTGCCTCGGACGCATCGAGGCCGCCCTGAAGAAGGTCGGTGGCACTATGTTCATCACCGCCGACCACGGCAATGCCGAGCTGATGCGCGATTACGAGCACAATCAGCCCCACACCGCGCACACCCTGTTCACCGTGCCGGCGATCCTGGTCAACGGTCCGAAGACGGTCACCGGACTCTCGAAAGGCCGGCTCGCCGACGTCGCTCCGACCATGCTCGATCTCCTGGGGCTTCCGCAGCCGACCGAGATGACCGGCCACTCACTGCTGGTGAAGAGCGAAGAAGGTCACGCCCCTGCCGGCACTCTCGCCTCCGCCTAGACGGACTGCCGTCGTTGCGCGCGCGGCCTTCGCCGTCGCGCTGGCGACGCTCGCCGGGCCCGTTCTCGCCCGCGATCAAGCGCCGGCGAGGCCCGACGCCCAGTTGAAGAACGTCGAACGCCAGCTCGAGCGTACCCGCGAGCAGGACGCGGCGCTGGCGGCGCGTGAATCCGCGCTGCAGAAGGAAATCGATTCGCTGCGCGGCCAGCTCGTCACCGCGGCGGCGGCGGCGCGAGCGCGCGAGCAGGCGGTGATCGAGCATCGCGAGGGACTGGCCCGGCTCGAGAGCGAAGAGCACGACAAGGTGGTGGCGCTGAATGCGCGCCGTCGTCAGCTCTCCGATCTGTTGATGGCGCTCGCGCGTCATGCGCGCCGGCCGCCCGAGGCGATGGTGGCGATGCCGTCGAGTCCGGAGGACACGATCCGGGCCGCGTTGCTACTGGCCGCCGCGGTGCCCGAACTCGAGGCCGAAGCGTCGTCGCTGCGCGCCGAGATCGACTCGCTCGACGCGGTGCGTCGTGCGGGTGCGGAGACCCGCGCGGAACTTGAGAAGGAAAGCCGCGAACTCGCGCAGGATCGCAGCCGACTCGAAACGCTCGTCGCCCAGAAGTCGAGCCTGCAGAAGCAGACCCAAGCCGAGCGCCGGAAGGCCCAGGCCGATGCCGACCGACTCGCCCGTGAGGCGCACGACATAAAGGAACTCATGGAGCGCGTCGAAGCTGAGCGGCAGAATCGTGCCGCCGAGGCTGCGGCTGCCCGCAGAACGCCACCGCGCACCCCTCCGGCGCCGAAGCCGGGCACCGACCTCGCCGCGCTGCCGCGTGCGATTTCGCCGGTGAGCGGCCGGATCGTGGCCGCGTTCGGCGCACATACCGAAGGAGGGGGTATTAACCGGGGGGTAACCTTGGAGGTGCCCTCGGAATCGAGTGTTCTCGCGCCTTTTGCGGGTCGTGTCGTATATGCCGGTCCGTTCCGGGATTATGGGCAACTCTTGATCATCGAACACGGCGAAGGCTATCATTTGCTGCTCGCCGGTTTTGAACGGATCGATAGCGCGCTCGGCGAATCGGTACTGGCGGGCGAGCCGATCGGAATCGTTGGCAGTTCCGGGGGTACCGTCGCTAGCCGCGGCGGGGCCCCCTCGCGTATTTATCTGGAATTGCGCCGCAACGGTCGACCCATCGATCCCACGCCATGGCTCGGCGCCCCCACGGACAAGGTCAGCGGATGAAAAAGCAACTCGTAGTCGGTCTTCT
>DATJIG010000044.1:0-11712 GCA_035493495.1 Alphaproteobacteria bacterium
GCTCGAGGTCCAGTCGGTGGGCGCGCAGGTGCGGCTCGCGATCATCTCGGTCGACCAGCATGCGCCGACCGCGCTCTCGCGCGAGGCACTTCCGCTCGAGACGAGCGCGCTGGCGGCCGCTCTTGAGCACGACGAAACGACCGCATCGCCATCCGACAATCGCGTCGCCGCCCCATCGCTGGTCGGCCGCACCCTGACGGCGACCGTCGTCGGTCCGCCCGATTTGCGAGCCACGGGAAGCACCGGCGAGGAAACGATCCCGACGCTTCTCCGTCGCCTCGTCGCCATCAGCACCGTCGTCCGCTCCGCCGCCGACACCCGGACCGCCATCGCCGACGAAGACTCCGCCGCGGCGAGGAGCGATGTTCCGCCCCAGTCGCGCGCCGAGCGCCCGCAGGCCCCACTCCCGACGGATGGCTCTGCGCCCAAGGCCACGAACAGCACTCCGAAGCCGCCCGCGATCCCGACCGCCGAAGAGCTCGAGGCGGCGTTGAAGACGCTACCCGCTCCGGCACGCGACATCGTCGCGGCGTTGCTCGACGACGGAATTTTCGAGGCACCGTCGCAAACGACCCAGCCGAAGGACACCGGGAAAGCGCAAGCCGGTTCTCCCGTGTCACCGCCTCAGGGCGCGTCGCCTGACACCACCGCTGCGGCGACCATCCTCAAATCGGTCGCCATCCGCATCCTGGCGCAATCGGCAACACCGGGCAGTGTGCCGTTAATGCCTCGCGGCGGTCCGATCGCACCGCAGAGCGACACCATCACACTCGTCGGCACGGTGGTCCCCGACGACACGTCCGACATCGTGATCGAGACGCCGATCGGGCGTCTGCTCCTGCCGCTGCACATGCCGCTTCCGAAAGGAACGCGGATCACCTTCGAAGTCCTGTCGCGTCCCGAGACGCAGCGTCCCGCCGCGCAGGAGGCGGCCGCCGACACGGTCGCGCGCATGGTCGAGGCCGAGCGCGATTGGTCGGCCGTGAGGGACGTCGCGGTGCGATGGCCCGAGGCGGCCGACGCACTGCTGCCAAAAGCCGGTCAGTCGCTCGGCCCGGCGACGCTCGCCTTCCTTGCCGCCGTGCGCGGCGGCGGCAACCTCAAGGCATGGCTCGGACCGCGCCTCGCCGAAGCCGCCGAGGCGCCGCAGAAAAAAGAGATGATTGAGCGGCTCGCCCACGACCTGGCGGCGTTGGCGCGAATCGCCACGTCGTCGCATCCTCCAGGCTGGCTGACCATCGCCGTACCGGTGGTCGATGCCGGCCGGATCGCGGAACTGCGGTTCCGCTTCCGCAAGCGCGGCCAGCACGACGGCGATGCCGGCGAAGGCGGTCGCCGCTTCGTGGTCGAGGCGAAGCTGTCGGCGATCGGTCCCTTGCAGATCGACGGCACAGTCCGCGATCGCCACCTCGACCTGGTTGTGCGCACCGCCAAGGCCCTGCCTCCGCAGATGCGGCGCGACATCATGGACGTGTTCGCGCGCTCGCTGGCCGAGACGAGCTACCGCGGCGAGATCCGGTTTCGCAATGATGGAGCCGACAGCGTGCCGGGCCTTCCCGCGCACAGCTCCGGCGTCGTGGTCTGATTTACGCCGCGCCGTCCTGCTTGCGGCGATAGAGCGACAAGCCGATCTCGTCGAGCGAGACCTGCTCTCGGCGGCGCTCGCGATCCTCGGCGGCGCGCAGGTCGCGCGACTTGACGATGTCGAACTTCTTGAGCTCGCGGAATGCCTCGGCGACCTCGTCGTGGGCGCCCTGCATCTGCCCCTCGGCTTCGGCGAGCGACTGCTGAATGCGCTGGCGGCGCTCGATGGCTTCGGCGGCGAAGGGCCCGAAAGCGTATCCCACCTCGGTTGAGCCGGCGGCGACTGCACGCTCGGTCACCACAACCTTTTCGAGCTTGCGCAGCTCCTCCTGCAGGTGCGCGACGAGCCGCTCGAGCTCGGAGAGCTTGAGACGCTTCTCGTCCAGCTTCCAGCGGTGAAGCCGAATCAGTCCGTCGATCGCTTTCATTATTCGCTCCGCTCAAGAATGGCGGCGAGGCGCGCGTAGCCGGCTGGAATGTTATCGCGGTCGGCGCGATCCTGCCGCAGGAACTCCTCGATACGCGGGTAATACTGAATGGCTTCGTCGGTGCGTGGATCGGATCCGGCGCGATAGGCACCGAGACGGATCATCTCCGCCATGTCCTCGTAGGCGGCGAGGAGCTGACGGGCGCGATTGACCAGCACGTTCTCCTCGATGCCGTTGCAATCCGGCATCGTGCGCGAAATGCTCTTGAGGATGTTGATCGCCGGATAGCGCCCGCGCTCGGCGATCGCGCGTTCGAGCACGATGTGCCCGTCGAGGATGCCCCGGACCGCGTCGGCGACCGGCTCGTTGTGATCGTCGCCTTCTACGAGGACCGTGAACAGCCCGGTGACCGAACCGACGCCGGTGCCGGGACCGGCGCGCTCCAAGAGCTTCGGGAGTTCCGCGAACACGCTCGGCGTGTAACCCTTGCTGGTCGGCGGCTCGCCGGCCGACAGGCCGATCTCGCGCTGCGCCATCGCGAAGCGCGTCACCGAGTCCATCATGCACAGCACTTCGGCGTCGCGGTCGCGGAAGTATTCGGCGATCGCGAGCGTCATGTACGCCGCCTGCCGGCGCATCAGCGCCGATTCGTCGGAGGTCGCGACGACCACGACCGAGCGGGCCAGGCCCTCGGGGCCGAGATCCTTGGTGATGAATTCCTGGACTTCGCGACCGCGCTCGCCGATCAGGCCGATGACGTTGACGTCGGCCGCGGTGTAGCGCGCTATCATGCCGATCAGCACGGACTTGCCGACGCCGGAGCCGGCGAAGATGCCCATGCGCTGGCCGTGGCAGCAGGTCAGGAAGGTGTTCAGCGCGCGCACGCCGAGGTCCATCTTGCCCTCGACCCGCCGACGCGCATGCGCCGCCGGCGGCGCGGCGCGGAGGAAATATGGTTCTTCACCCTGCGGCAGCGGGCCCAGTCCGTCGAGCGGCTCGCCCAGGGCATTGATGACGCGGCCGCGCCAGGCCGGGCTCGGACGGATCGCCATCTCGCGCTCGACCACATCGGCCCGGCAGCCAAGCCCCACGCCTTCGAGCGCGCCGAACGGCATCAGCAGCGCGCGACCGCCGCGGAAGCCGACAACCTCGCACAGGAGCTCGCTGGCGCCACGACGCTGGACGCGGCAGTGGTCGCCGACCGAGAGCCGCCGCTGCACGCCGCCGACTTCGAGGAGAAGCCCCTGGACCGAGGTCACCCGCCCGTAGAAGCGATACGCGGGAATCTGATCCAGAGCGGCATTCACAGCCCGAAGCGCATCGGCCACGGCCCAACCTCGAAAAAGTGATCATGCGTTATCGACGATGGACAACTCTGTCCACTCGCCGGAACGCAGCCACTATCGCTTGCGATGGCTTAATGCGCGGTAAACCGCCCCGTGGATTCGAGCAAAGGTGCAGCAAAGGCACACGGTTCATCTGAGTGAAGAAACCGTTTGCGCTTAAGGGAATGTTAACTTGCCGGCCCCCATGATGATCCTTAAGGTTAATGTGCGTTAAAGGGGCTAGTAGCCGACCGAGGTCTGGCGAAAAGAGGGGAACAATGCGCGTCCTTTTGGTCGAAGACGACACAACCACTGCGAAAAGCATCGAGCTGATGCTCAAGTCCGAGGGCTTCGTCGTTGATACGACGAATCTGGGTGAGGACGGACTCGAGATCGGCAAGCTCTACGACTACGACATCGTCATCCTGGACCTCATGCTGCCCGATATGGACGGCTATGAGGTGCTCCGCCGGCTTCGCGCCGCACGGGTCGGGACGCCGGTGTTGATCCTGTCGGGGCTCGCCGAGCCCGACAACAAGATCAAGGGTCTCGGCTACGGCGCCGACGACTATCTCACCAAGCCGTTCGACAAGGGCGAGTTGATTGCCCGCGTCAACGCCATCGTCCGGCGCTCGAAGGGCCACGCCGAATCCGTCATCCGCACCGGCAAGCTGGTCGTCAATCTCGACGCCCGCACGGTCGAAGTCGACGGCGAGGCGGTCCATCTCACCGGCAAGGAGTACGGGATCCTCGAGCTCCTGTCGCTCCGCAAGGGCACCACGCTCACCAAGGAGATGTTCCTCAACCATCTCTACGGCGGCATGGACGAGCCGGAGCTCAAGATCATCGACGTGTTCATCTGCAAGCTCCGCAAGAAGCTCGCCAACGCCACCAACGGCGACAATTACATCGAGACGGTGTGGGGCCGCGGTTACGTGCTGCGCGACCCCGCGGAGGCCACCCGCGGACTTCCGAAGGAGCCGCGCAAGGTCGCCTCGGCGTAAGTCGCGTCCGCTTCGAATCAGAAAAGCCCGGCCAATCGGCCGGGCTTTTTTTGTCGCCACTTCAGAGACTTGGCGCGGCTCAGGCCTTGGCCGGGCGGGCCGTCGTCATCGCGACCGTCGAGAACCCGCCGGTCGATGCGGTGGCCGGCGTCGGCTGATCCCAGCACGCGGCCGCGCCGTCGCTGGTCGAATACAGGCCGCGCTGGGCTTGCACCGGACGGAACGCGTCCGAAATCCCGAGCACGGTCTCCGCGCCGCCGAGATACAGGATCGCGTCCTCGCGCATCTGCGCCCGCATGCGCGCGAGCACGTCGGCCTTCGTCGGCTGGTCGAAATAGATCAGCACGTTCCGGCAGAACACGACGTCGAAGACGCCAAGGCCCTTCATTTCGGCCAGCAGGTTGAACTCGCGGAAGTTGATCATCGCCTTGAGCTGCGGTGCGATCTCCCAGCCCTCCGCCTTCTGGCTGAAATGCTTGAGCAGCATCTGCACCGGAAGGCCGCGCTGCACCTCGAACTGCGAGTACAGCCCCGAGCGCGCCTTGGCGAGCACACCCGGCGCGATGTCGGTAGCGATGATCTCGACGCGCCAGCCCTGCAGTTGCGCGGCGGCCTCGTTCAGCAGCATCGCCAGCGTATACGGCTCCTGACCGGTCGAGCACGCGGCCGACCAGATGCGGAGCTGCTTCGCCGCGGCGCGACGCGCCAGCATCTGCGGCAGCACGACACCCTTGAACTGCTCGAACGGCTTGATGTCGCGAAAGAAGAACGACTCGTTGGTCGTCATCGCCTCGACCACGGCATTCATCAGCCGCTGATTGCGGCCGGCCCGCACCTCGGCCGCGACATCGTCGACGCTCTTCAGACCGTGGGCGCGCGCCACCGGCACCAGCCGCGACTCGAGCAGGTAGCCCTTGTCCTCGGCCAGCGCGAGCCCGGACTGCTCCTTGAGGAATTTCGCGAGGAGATGGAAATCGGCCGGGGTCACGGTGCCCTCCCCTGACCGAGGCTCTCGGCGAACGCCGCCAGCTCGTCGACCGGCTTCACCGCGCTGCAGATACCGTCGTGGGCGACCGCGCCGGGCATGCCCCAGACCACGCTCGTCACCTCGTCCTGGGCGATCACGATGCCGCCCGCCGCGATCATGCTGCGGCATCCCTTGAGACCGTCGTGACCCATTCCGGTGAGAATCACCGTCAGCACCGACGGTCCCCACACCTGCGCCATACTGCGCAGCATCGGGTCGACCGAGGGACGACAGAAGTTCTCCGGGGCATCCTGGTTGAGCGCGATCCGGACGCCGAGCGGGTCGCGGTGCAAGGTCATGTGGAAGTTGCCGGGCGCGACGTAGATGCGGCCGGGACGCACCGGCTCGCCGTCCTTGGCCTCGGCGCACGGACGCCCCGAAGCGCGACCGAGGTTGTCGGCGAGGATCGCGGTGAAGGTCGGCGGCATGTGCTGCGTGACCAGCACCGGCCCGGGGAAGGTCTTGAGCGCCTTGAAGAAGCGCAGCAGCGCCTGCGGGCCGCCGGTCGACGACCCGATCGCAAGAGCCTCCACCGGACGAACGCGATACGGCCGCAGCGCAATCGGCTTCGGCTCGGGCTTGGCGACGGGAACGGTCTCGGCCGGCCCGGTCCACAGCGGCAGCGACGCCGCGCGACGGTAGGCGATCCCGAGCGTGCGCACCTTCGCGACGAGCTCGCGCTTGAATTCGTCGCCCGCCGAGATTTCGCGTGTCGTCGTCGGCTTCGGAATGTAGTCGGCCGCGCCCAGCTCGAGCGCCTTGAGGCTGATCTCGGCGTTGCGCTGGGTGAGGGTCGACGCCATCACGATCTTGACGTTCGGATCGATCGCAAACAGGCGCGGCAACGCGCCGAGTCCGTCGAGCACCGGCATCTCGATGTCGAGCACGATGACGTCGACCGGATGCTGCGCGAGCAGGCGAACGGCCTGCTCGCCATTGCTCGCGGTAACGGCGACGGAGATGTCGCTCTCGTTCGTGAGCGTGCGCGCGAGGATGCCGCGGATCACCGCGGAGTCGTCCACCAGCATGACGCGATACGGCGTCGTCGTGGTGACGGCGGCGGCGCTTCGGATTGGAACTGGGATTGCGGAACTCATAACCGGCGTCCTCGGACTGCCATTGAACGGACGCCTATATCAGGCCGACTTGCGCGAATTTGGTTTCGATGATGTCGCGATCGAAAGGTTTCATGATGTACTCGTTCGCACCCGCCCCGATCGCCTCCTGGATGCGGGAGAGGTCGTTCTCGGTGGTGCAGAACACGACGATCGGCTGTCCGCCCCCATCGGAGGCGCGCAGCGCCTTGAGGAAGCCGAGCCCGTCCAGGATGGGCATGTTCCAGTCGAGCAGCACGACATCCGGCATCTGGTGCTTGCACGCGTCCAGCGCGAGCTGCCCGTTCTCGGCCTCGGCGATCGCGAAGTTGAGGCCCTCGAGAATCTTGCGGGCCACCATGCGGACGACCTTCGAGTCGTCGACGATGAGGCAGGATTTGTTGGTCGACATGGCTCGACTCCGTGCCCGATATCCCCTATGCCGCCTTCGCCTTGCCGAAGTCGAGCAGACGCTCGATCTCGAGAATGACGAGGAGACGACCATCGAGCTGGTAGATGCCGGAGGTGACCTCCTGCCACAGCGGATCGAGCGTCGAGGGATACGGCTCGAAGTCCGCGGCCGGCAGCGACATGACCTCGCCCGCCTGGTCCATCAGCAGGCTGTAGAGCTCTCCGTTGTGGTCGACGACCACGCTCATGCCCGGCTGATCCGCAGCGCGCGTCGGCAAGCCGAGGCGCTTGCGCAGATCGATCGCCGTGACGATGCGGCCGCGCAGGTTGAGCGAACCGGCGACCTCGGAGGGCGCCAGCGGAATGCTGTTGATCCGCTGCGGGCCGAGCACGTCCTGGACCGCGTGGATCGGCACGCCAAAGAGCTGATCGGCCACCATCAGGGTGACGTAGACGCGCTCTTCCGTGGTGGTGACGCCCGCAGAGGCAGTGGTCTTGGGCTTGCTCATGCGGCACCTTGCAGATTGAGAAGGGTTTGCGAGACCTTGCTGACGATCGCCTCGCGGTCGAACTTGGCGGCAAGGTCGTTGAAGCCGGCGGCCTGACCGCGCTGGATGTCGCTCGCGTTGGCGGCGAGCGCGACCAGCGGCGTGGCCTGCCACGCGCCGCCCGAGCGGATCTCGCTCGCCAGCGCGCAGCCGTCGATCCCCGGCATCGTGATGTCGCTGACGATCACGTCGAAGCTCTCGCCGCGGTCGCGCAGGCGCAGGGCCTCCTCGGCGCTCTCGACGGCGGTGACCTCATAGCCGGCGACCGCGAGCAGCGGCTTCAGCAGGTTGCGGAAGAACGGGCTGTCGTCGACCAGCAGCACGCGCTTGTGCTCGTCGCCGGTGGCGGCATGCGTCCAGTCGGCATGAATGATGCCCATGTAGTAGGCGACATCGATCACCTCGGTCGCCTTGCCGGCGATCACCGCCGAGCCGACCACGCCCGGCTGGCCGCTCGCGAGCTCGAGCGCGAAGGTATCCTCGACGATGTCGGTGATCTCGTCGACGATCAGCCCCATCGATCGCGAATCGTCGGTGAAGACCACGACCGGCTGGCGGCCGGTGTCCTTGATCGCCGCGTTGTCGTTGACGGTGACCAGCGGCATGAGCTGGCCGCGGTACTGCACCACCGGCATGCCGTTCGACCGCTCGATCGCGGCGACGTCGATCTCCTCGAGACGCGCGACGAGCGACAGCGGGACCGCCTTCGGCGTGTTGCCGCCGGCGCGGAACAGCAGGATCGCCGAGCGATCCTCGCCGCGCGCAGCCGCATGGGCTTCCTCGGTGGTGCGATCGTCGCTGATCTCGCCCGCGCCGCTCGTGCTGGCGATGCCGTTCGGGTCGAGGATCATGACGACGGAGCCGTCGCCGAGAATTGTGTTGCCCGAATAGAGCGAGATATCGCGCAGGATCGGTGCCACCGGCTTTACGACGATTTCCTCGGTGTCGAACACGCGGTCGACGATGATGCCGAAGTGCTGGCTGCCGACCGCGGTGACGATGACGAAGGCCTCGTCCGGCTCGGCAATGTCGGTCGCATCGAGCTTCAGGAGGCGGCGCAGCGACACGAGCGGCAGCAGCGCCTCGCGGAGGCGCAGCACCGGCGTACCGTTGATCTTCTCGATCGCGTGGTCAGACTTGCCGCCGGCGCGTACGAGCTCGACGACGTTGATCTGCGGCACGGCGAAACGCTCGTTGGCGCACTCGACGATCAGCGCCGAGACGATGGCGAGCGTGAGCGGGATCTTGATGGTGAAGGTGGTGCCCTTGCCCTCCACCGACTTCATCTCGATGGTACCGCCGATCTTCTCGATGTTGGTGCGGACCACGTCCATGCCGACGCCGCGGCCGGAGACGTTGGTCACCTTCTCGGCGGTGGAGAAGCCGGCGCGGAAGATGAGCTGCTGGATCTGGTTCTCGCTCATCTGCGCGAGATCGGTCTCGGTGACGAGACCCTGCTGGAGCGCCTTGTCCTTGATGCGCTTGAGAGCCAGGCCGCGACCGTCGTCCGAGATCTTGACGATGATGTGGCCGCCCTCGTGGAACGCCTCGAGGACGATCTTGCCCGTATCCGGCTTGCCGGCCGCGCGGCGGTCCTCGGGCTTTTCGAGCCCATGATCGCCGGAGTTGCGCACCATGTGGGTGAGCGGATCCTTGATCAGCTCGAGCACCTGGCGATCGAGCTCGGTCTCGGCGCCGTGCATCTCGAGCGTGATCTCCTTGCCGAGATCGCGCGCGAGATCGCGGACGATGCGCGGCAACTGGTTCCACGCGTTGCCGATCGGCTGCATCCGGGTCTTCATCACCCCTTCCTGCAGCTCGGTCGTGGTGTGCGAGAGCCGCTGCAGCGGAACCGTCAGCTCGGTGTCGTTGCGGCCGCGGACGATCTGCAGAAGCTGGTTGCGCGTCAGCACCATCTCGCTGACGAGGTTCATCAGGTTCTCGAGCAGACCGACGTTGACGCGAATGGTCTGAGTGGCTTCCGCGGTCGCCGGACCGCCCTCGGCTGGCTTGGCTCCGGGCTTCGCCGCGGACGGTGCCGCCGTCTCGACGTGGGCCGGCGCGGCGGGTGCCGCCTCGACCTTCGCAACCACCGGCTCGGCGGGAGTCGGCGCAACGGTGGCCGGAGCGTCCGCGCTTTCGGCGAAGGCGTTGAGACGCGCGATCAGGTCGGCGTCGTTGCCCTCGGGCTCGGCCTCGGTGCGCTCGATCTCGGCCAGGATCGACTTGATGCAGTCGATCGAGGTCAGGATCAGCGTGATCGCCTGGGCATCGACGGAAAGCTTTCCCTCGCGGATGCGGCCGAGCACGTTCTCGCCGGCATGGGCGACCGCCTCGAGCCGGGGCAGCCCCAGGAATCCGCAGGTGCCCTTCACGGTATGGACCAGCCGGAAGATGTTGCTCAGGAGCTCCTGGTCGTTGGGATTTTTCTCGAGCCGAACAAGCTCAAGGTCGAGGACCGCGAGGCTCTCGGCGCTTTCCGTCAGGAACTCACGAAGTAAATCGTCCATTGCTGCCATCCGCTTTGCAACGGGAGCGGCAGAAACGGCCGTTCCCCTGCCTGTGAGGGATGGAGCGAAGGTGAGGGAAACTCATTAAGATTATCTAAAATCGGGCCTTTAACGCTGTTCGCAAAGTGGCCCAAACGCTGGCTGTGGACCGGCTCAGCGGCGCCCCGGGCGCACCGAAAACGTGACCCGTTGCGGCTCGCCGCGCACCTCGAGTCCAAGGGCGCCCGCCGTCGCGAAAATGTGACCGTGAACCGCCACCGCCGTCCGCGGGGTTGCCTCCGAAGAGGGCAGCTCTCCGGCCAGCGCTCGGGCGACGTCGGGATCGAGCGACGCCTTGGCGCCCTCGGCGATCATGTCGAAGGTTCCGCCCGGCCCGAACTGGAGGCGCACGACGCCGTTCCCGGCGGTCGCGTCAACGGCGATGAGGAACAGGCTGAGCAGGAGCTTCAGGGCCGGCCGCGTCAGCTCGGAGCCGGTGCCCGGCGTCTCCGGCCAGTCGACGGTCACCCGCCCGCCGAGCGGCAGCGCCAGCGCCCGCGTCCGGACCTCGCGCAGCGGCACGCTGTTACCGTCGCTGCCCGCGGCCGATCCGAACGCGACCCGGAAAAACTGGAGACGACGCGCCGCCTCCGACGCGCTCTGCGCGATCAGCGCGAGCGCCTCGCCGCGCATGTCCTCGCCGAACTCGGTGACGAGCTCGACGCCATTGCCGATCGCCGAGATCGGTCCGACCAGATCGTGGCAGAGCCGCGCGCAGATCAGCTCGAGCAGTCGCGGGTCGACGGATTGGGACATTCGGACCTCTGTCGTTTCTCTGCGCACCGACATGGCGGCCGGCGCGGCCCGCGATGTTTACCATATGTTTGGCTCAAGCATTGGCGTGCAATTGAGCCCCCTTGTCCGGACTCGCGGCAGCATCGCAACGCAAGCGAAAAAAGTCCGCGTTTACGCGCTCTGAACATGCAAAAAAGCCTCGGTTTTCTTGACTTGTCGCAGCCAGCCGGTAGGATCGCGCGAGCTTCGGGGTGGATCTCTACAGCATGAATGCGATGGAAGGCCGTTCGCCAGGAACGGCGTCGACTGACTCGAATGTCGCGTGGGTGCGACCGGACAGTCGCACCACCGATCCGATCGCCAGCCTCGCCCGCCTGTTCGTCGCATCGGCCGTGCCGGTCTACATCTGCGACGCGGCCGGCGTGATCGTCCTTAAGAATTCCGCCTTCGACGAGATCGCCGTCGCCCACTTCGGCGCCGACAAGGCCCGTCCCGACGAGACGCCGCCCGGCATCATGCGGCTCCTCGAGCGGCTCTACGCCAACCGGGCGCCGATCGAGGAAACCCAGAACTTCGACGGCCGCACGCTGCGCGTCCGGCACGTCCCGCTGGTCGACGACAAGGGCGGGATCGCCGGATTCGCCGGCGCCTGGACCGACGTCACTGCCGCGACCGAGGCCAACCGCCGCGCCTCGCGCACCGAATCGTGGCTGCTCGACGTCATCCGTTCGAGTTCGGACTGGGTCTGGTCGACGGACTCGCGCCTCAACCTCACCTTCGCCTCGCCCCGCATCGCCGAGACCGTCGGCCAGCCGCCGCAGGTGCTGGTCGGGCATTACCTGCTGTCGCTCGGCCAGTTTGAGGCCACCGACAACGCGCTGGACCCGATGGCGCTGATCGCGCGCCGGGCCCCGTTCCGCAACGCCATGTTCCTGATGACGCAGGGCAAGAACCTGCCGCGGCGCGTGCAGTTGTCCGGCGTCCCGATCTTCGACGACGAGACCGGC
>DATJIG010000045.1:0-2364 GCA_035493495.1 Alphaproteobacteria bacterium
GGTCCATGGCTTCATGATGCGCAGCCGCCAAGGAGTATTCCACGCGAGCGCTTATGAATTGGCCATGAGCCGCGCATTGGCCATCCTGCATGATCTCAGGCGATCAGGACCGGATCTCCCATCCGGGCAAATCGCGGTCGGCTCTCGTCTTTGAGCCGAAGGGCGCGGCGGCCTGATGGTTCGAGATACGCCCTTGCGAACGCATCTCACCATGACTCGTCACGAACGAACGCGGATGACCGTCTTGCCCGGGCGTCGCTGGGTCGGGTTGAAGGCGGCGACGGCGCCGTCGAGCGAAGCGACGGTGCCGATGTTCGTCCGCAGCCGTCCATCCCGCACGCGCTGGACGATTTCCTCCAGTTGTGCGCGGTCGGACTCGACGACGAAGTCGATGGCGATGCCGTCGACAGGCCGCACCTCGGACGGGCCGACGATGGACACGAGCGTTCCACCGCGTCGAATCAAGCGAGCCGATCGCTTGCCGATATCGCCGCCGATCAGGTCGAACACCAGATCGACCGCGCCGACGTCTTCGAGGGTCTGGCTGTCGAGATCGACGAACTCGTTCGCGCCGAAGTCGAGTGCCGCCTGACGGTCGGCGGCGCGTCCGGTGCCGATCACATAGGCCCCGAATTCACGCGCCAACTGCGTCACTATCGATCCGACTGCGCCGGCCGCGCCATGCGCGATCACACGCTGCCCTGCCCGAACGCGACCGTGGACAACCAGCCCCTGCCACGCGGTCAGGCCCGAGATCGGAAGGCTCGCGCCGGCGACGAAATCAACGTCACCCGGCAGCGGCGCGAGGTTGCGCGCCTCGATCGCGACATATTCGGCCAGACTGCCGTCGCGATACCAGTCGCTCAGTCCGAACACCCGCTGTCCGACCGATAGACCCGTCGTGCCATAGCCGAGGGCCGTGACCACGCCCGCCAGTTCGTGCCCGGGGATCGCGGGTGTCCGGCCGCGGCCGAGGCGATCGACCCAAGTCGAAGGCCATGCCAACTCGGTTCCGACGAATCCGGAGGCATGAACCTGAACCACGACGTCGTTTATGGCTGCCTTTGGTTCCGGCCGGTCTGCCAGCTTCATTCCGGCAGTTCCGGTAGCTTGGTCTGTCACAACGATCGCTTTCATGGCCGTTCTCCTCATTGATTTGGGCTTGCACGTTGCCTTTATGGAGAACTAGGAGTGATGGTTGGTACCAAGGACATTGCCGATCGTCCCAATGGACCCTTTCGCCGCCCTCTTTGCCCACGCCCCGCCGAGGGCCCGGACCTTCTTCACGGGTACACTGTGCAAGACGGTGCAGTACCCCGAGGTGGGCCACTTGCATTTCCTCAAGGGTGGCGAACTCACACTCGTGCAAAACGGCCAGAGCGACCTGCGGTTCGATGAACCGACCCTCCTGTTTTTTCCGCGGGGCCAGATCCATAGTTTCGTCGTCAATCCGGAGCGCGGCGCCGATCTTGTATGCGCAACCGTCGAACTGGGAAGCGCAGAGGGCAACCCGATCGGACAGGGACTGCCCGGACTCGTGGTCTTGCCGCTCGCGTCGCATCCTGCGCTAAAGCCGATCTGCGGTTTGATTCTCGACGAAGCATTCTCCGGACAAGGCGGCCGCCAGGAAGCGCTCGACCGGCTGGTCGACTATCTCCTCATCCTGATCGTGCGGCACGTCGTTGCCAGCGGCGCGGTCGCGACCGGTGCGCTCGCCGGTCTCGCCGACCCTCGCCTCGCCAAGGCGCTGACCGCAATTCACGAGGCGCCGAAGAAATCCTGGACCCTGGACGATCTCGCCCGCATCGCCGGTATGTCACGGACGAGGTTTGCCGAGCATTTTCGAACACGGGTCGGCCAGACCCCCATCGATTATCTGACTGTCTGGCGCATGACGGTCGCGAGCCAGTTGCTGGCGAGGGGCAAGCCGGTCAAGAGCGTGGCGCTGCAAGTCGGTTACCAAAGCGCCGCCGCTTTCTCACGCGTGTTCAGCCGGGTGACCGGAAAGCCGCCGCGCAATTCGCAGGGCGTGATGGCGATGGAGTGAAGGACTGTGCGCGCCCCGGGTGCGGCGCAGCGCCATAGCGCGTCAACGACGCGCGTAAACGCGCTTGTGGCGGTGCGCCGTAGACCCGGGGCCGTCGCAATGCGTGGCGGTCCCGGATCAGCGACGCAGCATTCCGCTACGCTCCATGCTGCATCGCATCCGGGACACGAAGCTTTACTTCTCCACGAACGCCTTCTCGATCACGTACTGGCCGGGCGCGCTGGAGTTGCCCTCTTCGAAGCCCATCTCGCGCACGATGGTGACGAGGTCCTTCAGCATGCTCGGGCTGCCGCACATCATCATGCGGTCGTGTGCCG
>DATJIG010000046.1:0-26773 GCA_035493495.1 Alphaproteobacteria bacterium
GGCTTTCTCTTGCGCTTTAGCCGACGGCGCCTTCGAGGCTGACGCCCAGAAGCTTCTGGGCCTCGACGGCGAATTCCATGGGGAGCTTCTGCAGCACTTCCTTGCAGAAGCCGTTGACGATCACCGACACCGCGTCCTCGGTCGAGAGGCCGCGCGAGCGGCAATAAAAGAGCTGGTCGTCGCTGATCTTCGAGGTCGTCGCTTCGTGCTCGACGCGACCGGTGCGGTTGCGCACCTCGATGTAGGGCACGGTGTGGCCGCCGCACTTCTCGCCGATCAGCAGCGAGTCGCACTGGGTGTAGTTGCGGGCGTTGTCCGCCTTCGGATTGACGCGGACGAGGCCGCGGTAGGTGTTCTGGCCGCGCCCGGCCGAGATGCCCTTCGAGATGATGGTCGAGCGGGTGTTCCTGCCGAGATGGATCATCTTGGTGCCGGTGTCGGCCTGCTGGAAATTGTTGACCACCGCGACCGAGTAGAACTCGCCGACCGAATCGTCACCCTCGAGGATCACGCTCGGGTACTTCCAGGTGATGGCCGAGCCGGTCTCGACCTGGGTCCAGGAGATGCGCGAGCGCGCGCCGCGGCAGGCGCCGCGCTTGGTGACGAAGTTATAGATGCCGCCCTTGCCGTTGGCGTCGCCGGGGTACCAGTTCTGCACCGTCGCGTACTTGATCTCGGCGCCTTCGAGCGCCACGAGCTCGACGACGGCGGCGTGGAGCTGGTTCTCGTCGCGCTTCGGTGCCGTGCAGCCTTCGAGATAGCTCACGTAGGCGCCTTCGTCGGCGACGATCAGCGTGCGCTCGAACTGGCCGGTCTCGGCGGCGTTGATGCGGAAGTAAGTCGACAGCTCCATCGGGCAGCGCACGCCCTTCGGCACGTAGACGAACGAGCCGTCGGAGAACACCGCCGAATTCAGGGTGGCGTAGAAGTTGTCGGTGACGGGGACGACCGAGCCCAGGTACTTGCGCACCAGATCGGGATGCTCGCGGACCGCTTCGGACATCGAGCAGAAGATGATGCCGAGCTCCTTGAGCTTGCCCTTGTAGGTCGTGGCGACCGAGATCGAGTCGAACACCGCGTCCACCGCGACGCCGGCGAGCGCCGCGCGCTCCTGCAGCGGGATGCCGAGCTTCTCATAGGTGCGCAGCAGCTCGGGGTCGACCTCGTCGAGGCTCTTCGGCTTCTCTTTCGACTTGGGCGCGGCGTAGTAGTGGATGTCCTGGAAGTCGATCGGCGGATGCTTGACGCGCGCCCACGTCGGCTCGTGATTGCCGAGCGTCAGCCAGTGCTTGAACGCGTCGAGCCGCCAGTTCAGCAGCCACTCGGGCTCGTCCTTCTTGGCCGAGATGAAGCGGACGATGTCCTCGGACAGACCCTTCGGCGCGAAGTCCGATTCGATGTCGGAGACGAAGCCGTACTTGTAATCGGACTCGGCCAGCTTGCGGACGGTTTCGATCGCGGTCATGAACTACTCCGCGGACTTTGAATGAGCGGCGGGGGAATGAGCGGCAGCGACTTCCGGCGCCTTGGCGCCCGGCGCCGCCGGAATCTCGGGGAACATCGGGACGTCGACGATGTCGGCGAGCGTGACGCCCTGCAGTGCATTCGACACCGCCTGGTTGATCAGCTGCCAGCCGCGGCGGGTGAGGCAGAGGTTCTCGACGCCGCAGACGCCGGGGCCTTCTTCGATGCACTGGGTCAGCGCGATCGGTCCGTCGATGGCGGCGATGATCTGGGCGACGGTGATCTGGCGTGGCTCGCAATTCAGGGTGTAGCCGCCGTGGGCGCCGCGCACCGAGCGCAGCACGCCCTGTCGGCACAGCGTCGCCAGCACCTTGCTGACGGTGGGCGTCGGTATGCCGGTGCACTCCGAGAGCCCGACGGCGGTATGCACGCCCTGGCTCGCGCACTTCGCGTCGCCGTGGGCATCCTGGGCCATGCGGGTCATCAGGACCACGCCGTAGTCGGCAAGGCGGCTCAGCCGGATCACGGTTTCAATAACCTTTTCAGTGACTTCTTGTGCTTTGCATAGGTGGGATTGTGGGTATGCCACAACCACGCCGGCGAAACAAGATCAAATCGGTCAGATTAGGACATTGGCGTCAGACCGGCGGAATTCAAGCGGCCGTGCGTCGCGCCCGCGAGGACGGGTTTGGGTCGGATTTCCGGGCTTTCCCTCTCCCGGGCCGCGACCGCCGCCGCTGTCACGGCGCTGTAAAGCCCGTGCCTTATCCGTCAGCGACGCACGGTTTCGCTCGGCTGTCGCCGGGCGCGAGAGGGGAGCGTCATGTCGGATACCGCTTACAACGTCCTGTTCCTGTGCACCGGCAACTCGGCGCGCAGCATCTTCGGCGAGGCGATTCTCAATCATCTCGGCGGCAGCCGGTTCCGGGCCTACAGCGCCGGCAGCGTCCCCAAGGGCACCCTCCATCCGACGACGCTCAAGGTGCTCGGCGACGCGGGCATCGCGACCGACGGCCTCTACAGCAAGAACTGGGACGAGTTCGCCAAGCCGGGCGCGCCGGAGATGGATTTCATCATCACCGTCTGCGACGAAGCGGTCGGCGAAACCTGCCCCGTGTGGCCGGGGCAGCCGGTGACCGCCCACTGGGGCATTGCCGATCCGGCGGCCGCGACCGGCAGCGATCATCATCGCGAGCACGCGTTCCGCGATGCCTTCGTGACGATGGAGCGGCGCATCAACTTGCTGGTGAACCTGAGGCCCGAGGCGCTCGACGCGCAGAGCCTGCACCATCACCTGACGGAAATTCACCGCAACGACCGGGCGTAAGCGCGCGTCGAGCGTTCCCATGTTCCGCTACCGATCGGCGCTCGTCGAGGCGATCGCCACGGCGTTCCTTCTGATTGCCGTCGTCGGCTCCGGCATCATGGCCGAGCGACTCAGCGGCGGAAACGTCGCGCTGGCGCTGCTCGCCAACGCCATCGCCACCGGCGGCGCGCTGTACGCGCTGATCATCGCGTTCGCATCGCACTCCGGCGCCCACATGAATCCCGTCGTCACGGTGATGGCCTGTGCCTGCGGCGAGTTCCGTTGGCGCGACGCGCCGGCTCACATCGTCGCCCAGATCGCCGGCGCGATTGGCGGCGTGTGGCTCGCCCACGGCATGTTCGACCTGCCGATCCTCGAACTCGGGAGTCACGCTCGCACCGGCGCGGGCCAGTGGCTCGGAGAACTGGTCGCGACGTTCGGATTGCTCGTCGTCATCCGCGGCGCGGGGGCCTACGGCCTCACGTCGGTGGCGGGCGCGGTGGCCGCCTACATCACCGGTGCCTACTGGTTCACGTCGTCGACATCGTTCGTCAATCCGGCGGTCACCATCGCGCGGGCGTTGACCGACACTTTCGCGGGGATCCGTCCCGAGGACGCGCCGGCGTTCATCGCCGCGCAGTGTGTCGGCTTGGTCCTCGCACTGACGTTGATGCGCCGCAAGCCTCAGCCGAGGTAACGCGCCAGGAATTCGAGCGTCTGCTCGCGGGCGGTCGCGCACGCTTCGGCGTGATAGCGGGCCGGGCGGTTCGGGTTGTCGAAGCCGTGGGGCGCGCCCGGGTGGATGCGGAAGTCGACCTCGGGATGCTTGGCGCGGAACGCCGCGACCTGATCGGGCGGGAAGCTCTTGTCCCTGTCGCCGACGTGGGCCTGCACCGGACATTTCGGTGATTCGTCCGCGTACTTCGGCATGTCGGAGCCGTAGTAGGCGACCGCGCAGGCGTAGCGGTACCGGCACGCGGCGAGCCACGACAGCGAGCCGCCGAAGCAGAATCCGACGATGCCGACGTGACCGGCATCGGCCACCGCCGCCTTGGCCGAGTCGAGGTCCTCGAGCGCCGCCGGCCAGTTCCAGTTGTTGAAGAGCTCCTGGGCGGTGTTGTGCTGCAGCCCTTCGTCGTAGGCGAGCACGAGATCGCGCTGCTTGCGGTCGTAGAGCGCGGGTGCGATCGCGAGGTAGCCGCGGGCGGCGAAGTGGTTGCATACCGACATCAGGTAGTCGGTGACGCCGTACATCTCCTGGGCGATGACGAGGCCGCCGCGGATATGCCCCGCGGGACGCGCGAGATAGGCGTCGAGCTGATGGCCGTCGCGAGCGGTCAGACGAAGGGCGTGATCCACGTTTCAATTCCTGTCACGGCATTGGGTGCGCCAACATTGGGCGCGCCAAGATAGCCTCTTCCGGCGCGAAGCTGTACCGGTCTAGTCTTGGCCCGGGGCGGTCGCGCCCCGTGGATGTGTCGCTGACGGAGTTCCGATGCAGTCGCGCGCGTACGGTCCGTTCCCCTACAGCCCGATCACCGAGCGCCCGCCGATCCGCTGGCCGAACGGTGCGCGCGTCGCGCTGTGGGTGATCCCCAATGTCGAGTTCATGCCGCTCGACCAGCCGGTACAGGCGAGCAAGAGCCCGGTGCCCGACGTCCGCGGCTTCTCCGACTTCGACTACGGCAACCGCATCGCCGTGTTCCGGCTGATGGAGGTGCTCGACCGCTTCGGCATCCGGGCGACGGTCGCGCTCAATAGCGACATCTGCGACCACCACCCCGAGATCGTCGCCGCCGGCATCGCGCGCCGCTGGGAGTTCATGGGCCACGGCCAGTCCAATACGCGCTGGATCGGCCGCGCCGGATCGGACGCCGCGGCGCGCTCGATCGTCACCGAGACGCTGGCGCGCATCGCCAAGGCGACCGGCGTCAAGCCGCGCGGCTGGCTCGGCTCGGGCCTCGAGGAGACGTGGAACACGCTCGACCATCTGGTGGACGAGGGCGTGTCCTACGTCGCCGACTGGGTCAACGATGACGAGCCCTACCGGATGGATATCGGCGGCGGACGCAGCATCATGTCGATTCCGTACTCGACCGAGATCAACGACCGGCCGGCCTACGTCCGCAACCAGTTCACGCCGGACGAGTTCACGGCGATGATCCGCGCCGCCTTCGACGTCTACTACCGCGAGGGCGAGCGTTCGGGACGGGTGATGGCGATCGCGCTGCACCCCAACCTGTCGGGCGTGCCGCACCGCATCGACGCCCTCGCCGCCGGGCTCGACTACGTCTGCAAGCACGACGGCGTCTGGCTCGCCACGGGCTCGGAGATCATCGACGCGTACGTTGCACAGCAGGGGAGAGTGTGATGAAGGGACTGGCACTGGCGACTGGACTGGTGACCGGGCTGGCGCTGGCGGCGACGACCGCCGCCGCGCAGGCGCCCGATGCGTTCTTCCGCGGCAAGACGCTGACGATGCTGGTCGGCTTCGACGCGGGTTCTGGCTACGACCTCTACGGCCGCCTCGTCGCGCGGCACTTTCCCGACCACATCCCGGGCAATCCCAAGATCGTCGTCCAGAACAAGCCCGGCGCGACCAGCCTGATCGCCGCCGAATTCCTCTACAACCAGGCTCCGCGCGACGGCACGACGATGCTGGCGATGGGCCGCAACATCCTGACCGAGGTCATCCTCGAGGAGCGCGAAGGCGGCAAGGGCATGCCGCCCAAGCAGGTGCTCGAGTTCAACTGGATCGGCAACGCCAACAAGGAAGCGAGCATCTGCTACACGTGGGCTGCGACCGGCGTGCGCTCGATCGAAGACGCGACCAGGAAGCCGCTCAAGTTCGGCTCGACGGGGCCCGGCAGCGACTACGAGTCGTTCGCCCGCGTGCTCGACGTGGCGCTCGGCACCAAGTTCGAGACCATCCGCGGCTACTCCGGTCCCGGCGCGGTGCAGGCGGCGATCGAGCGCGGCGAGCTCGACGGCGTGTGCGGCGTGTCGTGGTCGTCGTTCGTCGCCGCGACCCCGACCTGGATCGCCGAGAAGAAGGTCTACGTGCTGGCGCAGCTCAACCTCGAGCCGCACAAGGACCTCGCCGGCGTGCCGGTCGTGCTCGATCTCGCCAAGACGCCCGAGGACCGCGCGGCGATGCGCGTCGTCTTCGCGCGCCAGGCGATCGGCCGTCCGTTCGTCGAGCCGCCCGCCGTGCCGGCCGACCGGATGGCGGCCCTGCGCAAGGCGTTCGACGCGACGATGAAGGATCCGGCGTTTCTCGAAGAGGCCAACAAGGCGCGGATCGAGATCAATCCGTCGACCGGGGCCGAGGTCGAGGCGCTGCTGAAGCAGGTGTACGCGACGCCCGAGCCGATCGTGAAGCGCGCGGCGGCGATGATCCGGGGCAACTGAGCGCGATGAAGCCGCAGCCGACTGGCCCGTTCCCGTATCGCCCCATCGTCGGACGCCCGCCGCTGTCGTGGCCGGGCGGCGCGCGTGTGGCGCTGTGGGTGGTGCCGAACATCGAGTTCTTCGCGCTCGACGAGCCGGTGCCCGAAGGCACGGGGCGCATGCCCGACGTGCCGAACTGGTCGAAGCGCGACTACGGCAACCGCGTCGGCGTATTCCGGCTGATGGAGGTGCTCGACCGCCACGGCATCCGCGGCACCGTTGCGCTCAACGCCAACCTCTGCGACCACCACCCGCAGATCATCGACGCCTGCCTGAAGCGCAATTGGGAGCTGATGGGGCACTGCCAGACCAACACCAGGCGGCTCAACCAGATTCCGCCCGAGAGCGAACGCGACGTCATCCGGGCGACGCTCGACCGCATCGCCAAGGCCTCGGGCACGCGGCCCAAGGGCTGGCTCGGCGCCGGCCTGCAGGAAACCTGGAACACGCTCGACCATCTGGCCGACGAGGGCATCGAGTACGTGTGCGACTGGGTCAACGACGACCAGCCCTACGCGATGGATCTTGGTGGCGGAGGGAAGATCGCAGCGATCCCGTACACGGTCGAGGCCGCCGACAAGAACTGCTTCACGTCGCTGCGCTACACGGCGGAGGCGTTCGAGCGCACGCTGTGCCGGCAGTTCGACGTGCTCTACCGCGAGGGCGCGTCATCGGGGCGGGTCATGTGCATCGCGCTGCACCCGTACCTGATCGGCGTGCCGCATCGCATCGATTCGCTCGACCGCGCGCTCGCCTACATCGTCGGTCATGCCGGGGTGTGGCGCGCCACCGGCTCCGAGATCATCGCCCACGCCCGGACTGCGGGCGTGATCTGACATTCCTCGGATGGTCCAAACTGTTGTCGTCACCCCCGCGAAGGCGGGGGGCCAGAGCCGCTAGTCTCGGCGCCGAGCGGTGGCCCTGGATTCCCGCTTGCGCGGGAATGACGATGGCGTGCGCTGGTCGAAGGCGTGACCTGTTCCCGTTCACCCCAACGTCGGGTCGAGGACGATCTTGCCCATGCCGGGATCGGCCTCGGTCATGCGGTGCGCGTCGGCCGCCTTCGACAGCGGCAGGATCTTCGCGATCTGGACCTTGATCTTGCCCTGGGCCGCGGCCTCGAAGCACTTCGGCCGGTCGGCGGCGCGGTGGCCGGGCATGCCCTTGATGGTGATCTTGTTGTCGTAGAGGTGGAAGAAGTCGATGGTGACGTTCGGGCCGCCGTGGGCGCCCGCCGTCACCAGCCGGCCGTTCTCGCCGAGCGCGTGGAAGGCGTTCGGCAGCACCTTAGGGTTGGCGATGTTGTCGTACAGCACGTTCACGCCCTTGCCGCCGGTGATCTTCATCACCTCGGTCTTGAGGTCGTGCGTGTTGTAGTTGATGCCGTAGTCGGCGCCGAGATCCATCCCGACCTTGACGCGGTCGTCGGAGCCCGCGGCGCAGATCACCTTGGCGCCAACCACGTTCTTGGCGATCTGGATGCCGATCGAGCCCAGGTTGCCCGAGGCGCCCATGATCAGCACCCATTCGCCCGCCTTGAGCTGGGCGACGTTCATCAAGAGGTTCCACGCCGTCGGACAGTGGCGCATGACGACCGCCGCCTCGTGGAGGTTGAGCTCCGTGGGCAGCGGATCGAGCGAGCAGGCCGGCACCGTGATCAGCTCGGCGAAGCCGCCGGGCCGATTGACGCCCATCATGCCGTCGGGGCCGGTGTAGCCCTTGCAGTCCTCGGGGCAGGGATCGAGCGGCATGCGGCCGGCGGCAGCGACGTGATCGCCGACCTTCCACTTGGTCACGCCTTCGCCGACCTTGTCGATGACGCCGGCGCAGTCGACGCCCGGGATCAGCGGCAGCTTGGCGCCGCGCTGCTGCTGCTTGCCGGCGCGGAGCGAGACGTCGAGCGTGCGGTTGATCGTCGCCGCGTGAATCCTGATTCGGACCTCGCCCATGCGCGGCTCGGGATCCGGCACGGTCTCGTACTTCATGACCTCGGGCGGGCCGTATTCGTGGATGACGATCGCCTTCATGGGAATTCCTTAGTCGAAGTGTCTAGGCCGCGCCGACGGCGACGTGCATGCGGCCGATGTTGTCGATCTCGGCGATCAGCGTGTCGCCCGGCTTGATCGCGCTGACGCCCGACGGCGTGCCGGTGTACACGACATCGCCCGGATGGAGCGTGTAGAAGGCCGAGGCGAACTCGATCAACCGACGTACCGAGTAGACCATGTCCCTGGTGTTGGCGTTTTGGCGCGGCTCGTTGTTGACGCCGAGCCGCAGCCGCAGGTTGTCGGGATCGGCGATCTCGTCCGCCGTCACCATCCACGGCCCGAGCACCGAATAGGTGTCGATCGACTTCCGGAAGCTGCGATCCTCGGGACCGCGCAGGGTGATGTCGAGGCCGATGCAGTAGCCGGCGATGTAATCGAGCGCGTCGGCCTGGGCCACCTGGTTCGCGGTCTTGCCGATGATCAGCGCGAGTTCGACCTCGTGATCGTTGCGGCGCTCGAGGAAGCGCAGCTTGATGCCTTCGGACGGGCCGACCAGCGACGACGTCGCCTTGAGGAACATGCCGGCGGTGCCGATGTCCTGCGGCCGCTTGACCGGATTGCTGGCCGAGACCTTCTGCATCTCGGCGATGTGATCGCGGTAGTTGGTCGGCGCCGCGACCAGCTTGCTCGGACGCTCGACCGGGCTCAGGAGCTTCACCGAATTGAGCGGGATCGGATTGCCCCAGCGCGTCGACTCGCCGATGGCGGCGATGACGGCGGGCAGATTGGCGATCACCGGATCCGACCAGCGATCGCTCTTCGCGCCGCGCAGCGCCTGGTCGCGCGCCGACGTCACGTCGTAGAGATGGTCGCCCTGGACGACTCCGAGGCGACCGTCGTTGAAGCGGCAGATCTTCATGTGGACTGTCCTGTCGAACGGAGGTCCGCGCGACGAAAATTAAAGGCGAGCGGTCTCCCGCTCGCCTTTCGCGTTAGGCCTTCGGCGGGATGAAGCTGGTCTCGAGCGTGCCCAGCTGGCCGACGGTTGTGGTGATCTTGTCGCCAGCTTTCAGGTACATGCCCTTGCCCTTGCCGACGCCCGCCGGGGTACCGGTGGTGATGATGTCGCCAGGCTGCAGGGTGAGGTGCTGCGACAGGTAGGCGATCTGCTCCTCGATCGTGTAGTGCATGTCGCCGGAGTTGCCGTTCTGCATCAGCTCGCCGTTGACCCAGAGCTGGATCGTCTGGTTGTACGGGTCCTTGACGAAGTCCTTCGGCGTCAGCCACGGGCCGATCGGGCACGAGCCGTCCCAGTTCTTGCGGCGGAAGCGGTCGTTGCGGAACTTCTTGAGCTCGGGCGTGGTCGCTTCCTCGGCCTTTGGGCCGCGGATCGACATGTCGTTGAGCACGAGGTAGCCCGCGACGTAGTCGAGCGCCTTGTCGGCGGTGACGTTGTAGCAGGGCTTGCCGATGACGGCGGCGATCTCGGCTTCCCAGTCGATCGCGGTCGAGGTGTGGGGCAGGTGGATCTTGTGGCCATGACCGACGATGGTCTGCGCCGGAGTCTTCTGGAAGAACACCGGCGTGCGCGTCGCCTTGTCGGGCATCGGATCCTTGTTGCCCATCTCGGCGCGGTGGTCGCGGTAGTTGGACGCGATGCAGAACACCGACGACGGATAGAGGATCGGTGCCAGCAGCTTCACGCGCTTCAGCGGCACCGCGATCTTGGCGTAGGCGCTCTTCGGATTCTTGGCGAGATCGTCGGCGATCTTCTTGAACGCGACCTTCGCCTTCGGCCAGTCGGCCAGCACGGCGAGCGTCGAGTCGATGCCGAACTTCACCGGGTTCTTGCGCTTGTAGATGGCGATCGCCTTGCCGAGGTCGATGACCTTCTCGTCGACGAGGATGGCAGGCGTCGCCTTGCCCTTCGGGCCGGCGTAGTTCAACAGTCGGAATTCAGCCACGGATGTTTCCCCTCAATTGGAGTGACGTATTTTTTGGTGACGTATTTCTAGTGATGGTGACGAAAGAAGGGCGGGTCAGCACCCGCCCGAGATTGCGTTCCGGACCCCGATTCCCGATCCTCAGCCCCAGGGACCGAGGTACGGCTCGCCCATCATGCTGTCGGACATCGGATCGAGCGCCTCTGGCCATACGCCGGCCTCGACCTTGCGCCGCTCCGACGCCGTCCGCGGACGGCCGTCCCAGCCGATCTGCTCCATGTAGTAGTAGAGCTGGATCAGGTGCCCGTCGGGGTCCTGGGCGTTGATCATATAGTCGATGCCGGGGAACAGCTCCAAGGGAAGATCGATGGTCTTGACCTTGGCGTCCTTGAGGAAGTCGCGGGCCGCCCTGAGCTGCTCGTAGTTCGCGACCTGCATCCCGAGCGAGAAGCTGGTGGTGTGGGTCGAGAGCCCGTATTTGGCGAGCTCCTCGCGCAGCGCGAGCGGGTAGAGGGCGACCGCGGTGTGCTCGTTCGAGCAGCGCAGGAACAGGCAGCGGTGGCCCTTCCAGGTCGTCTCCTCGGTGAGCACGAAGCCCATCTTGCGGGCGTAGAAGTCGCGTGCCTGCTCGAGGTCGGCGACGAACAGCCGCACCGGTCCCAGGCGCACGACCTTGAACGGCCGCGCCAGCGACTGCCCCTGGACGTCGAACCGGCATTCCGGCTTCTCGGTGAAGCGGTAGCCTTGGGTGATGTCCATCCCCTTGGCGAGCGCCTGCTGCACCTCGTCGAATTCCGACATCTGCGGCAGCTCGGGCGCCTTCTGGAAGGCGCGGTAGTAGATCGCCTTCGGCTTCGAGTGGCCGTCCCAGCCGATCTGCTCCATGCCCCAGAACAGCTCGTTGGTATTGCCGTCGGGATCGTGGAGGTAGGTGTGCCAGTTCGACCCGGGCATGTCGCGGCCCGAGCGCAGAATCGGCACGTTCTCGCGCTGGAAGTATTTAATGGCGTCGCCGATCTCGCCGAGGCTGCCGACCTGCCAGGTGATCTGGTTGACGGTGACGCCGGGACGCCAGCGGCCGGGTGGATCGGCGATCTCGCGGTACTGCTTGTTGAACAGCACCAGCGCGTGATGGTCGGTGCCGTAGCGGGTGAAGCAGCCGTGCGGCTTGCCGCCGCGCTTCTCGAGCTCGGCGAGCTGCTCGGGCTTGAGGCGCTCGGCGTAGCTGCGAGCGTCCGAGATGTCGAAGCCGAGGACGTCGGTGTAGAAGCGCACGGCCTCGTCGTACTGGGCGACGTTGAAGCCGAAATGCCCGAGGCGACGGATGCGGAACGGCCGGTCGTATTTGAGGCCGCCGACCACGTATTTGCCGTCGGCGGTGCGGGTCGCGTAATCCTTGATCGCGGGCGTGCTCTCGTTCATCGCGGGTCCTGGCGGAAGTGGTCCGGGGCGGGCATCGAAGGGCGGCAATCGTCGCGCCGCCGCCCTGCCGAGTCAACTGGCCGGGGCCTGGAAACGACTGAAATGACCGCTGTTTGAAGCCTTTGGGCGGTGCCGCGGCGGAACCGCGTCAGGGGCCCGGCGTTCCATCCGATTGGGCCGACGCGCCCCACGGGAGGCGCCTATGGAAATCGCCGCGGTCATCGACCTGATGTTCTTCTTCGTCATCCCGCTGTGGATGTTCGCGGGCGTCGTCGATTACGTCTGCCACCGCGCGTCGGGCATCCAACAGACCACCGGCGCCAAGGAATCGCTCTTACACCTCGCGATGTTCGGCGAGGCGGGATAGGGCCTCGTACTGGCCCTGCTGTTCGAGATCAACGCGCTGGTGATCGCGATCCTGATCGTGTTGTTGGCGCTGCACGAGGCGACCGGCTGGTGGGACATCGGCTATGCAACCGGCAAGCGCGACATCACGGACATCGAGCAGCACGCCCACAGTTTCCTCGAGGTGCTGCCGTTCACGGCGTTCCTGTTGCTGATGGTGATCCACTGGGGCCAGTTCCTCGCGCTGTTCGGCGTGGGACCGGAGACCGCGACCTTCGCACTCGCTTGGAAGACCCCGCCGCTGCCCGTCGCCTACGTCGTGATCACGCTCGCCGCGGCGGTGATCCTCGAGGTCGCGCCGTACATCGAGGAGCTGTGGCGGTGCCTGCGCGCGGCGCAGGCGCAACTCGTGCCGCCCCATCCGGTACAGGTACGGACGCGGCGCCAGGCGCTCTGATCCGGATATGAAAAAGGCGGCGTTGCCGCCGCCTTTCCGTCGTCGATCTTATGCGATCAGCTCGCCGCGCTGCGACGAACCGGGCGCTGCAGGAACGCCGGCACGTGGTCGCCGAGACCGACCACCACCTTGCGGTCGCCGTTCTGGGAGTTGGCGGCGCGAGGCGGGGTGGGAACTTCGCGCGGAGTCGCCTCGCGCGCCGTCACTTCGCGCGGCGTGACATCGCGGGACGGCGCCGGCTGCTCACTCGGAGTGACCTCACGGGCCGGGGCCTGCTGCTCACGCGCCACGATCTCGCGCGGCGTTTCCGGGGAATTCTCCCGCTGGGCGTGACGGCGGTGGTCGGTACGGCCGCGGCCACGACCGCCTCGCTCGCGTCCGCGTCCACGACCGGATTCGGCCTCGCCTTCGGCGTGCGGCGCCTCGGGCTCTGCGGCCGCTTCGGGCTCGCCAGGAATAGCGTCGAGAACGGGGATCTGCTTCTTGATCAGGCTCTGGATGGCGTCGAGGAACTTGCCGTCGTCCGAGGTCGTCAGCGTGATCGCGCGGCCGCTCAGACCGGCGCGGCCGGTGCGACCGATGCGGTGGACGTAATCCTCGGCGTGGAACGGCACGTCGAAGTTGAAGACGTGCGACAGCCCGCGGATGTCGATGCCGCGGCCGGCGACGTCGGTCGCGACCAGCAGATTGATCTCGCCGTCGCGGAACGACTGGAGCGTCGCGGTGCGCTGGGCCTGGGCCATGTCGCCGTGGAGACCGGCGGCCTTGAAGCCGTGGCGGCGCAGCGAGGTCGCCAGCACGTCGACGTCACGCTTGCGATTGCAGAAGATCAGCGCGTTCTGAACCTGCTCCGAGCCGATGACATGGCGCAGCGTCTCGCGCTTCATCCGCGCGCTGGTCTTGACCAGGAACGCCTCGACGGTGTCGGCGGTGGAGGAGGGCGCGGCGACCGCGATCTCCTTCGGGTTCATCAGGAACGCGTCGGCGAGGCGCTTCACCTCGGGCGGGAACGTCGCCGAAAAGAACAGCGTCTGACGGATCTTCGGGATGATGGACGCGATCTTCTCGACGTCGGGAATGAAACCCATGTCGAGCATCCGGTCGGCCTCGTCGATGACGAGGATCTTCACATCGTTGAGGAGGATGCCGCCGCGCTCGAAGTGGTCGAGAAGGCGGCCGGGGGTGGCGATCAGGACGTCGACGCCGCGGTCGAGCTTCTGCATCTGCGGCCCGAACGATTCGCCGCCGATCAGCAGCGCCATCGTCAGCTTGTTGTACTTGCCGTAGGTCTCGAAGTTCTTCGCGACCTGCTGCGCGAGCTCACGCGTCGGCTCGATGATGAGAGAGCGCGGCATCCGCGCCTTGGCCCGGCCCGACGCCAGGATGTCGATCATCGGAAGTGTGAAGGACGCTGTCTTGCCGGTTCCGGTCTGGGCCGAGCCCAGAATGTCGCGTCCCATCAGGACGTACGGAATAGCTTGCGCCTGGATCGGCGTGGGCTCCTTGTAGCCGGCGTCCGTGACGGCCTGGAGCACTTCAGGGCTTAAGCCCAACTCTTCGAAAGTCATTCGGGGTGCGATCACCTTGGTTCGCAAATGGTCCTGCCCAAATGGCAGAACGGCCCATAAAGGGCACCTGGGCCCATCAAGGGCGCCTTATAAGTGGGTCTCCCCCGGGAAAAGTCAAATCATCGTTCCGCGATGGTGGCCAGATATGCGCGGAACTGCGCCTTTAAACGGGGCGTAGCGGGTCCGCTGGAGCGGACCCCTTATGGGGCGGGAGCCGGGCGTTCAACGCCGCTGCCCGAATTTGCGTCAGCGCCGGTTTCACTGCCGACGCGGCGAAAGCAACCGCAGTCCCACCGGAAACGACGAAGCCCCCCGACGCGGGGGCTTCGTACACTTCTATAAGGCCGCTTATAAGGCCGCTCGTCCGTACGGTCCCGGGCGCTATTTGTCGCCCTGCAGGGTGTCGTTGGCGTTGGTCGACTGCGGGCCCGCCATCTCGGCCAATGTCGCGTTGACGAGGCCGCGGAACGCCGGGTCGGTCACGCCGGTGACATTGGTCTTGCCGCTGACATCGGAGACTTCCTTGTCATAGCGGCACAGCGCGCTGATCACCGTGACCGGCGATGAGTTGGCTGCGGACGC
Organism: Alphaproteobacteria bacterium; assembly: GCA_035493495.1. Classification (GTDB taxonomy): domain Bacteria; phylum Pseudomonadota; class Alphaproteobacteria; order SMXQ01; family SMXQ01; genus DATJIG01. The sequence continues at coordinate 14,526 of DATJIG010000046.1, forward strand.
GCCCATGGCGGCTCCGGACTCCGGGGCGGTTCCGCTGGCGCCGCTCGTTCCCGAGCGCGGGGGAGTGGCACCGGGAGCGCTGGCGACACGAGAGTCGATCGCCGGATTGTTGCACATGGCCTGGGCCGTGACGTCGTTCGGCCCGTTGATCATCATTACCAGCGAGAACGGGCTGATGCTGCGATCATCGATCGCCCGGCTTTGTGACAACGCCGCTCCGGTCGTGGGCACGAAGGTGATCCCTGAGCCCGCCCAGTTCGAGCCATGGAGATCCTGGGCGATAGCCTGTCCCAACGCCTGCCGGTCGGCACCCATCGGATCGCCGAGGACGACGAGCGGGACGGGCTTGCCGCGCGATTCGGTCGCCACATCGTTGAAGTTGAACTGGTCGGCCACATGCCGCGACGTGATGCCGGAGTTCGGGAGATACATGCGCAGGCCGGTCGAGCCTTGGGTCGACGCCGCGGAACTGGCGCTGGCGTTCCCTGCGGCGCCGCTCGTGTCCGAGGCCTGCTGGGAGTTCTGCGCGCACGCGGCCAGCGCGAACGCCGCGACCGCGGAAAGGAATACGTGAGACGGGCGCATCGGGCATCCTCCTGACAATCGTTTGCGATCGGGGAGGGCCAACGTATGCGCGCGTGCGGCGAAGGCACGGCGGAACGGCATTGCAAAATTGTGAGCCGATTTGTGCCGCGCATGTGGCTACGGCACAGCTTTGCTTGATGACTCGCGTCGCTCGAACGTCGAAGTGCTCAGACGTCGAGGTTCTGGGCCTCGCGCGCATGCTCCTGGATGAACGCGAGTCGGAGCTCAGGCTTGCGTCCCATCAGACTCTCGACCCGTGTCGCGGTGAGGCCGGTCTCGCCCTTCGGGATGATGACGCGCAGCAGCGTGCGCTTGCTCGGGTCCATCGTCGTTTCCTTGAGCGACGCCGGCGGCATCTCGCCGAGACCTTTGAATCGGCTGATCTCGACCTTGCCGCGCGCTTTGAAGGCGGTCTTCAGGAGCTCGTCCTTGTGGGCGTCGTCGCGGGCGTACATCGTCGTGCCGCCCTGGGTGAGGCGGTAGAGCGGCGGCTGCGCCAGGTACAACCGGCCGGCTTCGATCAGGCCACGCATCTCGCGGTAGAAAAACGTGATCAGCAGCGAGGCGATGTGGGCGCCGTCGACGTCGGCGTCCGTCATGATGATGACGCGCTCGTAGCGCAGCTTCTCGATCACGAAGTGATCGCGGATGCCGCTGCCCATCGCCTGCACCAGATCGGCGAGCTCCTGGTTACCCTGGAACTTGTCGATCGAAGCCGTCGCGACGTTGAGGATTTTGCCGCGCAACGGAAGGATGGCCTGCGTCTCCCGGTTGCGCGCCGACTTCGCCGATCCGCCGGCCGAGTCGCCCTCGACCAGGAATAGCTCGGTGCCCTCGGCATTCTCACGCGAGCAGTCGGCGAGCTTGCCCGGAAGACGCAGCTTGCGGGTTGCGGTCTTGCGTGAGAACTCGATCGCCTTCTTTGCCCGCGCGCGCTCCTCGGCGCGCTCGATGATGCGGGCGAGCAATTCATCGGCGCTCTTGGGATCGCCGGTGAGCCAGTGGTCGAGGTGGTCTTTGACCACCGCCTCGACCAGCTTGCCGGCTTCCGGGCTCGCCAGTTTTTCCTTGGTCTGGCCTTGGAACTGCGGATTGCGGAAGAACAGCGACAGCACGATCACCGCGCCGTCCATGACGTCGTCGGCGGTGATGCCGGAAGCGCCGCGCTTGCCGGTGAGATCGCCGTAGGCTTTCAGCGCGCGGGTGAGGCCCGAGCGCAGGCCCTGGACGTGGCTGCCGCCTTCGGGCGTGGGCACGGTGTTGCAGTAGCTGGAGACCTGGCCCTCGCCGTCCTCGGGCCAGGCGATCGCCCACTCGACGCGGCCGGCGCTGTCGGGCAGCTCGGCCTGCTCGACGAACGGCTTCTCGGTCAGCGTGCCGCGGCCGTTGACGAGGCCCGACAGGTAGTCGCCGAGGCCGCCCGGGAACTTGAGCACCGTCTGGGTCGGGACTTCGGAGTCCTTCTCGATCAGCGACGCATCGCAGCTCCAGCGGACTTCGGCACCGGCGAACAGATACGCCTTGGCGCGCGCCATGCGGAACAGACGGGTGGCGCTGAAGTCGACCTTGTCGCCGAAGATTTCGGGGTCGGGGTGGAAGCGGATCTTTGTGCCGTGGCCGCTGGTGCTGCCGGTCGCCTTGAGCGGGCCCTTGGGCTTGCCGCGGCTGTAGTCCTGGCGCCACACCTTCTTGTCGCGGGAGACCTCGACCTCGAGCTTGTCGGACAGCGCGTTTACCACCGAGGAGCCGACGCCGTGCAGACCGCCCGACGTCTGGTAGACCTTGCCGTCGAACTTGCCGCCCGAGTGGAGCGTGGTGAGGATGACCTCGAGCGCCGACTTGTTCCGGAACTTGGGATGAGGATCGACCGGGATGCCGCGGCCGTCGTCGGCGATCGTCACCCAGTTGTCCTGCTCGATCTTGATTTCGATGTGCTTGGCGTAGCCGGCGACGACCTCGTCCATCGAGTTGTCGAGGATCTCGGCGACGAGATGGTGCATTGCCGCCGCGTCGGTGCCACCGATGTACATGCCCGGGCGGCGACGCACCGGCTCGAGGCCCTCGAGGACCTCGATGTGCTTGGCGGAATAGCCGTCGTCGGCGGCAGCGGACTTCTTGGGCGTGGCGGACTTGGCGGCTTTGCTGAACAGATCGGCCATGGACCACAAAACGTTACGGTGGGGACGGGCGCGCGGCATCATAATGTAGGGGCCGGGGCCACTGCTACCATAGATAGTGCGGCGGCGCCGGCGAAGCGAGCCGTCGGAAATTTCGGGTTTCGTTGAGGTACATCAACAGCGGTCTTCGGTCGAAGTGCGAAAATTTTTCGTGAGCACCCAGGAGGGCCCGATGATCCGTACATCCCTAGTCGGTTTACTGTTCCTCGCCAGCTTGGCTGTCAGTCCGCGCATGGCCCTTGCCCACTGCGATTCGGTCGATGGGCCGGTCGCCCAGGCGGTGGCTAAGGCGCTCGACACCGGAAACGTCAATCTGGTGTTGCCCTACGCGCCGCAAGCCGCCGAGGCGGAGTTGAAGGGGGCCTTCGGCCAGGCACGCGCGGTGCGGGTGCTTGGCGGCGAGGCGCGCGCGCTCGCCGATCGCTCGTTCCTCGAGACGGCAGTCCGGCTTCACCGCGCCGGCGAAGGCGCCGTGTTCACCGGCGTCAAGCCCGCGGGAATCGATTACGGACCGATGGTCCCGGCGGCAGAGCGGGCGGTCGCAACCGGCGACCTGCGGCCCGTGCGCGCGGTGCTCGCGGAGACGATCGAGCATTCCCTCGGCGAGAAGCTGGCGCACGTTCGGGCACTGCAATCCGCGCCGAAGGAGCCGAAGAGCGAGGCCGAGGTCGCGGCCGCGCGGGAGCGCATCAGTGCCGAGCTCGGATTCATCACCTTTGCCGAGAGCGTCCGCCAGGCGGTGCTCGGCAATATGCCTTTGCACCACGAGGACTGATCGGGAGAGCGTCATGAATCTCCGCACGCCAGAGCCGTTGAAGATCGAGCATCAGGAACTCCATGCCGACCTCGCTGCGGCCATCGGCACCGGCGGCCGCACGGCCGATGCGGCCCGCAATGTCGGGCGCCTGCTCCATCCGCACTTCGTCAAGGAGGAGGAGTACGCGATGCCGCCGCTCGGCCTTCTGGCGGATCTCGCGCGCGGCACGGTCGAGGCGGACATGTCGGCGGTGCTCGCAATGACTGATCGACTCGAGGCGGATTTGCCGCACATGCTCGAAGAACACGCCGCTGTCGTCGCCGCGCTGACGGAGCTCGCGAACGCCGCGAACGAGGAGGGCAAGCCCGACGCCGCCAGATTCGCCGAAAAGCTGATCCTGCACGCCCAGACCGAGGAGCAGGTTCTCTATCCGGCGGCCATGCTGGTTGGCCGCTACCTCAAGCTGCGCCTCGGCCGCGCCTGATCGCTAGCGCTCGCGCGCAAGCGTAAGCCCGTCGCCGATCGACGACCGGAGTCTCGCTGTCCGGCGCAAGGGCGCAGGCCTCTGCCTCCCGTCGCCGTCGCTCACGCCGGTCATGGTGGCCGCCTCCCGGATTCCGAACCGAATATGAAAAAGTGAAGAGCAATCGCGAGTTGCCCGTCGTTCGTCGCGTCCGGTCTTATGAATCTTTAACCGCTTGTTAACCGCGCGAAGTGCACTCTCGTCGTCCGAGCGTCAGTGGCTCCGGAGTCTACGCGTGATCGCCTTTTTCAACCATTTTGTTTCCGCATCGCAATCTGTGCTGATCGCTCGGGTGACGGCACAGTTGCGGGTGTGCGCGCTGCTCGTCGTGGCGACAGCTATGACGGCCGGAACCGCTCCGGCGACCGAGCTCACGTTCGGCGCCTACGCGTCGGACAAGCCCTCCGATATGGTCATTCAGCTCCGTCCGATCCTCACCGCGATCGAGCGCGAGCTGTCGGTGACGATGAAGCAACCGACCGCGATCCGCCTCAAGGTCGTGAACGGCTACGAGGACGGAACCGATCTCATCGTTCAGGGCGAGGTCGACATCATGCGCCTCGGCGCCGCGTCCTACGTCAAGGCAAAGAGGGAAAATCCCAAGCTCTCGATCCTGGCGATGGAGAGTATGCGCGGCAAGAATGAGTTCTACGGCATCGTCGCCGTGCACCGCGACAGCGACATCAAAACGCTTCAGGACCTGCGCGGCCGCACCTTCGCCTTCGGGGCGGAGACGTCGACGCTCGGCCGCTACGTGCCTCAGTATCAGTTGGCGAAGAGCGGAATCTTCGCGCGCGATCTCAGCCGCTTCGAGTACCTCGGGCGCCACGACGCGGTCGGCGCAGCGGTCGGCGCCGGATTGTTCGACGCCGGCGCGCTCGAAGAGACAATGTTCGCCAAGCTCGTCGCCCGCGGTACGCCGATCCGCGAGCTCAGCCGCTTCCCCAACGCGACCAAGCCGTGGGTCGCGCGCGCCGGGTTGGACAACGCGGTGGTGACGGGCCTGCGCGCCGCCCTGCTGCGGGTCAAGGACTCCGAGGCGCTTGCCTCCCTCCGCTTCGACGGTTTCATGCCGGGCGTCGATTCCGACTTCGAGGCGACGCGCCAGGCCGTCGCCGAGAACGAGCTGTTCTTCTCCAAAGCGTCCTCGCCGAGCGCGCGCTGATGCCGACCGACCTCGGACCGAGCAGCACGTTTCGTCTCCAGCGCCTCAAGCTGGGTACGCAGTTGCTGCTGGCGCTGACGGTGCTGTCGGTGATGGTCGGCTTCATCACCGCGAGCGCGGTGCGCAACATGGAATATCGCTATCTCCGGGAGGCGATGACCGAAGATCGCCAGCAGAAGTTCGACCTCCTGATCGAATCCTCGCTCGACAATCTCATCGCCGAGGATGTGCCGAGGCTGCAGACCATCGTGATGCAGCTCGTCGCCCATGACGACACCGTGCACCGGGTGATGATCCGCAACGAAAACGGCATTCCGCTCGTGGCCTGGCAACGCCAGGGCCTGATCGACGACGAGAGCCGGTTGTCGTTCTCCCGCCAAGTGATGTTTCACGGCCAGACCTTCGGCCGCGTCGCCATCGAGTGGAACGGCTCGGCCGCCGACCGTGAGGCGACCCGGCACGCCTATCTCTTGGCCGCCATCGCCGGCGGCGCGTGCCTGACGCTGAGCCTCCTGGTGTACGCAGTGATGACCGGCCTCGTCGTCGGACCGATCCATAAGATCGTCCAGCGGCTCGACGAGTTCCGGCAGGACCGCCTGACGTCGGCCGCGCCGCTTCCGGCCGGGCAGTCGCTCGAGGTGGCGACGCTCACCGCCTCGGTCAACGCGCTGGGCGACTACATTATCGGCAAGCGGGCGCACGCTGCCGAGCTCGCGCGTGCCCGCGACAACGCCGAGATAGCCAATCGTGCCAAGACGGAGTTCCTCGCCAACATCAGCCACGACCTGCGCACTCCGTTGAACGCGATCAACGGCTTCTCCGAGATGATGGAGATGCAGATCTTCGGGCCGCTCGGAGACGATCGCTACGCCGAGTACGTCAAGCACATCCATCGCTCCGGCACGCACCTGCTGTCGCTGATCAACGATATCCTCGACGTGTCGAAGCTCGAAGCCGGGAAGTTCGAGCTGCAGATCGAGCGGGTCGACCTCAAGAGCATCATCGAGCTCTCGCTCGCGCTTCTGAGCGATCACGCCGACCGTTCGGCGGTCCGCATCGTCACCCACATCGACGCGAAGCTGCCGCCGGCGAACGCCGACGGACGCCGGCTGCAGCAGATCATGCTCAACCTGCTGTCCAACGCGGTGAAGTTCACGCCGCCGGGCGGAACGGTGACCGTGTCGGCGTCATGGCATCCCGCCTACGGCAGCATCGTCAGCGTCTCCGACACCGGCATCGGCATCCCGCCGGAGAAGATCCAGACCGCGCTCGAGCCGTTCGGGCAGGTCGAGAACGCGCTGACGCGACGCTTCCAGGGCACCGGCCTCGGGCTGCCGCTGGCCAAGGCGTTCGTAGAGCTGCACGGCGGCGAATTGCAGATCGAAAGCCATGTCGACAAGGGCACGGTGGTGAAGTTCAGCCTTCCCGCGTCCTTGTTCGTCGCGGCTCCGCCGGCGTCGCGGCCGGCGCCCAAAGAGACTCCGGCAGCCGCGGCGCCTCCACAGCACAATTCCCCGCAGCGCAACGTCGTCGCCGGGCGCTTCCGCTCCCGCCTGCACTAGTCCTCACGCACGTTTTACCGTCCGGAGTCCCGGAAACCGGTTAACCAACATGCCAATGTGCGTGTTGGGCCGTGCTTTTACTTGCCGCACACCCAATAAAGTTTAAAAATGGATTAATATTTCAATCCATTGGCCGTCGAGAATTGCGCCGGCCATTGCGATGTCCGCCACGGATGAGGGGGGCGAACATCCGTGGGGGACCGTTCATGAGCCGTCGACGAGTTGGATCGCTTGGCGCGACCGTGGTGTTCGCGCTGTCGCCGTTTCCGGCGTTCGCCATTCCCGCGCCCGACCTGATCATCAGCTCGGTCTCGTCGCTGTCGCAGATGTTCGCGCTGCTGTCGGTCGTCCTCGGCGGCGGCGCGCTGGTCGGAAGCCGCTGGGCCGGCGGCGACGATGACGGCGCCTCGCGCCGCCGCATTCGCCGCCTCAAGATCGTGGTGCTCTGCGCGTTAGGCCTGCTCGTCGTCTCGGTCGGCATGAACGTCTGGCAATGGCAGGAGCGCGCGGGGGAGCGCGCCGACCGCCTCCAGGCGACGCTGGTGCGTCCGACGCAGGAGCGCGGGCGCCCGGTGCTCGATCCCAACATCCGCGACATCTCCTTCCGCAACCAGGTCAAGGACCCGCTGTCGATCTCGACCGATCAGCTCGTCGACCTGCTGGCCGCCAAGGCGGCGGGGCATGCCGACGACTACGTCTTCATCGACGTGCGCGAGAAGGTGGAGGCGGCGATGGGCCAAGTGCCTGGGTTCACCTACACGCGCTTCCCCGACTTCATGAAGAAGGTGCGCGACGGCGAGCTCGACCTAAAGGGCAAGACTGCGATCGTACTGTGCCACAACGGCAACCGCAGCCACGAGGCGGCGGAGGATATGGCGGCCGCGGGCTATTCGGCGAAATTCATCGCCGGCGGATTCGAGAAGTGGTTGACCGAGAATCGCCCGACCACCGGAGTCGATGCGAGCAAGATCAAGACGCTACGCACGGTGCCGCCGTATCGGAATTCCGAGACGCTGCTCGACACGCCCGAGGTCAAGGACCTCATCGCCAACGCCAACGCGCTGTTCCTCGACATCCGGTACGAGGGCGAATACGCGTGGTGGCACCTGCCGGACGCGGTCAACATCAACATGCGACCGATGCCCTCGGCCGAGCTCGATGCGCGCATCCGCGAGCTTCCGCACCGGCCGATCATCATTCCCTGCTACAACCGCCGGAGCTGCTTCAGCGCCCAGGTCATGGGCTACGAACTGACGCAGGCGGGATACGAGTTCCTCGGCCGCTACACCGTGCCGTGGGAATATTACGAGAAGCCCCAGGTCCAGGCTGAGCTCCCGCACGTCGCGCGCTGGGAGGCCGAGCGCAATCGCACCATCCTCGACCGCGTCGCCGCGTCGGTCGCCGCCGTCGTCGGCTGGGTCGCGGAACGGGCCGGGACGCTGCTCGCCGGCATCGTCCTGCTCGCCGTGGTCATGCGTCTTCTGGTGTTGCCGATCACACTCAAGTCCGAGCGCGACCAGATCCGCATGACCGCGATCAAGGGCGAGATCGCCGCGCTGAAGGCGCGGCTGGCCCAGGACCCGCCGAGGCTCGCGCGCGCCATCCGCGCGCTCTACAGCCGCAACGGGCTGACGCCCGCGCGCAATCTGCTCGCGCTCCTGTTCCTGCCGTTGTTCCTGGTGTCGATCGCGGCGCTCGACCGGGCGGCCGCGGCGCGGCCCGAAGGCTTTCTCTGGATGAAGGATGTGGCCGTGCCCGACGCGACGATGGTGCTGCCCGCGTTGTTCGCAGCGTTGATCGCGCTCTACATCGAGCGCACGCTCGATCTCGCCGGGCGCAAGCGCCTGCTGTTGTGGATCGTCGGCACGCCGCTGCTCGGATTCGCGATGACGCCGCTGTCGGCGGCCGGCAACCTCTATGCCGTGATCAGCGCGGCGTTGATCCTGCTCCAGCGCGCCTGGCTCGCGCGCGGGCGCGCGCGGCGCGGCGCGGCGAACGGACCGATCGTACCGCTCGCCCACGCGCACCTGGTGCCCGGGACGGGGATGAAGGCCTCGCGTCTCGGACAGCTTATCGAGGCGGGATTTCCGGTTCCGCGCGGCGTCGTGCTGCGCGGCTCCTCAAGCGTTGCGGAAGGGTAGGCGCCATGTCGGGTCTAAACGCGGACATCGTCGACCGCGCCTGGAGGCATCTTGGCGTCGCTCGAGTCGCTGTGCGCTCGTCGGGACTGCGCGAGGACGGCAAGGACCGCAGCTTCGCCGGCGTGTTCGAGAGCGTGCTCGACGTCTCCGAGGATCGTCTCGGCGACGCCGTGCAGACGGTGCAGCGTTCGTTCGCGGGTGCGGCGGCGACGCGCTACGCGGTGTCGGCCGAGACCGGCGGAATCATCGTCCAGGAGATGATCGACGCCGAGTGGGCCGGCGTGCTGTTCACGCGGCATCCCGAGCACGGCGGCCAGGCACTGATCGAGATGATCGACGGAGTCGGCGAGGCGCTGGTCTCCGGCGGCCGGACGCCACGGTCCTATTGCGCCGGCCGACGCAGCGGAATTTTGATCGGCGACGTGCACCCCCCGATCGACGTAGCGCCGCTGCTCGCCCTCGGCCGCAAGGCGGAAAAGCTGTTCGGTCGCCCGCAGGACATCGAATGGGCCTACAAGGGCGGCCGCTTCTACATACTGCAGAGCCGCGATATCACCCGGGTCCGCTCGGCCGACGCCCAAGGTCGCATCGAGGCGGAGCGCGCTCGGTTGCTCGATCTTCTGCGCGACGCCCCGAGCGAGGGCCACGTGCTGATACAGTCCGAGATGTCGGAGCTCGTGCCGCGCCCGACGCCGGCGACCCTGTCGCTGCTCGAGTCCTTCTGGCAGCCCGGCGGCAGCGTCGACCTCGCCAGCCGCCGCCTCGGGCTCGCATATGACGTGGCCGAGGACGGCGCGCCCTACCTGGTGAGCGCGTTCGGCAACCTCTACGTCAATGCCGTCGAGGAGAAGCGGCGCATGGCGCCGATCTCCGCGTTCGCGACGTTCCGTCTGGCGCGGCTCGCCGACAAGGTCGAGGCGCGGTTCCGCGGGGATTTCCTGCGCGCCTTCCTGAAGCGCATGGCGGTCGAGCAGGTGATCGACCCGTCGCGGCTGAGGGACGCCGAGCTGTTCGCGCTGCTGCGCGAGGTGCGCCGGCGCTTCGTTACTGAGACTTACGTCGAGGCCTCAATGGTCAATCTGCTGGCGGCCCTCTACGGGCAGATCGCTCGCAAGGAGCTGTCAGCGCGCGGCCTTCGCGCGGAAAGCCTGATGGTTCCGCCGGAGACGATCGCATCCGCGCTCCAGGCGCGACTGCCGGCGCTGCCGCCGGACGAGGCGCGGCGCGCGTTCGTCGCCGAGTTCGGCCACCGCGCGGCGCTCGACTACGAGCTCGGCCAGGCACGCTACGGCGAGGACGCGCGGATCGCGGACTTCGCCCTCGGCCATCTTCGCACGGCGCCGGCGCCGCGGCACGGCCACGCGCCGACGATCGCGCTCGATCGTCGCCTCGCCGCGCAGGTCGCGCGGGCGACCCGGTTCCAGGCGCTCAAGGAGGACGCGAAGCATTACGTGCTGCGCGAGGTCGCCGTGCTGCGCCGCCTCATCGTGGCGGTGGGCGAGCGCACCGGCCTCGGGGATGACATCTTCCAACTCACGCTGGACGAGATCGAAAGCCTCGTCGAGCCGGCGCGCGCGCATGCGCTCGCGGAAACTGTGCGGGAGCGGCGCGACGACGCGGCGGCGTTCGCCGGGGTGCTCCTGCCGGTGGCCATGACGTTGTCGCGGCTCGAGACCCTGGAGCTTGGCGCCAAGCGGTCGGTCGCGACCGGCGCCGGCCTCCTCAAAGGGACCTTGGTATCGGGCGCGCCGCCGGTCGAGGGCCGCGCCCGCGTCGTCACGGCGGCGGACGCCGAGCGCGGGACCGACCTCGGCGGCGTCGGCGCGGACGAGATCGTCGTCAGCCGATTCATCCATCCCAACTGGCTGACCGAGATCACCGGTGCCCGGGGGCTGCTGTGCGAGGTCGGCGGCTGGCTCAGCCACACCGCGATCCTCGCCCGCGAATACGACCTGCCGATGATCGTCGGCATCGAGGGCATCGAGGCGATCGGAAACGGCGACCGCATCCGTCTGCATCCCGACGGGACGATCGAGCGGCTCTCGTAAACCTGCGCTAACGCTTGCGGGCGAGCGTGAGGCCGTCGCCGATGGGCGTCATGCTGATGGTGATGCGCTGGTCGTCCTTGAGCTTCTTGTTGAGCGCGCGGATCGCCCGGGTGTCCTTGGTATGGTCGGCTGTGTCGATCACCGCACCGCCCCACAGCACGTTGTCGATGGCTATCAGGCCGCCGGCCCGGACGAGCTGCAGCGCCCGCTCGTAGTAGGCGTCGTAGTTCTCCTTGTCGGCGTCGATGAAGGCGAAGTCGAACTTCCCGGACTCACCTGCTGCGATCAGCCTGTCGAGAGTCTCGATCGCCGGTTGCAGCCGGAGATCGATCTTGTGATCGACGGCGGCCTCGTGCCAGTAGCGCCGCGCGACCGCGGTCCACTCCTCGCTGACGTCGCAGGCGACGATCTGGCCTTCGGGTGGCAGCGCGAGCGCGACGGCAAGCGCGCTGTAGCCGGTGTAAGTCCCGATCTCGAGGGTCCGCTTCGCGCCGATCAGCTCGATGAGCAGTTGCATGAACTGGCCCTGCTCGGGGCTGATCTGCATCTGGGCGCCGCGCATCTTGAGGGTTTCGGCACGGAGTCGCCGCTGCACCTCGGTGTCGCGCACCGACACCTCGTCGATGTAGTCGTAGAGCGCGTTGGTGAGTTTCAGGCGATGTCCGGGCATGGGAGCCTCCGAAGTCACGGGAAATGATAGGCCAGCCGCTCGCGCGGACATAGAAAAAGGGGCTGCCCTCGCGGGCAGCCCCTGATCGTCGTCCGATACTCGTCGCTTACGACGAGTAATACATCGCGTACTCGATCGGGTGCGGGGTGTGCTCGAAGTTGTAGACCTCTTCCCACTTCAGCTCGAGGTAGGCGTCGATCGCATCGTCCGGGAACACGTCGCCCTTCTTGAGGAACGCGCGATCCGCGTCGAGCGACTGCAGCGCCTCGCGCAAGCTGCCGCACACCGTCGGGATGTTCTTCAGCTCGTCCGGCGGCAGGTCGTACAGGTTCTTGTCCATCGGGTCGCCCGGATGGATCTTGTTCTGGATGCCGTCGATGCCGGCCATCAGCATCGCCGCGAAGGCGAGGTACGGATTGGCGAGCGGATCCGGGAAGCGGACCTCGACGCGCTTCGCCTTCGGGTTGGACGCCACCGGAATGCGGCACGAGGCCGAGCGGTTGCGCGCCGAGTAGGCGAGGAGCACCGGAGCCTCGAAGCCGGGGATCAGGCGCTTGTAGCTGTTGGTGGTCGGGTTGGTGAAGGCGTTGATCGCCTTGGCGTGCTTGATGATGCCGCCG
>DATJIG010000047.1:0-3542 GCA_035493495.1 Alphaproteobacteria bacterium
GACCGAGATTCCGCTTGGTCAATGGTATTTTATTGGTATTATGAGGCCCAGCCCTGAAGGAGAATTCATCGCGATGGCGACTGCGGCCGACGCCCTGTTCGAGTCGATCGCATTGCCGCCCGGTGGTCCGCTCTATCTGCAGCTGAAGCGCTGGATCGAGGCCGCCGTGCATCGCGGCGACATCAAGCCCGGCGATGCGCTGCCGTCCGAACGCGACCTCGCCGTGCGGGTCGAGATGTCCCGCGTCACCGTCCGCAAGGCGGTGCAGCACCTCGTCCGCGAGGGCATTCTCGTGCAGCGCCACGGCTCCGGCACCTACGTCGCCCCGCAGCCCAACCGCGTCGAGCAGTCGCTCAGCCGGCTCACCTCCTTCACCGAGGACATGGCGCGCCGCGGTATGCTGGTCAGTTCGACCTGGCTCGACCGCGGCCTCTATCCGCCATCGCCGGAAGAGATTGTCGCGCTCGGCCTGTCCGCAACCGACAGCGTCGCCCGCGTCGCCCGTCTGCGCCTCGCCGGCAACACCCCGCTCGCCATCGAGCGCGCTGCGCTGTCGAGCCGCACGCTGCCCGATCCCGAGCGCGTCGGAACATCGCTCTACGCGCACCTCGAGAAGACCGGCAGCCGGCCGGTGCGCGCCATCCAGCGCATCCGCGCCGTCAGCCTCGGCGACGACGACGCGCGTCTGCTTGGCGTCAGCCCGGGCGTCGCCAGCCTCCACATCGAACGCACCTCCTATCTGAGCTCGGGGCGCGTCGTCGAATTCACCCGCTCGATCTACCGGGGCGACACATATGATTTCGTTGCCGAGCTCCGCCTCGGCGACGTAAGGGGACGCTGATGACCAACAACGCCACACACATGCGCATCGAGATCGAGGAGATCCCCGAGGCGGCCCGCCGTCTCCTGAGCGGCAGTGCCGACGCCCTGTTGCAGGCGGGCCTCGCTTTGCGCCAGTTGCAGCCGGTGATGGTGGCGACCATCGCCCGCGGCTCGTCCGACCACGCCGCCGCCTACCTCAAATACGCCATCGAGCTCGTCGCCGGCGTCCCGGTCGCCTCGATCGGCCCGTCGGTGATGTCGATCTACGGCCGCGAGCTGCATCTCGAAAGCTGCGCCGCCATCGCCATCTCGCAGTCCGGCAAAAGCCCCGACATCGTCGCCATGACGGAATCGGCGAAGCGCAACGGCGCGCTGACGATCGCGCTCACCAACACCGCGGGTTCGCCGCTCGCAGCCGCCTCCGATCTCGCGGTCGACCTCGCGGCCGGCCCGGAGAAATCGGTCGCCGCCACCAAGAGTTTCGTGAGCTCGGTGGTCGCCGGCCTCGCCATCCTCGCCCACTGGGTCAACGACCCCACGCTGCTGGCCGCCATCCGCGCATTGCCCGAGAGCCTCGCCGAAGCCGTTGCGCTCGACTGGTCGCCCTTCCTCGATGCGCTGGGCGAGCGCGACTCGCTCTACGTCCTCGGCCGCGGCCCGGCCCTGGCGATCGCCGAGGAGGCCGCGCTCAAGTTCAAGGAAACCTGCGGCATCCACGCCGAGGCCTACAGCGCCGCCGAAGTCCTGCACGGCCCGGCCCGGATCGTCGAGGCCGGCTTCCCCGTGCTGGCGCTCGCCGCCCGCGATGCCGGCGAGGCCGGTGTCGCCGAGATCGCCGATCGCCTGGCGCGGCAGGGCGCCTCGGCCTATGCCACCACCACGCGCGTCGCGCTGGCGCAGCGCTTGCCGCACGTCGAGACCGGTCACCCGATCACCGATCCCTTGGCGCTGATCGTTTCGTTCTACGCCTTCGTCGAGATGCTGGCGCGCCATCGCGGCTTCGATCCCGACAACCCGCCGCATCTCAAGAAGGTCACCGAAACCCTATGACCCGCATCGCCTATACCGGCGCCCGCATCTTCGACGGCGAGCTGTGGTGGGAGCGCTCGGCGCTCGTCGTCGTCGGCGGCCGCATCGAAGGCATCATCGCCGCCGACTCGCCGACGGACGCGCAGCGAGTCGCGCTCGGCGGCGGCATCCTCGCCCCCGGCTTCATCGACCTGCAGGTCAACGGCGGCGGCGGCGCGTTGCTCAATCTCACGCCCGACCTCGCAACCATCGAGACCATCTGCGCGGCCTTCGCGCAGTTCGGCACCACCGCCTGCCTGCCGACGCTGATCACCGACACCCGCGAAAAGAACGCTGCCGTCGTCGCCGCCGGCGAGGCCGCGGCCAAAAAGGGCGTGCGCGGCTTCCTCGGCCTCCATCTCGAAGGTCCGCATCTGAGCGTCGCCCGCAAGGGCGCCCACGATCCCAAGCTCATCCGCCCGATGGACGAGGCCGACCTGCTGGCGCTGGTCGCCGCCCGCCGGCGCCTCCCGAACCTCTTGACCACGGTCGCCGCCGAGACCGTGCCCCCCAACCAGATCACGCGGCTGGCCGAAGCCGGCCTCGTCGTCAGCATCGGTCACTCCAACGCCTCCTACACCGTGGTGAAGGCCGCGATCGAAGCCGGCGCCAGCATGGTGACGCACCTGTTCAACGCCCAGAGCCAGCTCGCCAATCGCGACCCCGGCGTGGTCGGCGCCGCGCTCGATCTCGGCGCCGTCTGGGCTGGCCTCATCGCCGACGGCATCCACGTCGATGCCGCCTCGATCGGTGTCGCGCTCCGCGCCAAGCGCGGTCCGGGCCGCATCTTCCTCGTCACCGACGCCATGTCGCCCACCGGGACGGATGCGACGAGCTTCGTGCTCACCGGCCAGACCGTCTACCGCAAGGACGGTGCGCTGCGTCTCGCCGACGGCACGCTCGCCGGTGCCGATCTCACCATGATCGATGCCGTGACCTACATTCATCGCACCCTCGGGCTGCCGCTCGACGAGGCGCTCCGGATGGCCTCGCGCTATCCCGCCGAAGCCCTCGGCGTCGCCAATGAGCGCGGCACGTTCGGCGTCGGCATGCGTGCCGATTTCGTGCACCTGGGCGACGACCTCGGGGTGCGGCGCACCGTGATCGGCGGCGAGACGGCCTGGGCCGCAGCGTGATTTGCCTCTGCCCGACCGGCTGCTAGAACCTCCGGCCAACGGAGAGTCGCAATGAAGATCGGAATGCTCGGAACCGGCGCCGTCGGCCAGACCGTCGGCACCAGGCTCGTGGCGATGGGCCACGACGTGATGATGGGTGCGCGCGCCGCCGACAACGAAAAGGTGCTCGGCTTCGCCCAGCGCACCGGCGGCAAGGCGGGCACCTTTGCCGAGGCCGCGGCGCATGGCGACATGGTGATCAACGGCACGCGCGGCGACACCTCGCTCGCCATGCTTTCGGGCCTTGCCGCCGAGCTCAGGGGCAAGATCCTGCTCGACGTCTCCAACCCGCTCGATTTCTCGCAGGGGTTTCCGCCGCACCTCACCGTGTCGAACACCGATTCACTGGCCGAGCAGATCCAGCGCGCCTTGCCCGACACCTTCGTCATCAAGTCGCTCAATACCGTCAACTGCGCGGTGATGATCGAGCCGTCGCGCGTCCCCGGGCATCACAGCGTCTTCGTTTCGGGGAACGAC
>DATJIG010000048.1:0-23357 GCA_035493495.1 Alphaproteobacteria bacterium
GCCCCACCTCTATCCGTTCATCGTCAACGATCCCGGCGAGGGCACGCAGGCAAAGCGTCGCGCCCAGGCTGTCATTGTCGATCACCTGACGCCGCCGTTCACCCGCGCCGAGAGCTACGGCGCGCTCGCCGAGCTCGAGCGTCTCGTCGACGAGTACTACGACGCCGCGCGCATGGACCCACGCCGGACCCGCGAGCTCAAGCGCGACATCCTCGACCGTGCGGATTTGCTCGGGCTCGTGCGCGACGCCAGCCTCAAGGGTAATCCCGATCAGGCGCTGGCACAGCTCGACGGCTATCTGTGCGAGCTCAAGGAAATGCAGATCCGTGGCGGGCTGCATGTGTTCGGTGAGTCGCCCGACGGCGAAGCGCTGACCGATCTGCTAGTGGCACTCGCGCGCCTGCCGCGCGTTCGCGCAACGCGACCCAGCGCCGGCGATGAATCGCTTCTGCGCGCGCTGGCGAAGGACCTCAGTCTCGATTTCGATCCGCTGGCGCCGGAGCCCGCGCACGAATGGGCCGGCCCACGACCCGCGGCGCTGAACACCGTCGCCACGCCATGGCGCAGCGAGGGCGATACGGTCGAGCGGCTCGAACATCTCGCCCGCGACCTCGTCGGCGGGCAGCGGACACCGGACGAGTCGTGGTCCGCGACCCGCGCGGTGCTCGACGCGATCGAGACCGATCTGCGTCTGCGAGTGACGGCCTGTGGGGCGCGGGAGATCGACGCGTTGCTAACCGCCCTCGACGGTCGCTTCGTGCCGCCCGGCCCCTCCGGGGCGCCCACGCGCGGCCGCATCGAAGCGCTGCCGACGGGACGCAACTTCTACTCTGTCGATTCCCGCGCGCTGCCGACGCCCGCCGCGTGGCGGTTGGGCTTCGCGTCCGCCCAGTCGCTGGTTGAGCGCCACGCCCAGGAGCACGGCGACTATCTGCGCGCCGTGGCGCTGTCGGCATGGGGCACGTCGAACATGCGAACCGGCGGCGACGACATCGCCCAGGCCCTGGCACTCATCGGCGCGCAGCCGACGTGGGAGACGTCCACGGGACGCGTGACCGGCTTCGAGATCCTGCCGGCATCGGTGCTCGGACGACCGCGAGTCGACGTAACACTGCGCGTCTCCGGGTTCTTCCGCGACGCGTTTCCGGGCCTGATCGCGCTGTTCGACTCGGCGGTGCGCGCCATCGCCGAGCTCGACGAGGACGAGGCGATCAATCCGATTGCCGCCGCCGCGCAGCGCGACCAGCAGACACTGGTGGCCGAAGGCGCCACTCCGGAGTCAGCGCGCAAGCGCGCGCTCTACCGCGTCTTCGGATCGAAGCCGGGCGCCTATGGTGCAGGCCTTCAGGCGCTGATCGACGAGGGCGGCTGGAAGCAGGAGAGCGATCTCGCCAAGGCGTTCCGCGCCTGGTCGGCCTATGCCTATGGCGCCGGCGTCGAGGGCGTGTCGGATGGTGCCGCTTTCGATGCCCGCGTGGCGCGCATCGACGCCGTGCTCCACAACCAGGACAACCGCGAGCACGACATCCTTGATTCCGACGACTACTACCAGTTCGCCGGCGGCCTCACCGCGGCGGTGACCGCCGCCCGCGGCGAGCGCCCCGCGGTCTACCTGAACGATCACTCGCGTCCTGAGACCCCGAAGGTGCGGACGCTGGCCGAGGAGATCGGCCGCGTCGTCCGCGCCCGCGCCGCCAATCCGAAGTGGATCGAGGCGGTCATGAAGCACGGCTACAAGGGCGCCTTCGAGATGGCGGCGACGGTGGATTACCTGTTCGCCTTCGCCGCGACCACCGGCGCCGTCGCCGACCATCATTTCGGCCTCTTGTACGACGCCTATCTCGGCGACGAACGCGTGCGCGATTTCATCGCCGACGCCAATCCCGCCGCGCTCACCGACATGGCGGCGCGCTTCAACGAGGCGATCGACCGCGGCCTGTGGCGGCCGCGTGCCAACGCCGTTCACGACGAACTCGCGCGGCTCACAGGCCGCGCCCCCGCGGAGGCCGCGTCATGACCGAAACAGAAGACGAAATCAACACCCGCGCCAACGAGAAGTCGCGCATCCGCAAGCAGGCGCGCGACAAGATGCTGGCAACGAAGACCATCACGAAGGGCCTCGTGATGGTCCACACCGGCAAGGGCAAGGGCAAATCGACGGCGGCGTTCGGCCTCGCGCTGCGCGCGATCGGCCAGGGCTTCAAGGTCGGCGTGGTGCAGTTCGTGAAGGGCCGCTGGGAATCGGGCGAGCGCGAGGCGCTCGCCAAGTTCGGCGACGCCATCACGATCGCCGTCATGGGCGAAGGCTTCACCTGGGAAACCCAGGACCGGGCGCGCGACATCAAGGCGGCCGAGGCCGCCTGGGCGGCGGCTAAGGAGATGATCCTGGCGCCGACACCCGACCTCGTCGTGCTCGACGAGATCAACATCGCGTTGCGCTACGAGTACCTGCCCGTCGCCGAGGTGATCGCGACGCTGGCGAAGCGGCCGGCGATGAAGCATGTGATGCTGACGGGACGCAACGCGCCTCAGGAGCTGATCGAGGCCGCCGACCTCGTCACCGAGATGACCGAGATCAAGCACCCGTTCCGCGCCGGCGTGAAGGCGCAGCGGGGGATTGAGTTCTGATGACTCCAGCGGTGATGATCGCAGGCACGGGCTCCGACGCCGGCAAGTCGCTGGTGGTCGCCGGACTCGCGCGCGCGTTCGCCCGCCGCGGCATCAAGGTGCGGCCGTTCAAGGCGCAGAACATGTCGAACAACGCCGCCGTGTCGGCGACCGGCGCCGAAATCGCGCGAGCCCAGGCGCTGCAGGCCCGCGCCGCCGGTGTCACGCCGACGGCCGACATGAATCCGGTGCTGCTGAAGCCCGAAGGCGACGGCCACGCCCAACTGGTGATCGCGGGCGCAGTGAAGGGCCGCGTGCGGCCGCGCCAATGGCGCGCGATCCGCGACGAGCTGCTCGCCGCCGCGACCGCCGCGTTCGCACGCGTCTCGGCGGATGCCGAACTGATGCTGGCCGAGGGCGCCGGCTCGGTCGCCGAAGTCAACCTGCGCGAATCCGACGTCGCCAACTTCGGCTTCGCCGAGGCCGCGAACGTGCCGATGATCCTCGTCACCGATGTCGAGCGCGGCGGCGCGATCGCGGCGCTGGTCGGCACGCACGCGCTGCTGTCACCCGCGGACCGCAGCCGCATCAAGGGCTTCATCATCAACAAGTTTCGCGGTGACGTGTCGTTGTTCGCGCCCGCGGTGAAGGAGATCGAGGAACGCACCGGCTGGACCTGCTTCGGCATCCTGCCGTACGTCAGTGCCGCCGAGCGCCTCCCGGCCGAGGACTCGCTCGCGCTGTCCCGCTCCACTCCCGCCACCACACCCCATCGGGGCGACCGCATCCTCGTCGCTGTGCCGCGTCTGCCGCGACTTGCCAACTTCGACGATCTCGACCCGCTGCTGGCCGAGCCCGAACTTGCCGTCGAGATGATACCGCCCGGTCGGCCGATACCGGCCGCAGCGGCGCTCGTCGTGCTGGCGGGATCGAAGGCGACGCTGTCGGACCTCGAGGCGCTCAAGGCCGAAGGCTGGGACGTCGACATCCACGCCCACGTCCGCCGCGGCGGGCGCGTCATCGGCGTGTGCGGCGGCTACCAGATGCTGGGCAAAACCGTCGCCGATCCCGATGGCATCGAGGGAAAGGCGGGCTCGACCGACGGTCTGGGCCTGCTCGACGTCGAGACCGTCATGGGGCGCGACAAGACGCTCGGCGAGACTCGGGGCCGGGCGGTCGCCCTCGCGGGCACGCCGCCGGTCACCGGCTACGAGATTCATCTCGGCCGCACCAGCGGCCCGGGCCTTGGCCGGCCCATGCTCGAACTCGCCGCCGGACCGGACGGTGCCGTCTCCGCCGACGGGCGCGTCATGGGGTGCTATCTTCATGGCCTGTTTTCATCCGACGCGTTCCGCGCGGAGCTGTTGAAGAGCCTGGGCGGACAGTCCCATGTCAGCGATTACGAGAGGAGCGTCGATACGGCGCTGGACGAGCTCGCGGATGCCTGCGAGCGACATCTGGCGCTCGACCGCGTCCTGGAGGTGGCCGGTGGCCGGTGAGCGCTGGCTAGAGCGTCAGATAGAGCACGCCCGCGACCACCATCGCGTTGGCGAGGCAGGCGACGACGTACAGGATCAGCGCGCGGCGGATGTCGGTCACGGTCGCGGAGGCGCCGCCGTCGTTGAGCCACGGGGCGACGACCGTCTCGCCGCCGTAGCTGCGCGGGCCGCCGAGCGCAAGACCGAGCGCGCCGGCCGCCGCGGCTTCGGGATATCCCGCATTGACCGAACGGTGACGATGACCGTCGCGCAGCGCGGTCCGAATTGCGACGATCGGTCGGCCGCCAGGAACGCAGAAGGCGGCGATGGCGAGCAGCAGTGCGCTGAGGCGGGCGGGAATGAAGTTGGCGGCATCGTCAAGGCGCGCCGCGACACGGCCGAACGCCGCATGGCGCGGCGTCAGGTGTCCGATCATGCTGTCCATCGTGCTGATCGCCTTGAACGCGAGCAGGCCCGGCAGCCCGAGCACCAGGTACCAGAACATCGGCGAGACCACCGCGTCGGAGAAGTTCTCGGCGAGCGATTCGATCGCCGCGCGAGCAACGCCGTGCTCGTCGAGAACGTTGACGTCGCGACCGACGATCTTTCCCACCGCGACGCGCGCGCTGTTGAGGTAGCCGGCAGCGAGGCGTCGCTCGACACGCTGCACATGCTCGAACAGGCTGCGCTGCGCCAGCATGACGATGATCACCGCGGCTTCGCCGATCCAGCCATGCGGAATGCTGCGGAAGAGGGAGTCGAGAAGAACGCCCGCGCCGAAGGCGATCGCCGTCAGTCCGATCGTGACCAACGCGCCGCGCAACATCCGCGCGCCGAAGCTCCGCGAATCACGGTTGAGCTTGCGGTCGGCGTGGTCGACGAGGTTGCCGAAGATCGCGACGGGATGCGGCAGACGCTGCCACACCCACGACTGTGGAAGTGCGGCTTCGAGCGCCAGCGCCATGAGCATCACCAGCGCGCTGTCGGCGCGCATGACGTGAGTGAGATCGAAAGATTGCATAACCGAAGCATGGCGGTGCCGCCAAAGTCCGTCAAATATTTGCGGGTGACACCTATGTGGCGCACCGTGTCATGACAAGCAGCGGAAACACGGGTGTTCTGCTCTGCGGACACGGCAGCCGCGAAGATGAGGCTCGCATCGAATTCGAGCGCTTCGTCGAATCGGCCGACCGCGCGCTGCGGTTGCGTGACCCGGGCTCGGGCGTGACCGGCGCCTATCTGGAGTTCGCCCACCCGACGATCGCCGAGGGTCTCGAAGCGTTGATGCAAAAGGGCGCCTCGCGAATCGTTGCGCAGCCGCTGATGTTGTTTGCCGCCGGCCACGTGAAAAACGATATCCCGTGGGAAGTCAATACGTTCGCCGCCGCGCACCCGCAGCTCAGGCTCGATTGCGGACGCGAGCTGTCGCTCGACGCAAAATTACTCGCTGCAGCGGCGGACCGCGTGCGCGAGGGCGAGGCGCTCTCGAGCAAGGCGATCAGACGCTCCGAGACGCTGCTGCTGGTGATCGGCCGCGGAACCTCCGACCCGGACGCCAACGGTAACATAGCGAAACTCGCACGCATGCTGTGGGAAGGCCTCGGCATGGCGCGCGCCGAAATCGCGTTCTCCGGCATCGCCAAACCGACGATCGCCGAGGGTCTCGCCCACGCGGCGCGCCAGGGATATCCGCGCGTTATCGTGTTCCCGTACTTCCTGTTCACCGGCGTCCTGGTGAAGCGGATCTATCGTCTTACAGAAGATGCGGCGCGGCAGCATCCCGGCGTCGAATTCCTGGCGGCGCCCTATCTTGCGGACCATCCGCTGGTAGTCGAGACCGTGCTCGACCGGATCGGTGCCAGCGGAGGTGCTTCGGCGGCGGATAACTGCGGTCTCTGCAAGTATCGCGAAAAGATCATCGGTTACGAGGACGATAGTGGCGCGCCGCAAGTCGGCCACCATCACCACGTGCGCGGCATCCTCAAAGAGGAAAAGCAATCGTGACCGAGCCCTGGCTCCGTGACGCCGAGGCGATCTACCGCCTGTCGTTCGAGCGCGCCCGCGCCGCGACCGACCTGTCGATGATTCCCGTTGAGCTGCAGGACATTGCGCTCCGGCTCGTGCACGCGTGCGCGCGGCCCGAGATCGTCGGCGACCTTACCGCGAGCGTCGATGCCGTAAAGGCGGGAGTTGCCGCGCTGCGCCGCGGGGTGACGGTCATCGTCGATTCGCGGATGACCGCCGCCGGCATCACCCGCGCGTTCCTGCCCGCCGGCGTCGAGGTGGTGTGCATCCTCGACCAGCCGGACGTCGCCGAACGAGCCGCGGCCGATGCGACGACGCGCTCGGCGGCAGCCGTCGACCGCATGGCGGCGCGTCTGAGCGGATCGATCGTCGCCATTGGCAATGCACCGACCGCATTGTTCCGGTTGCTGGAAATCGTGTCCCGGGACAGCGCGAAATGCCCGGCCCTGGTGCTTGGCTTCCCGGTCGGTTTCGTCGGGGCTGCGGAATCGAAGGAGGCGCTGATCGCGAGCCGGCTTCCCCACATCACGCTCAAGGGCCGTTTCGGCGGAAGTCCGCTGGTCGCCGCCGCCGTGAACGCGCTCGCGCTGAAAGCGAAGGCGCCATGACGAGGACGGGGCTGTGAGCGAACCGTGGCTTTACGTGATCGGCATCGGCGCCGACGGACTCGAATCGCTTGCGCCGGCCGCGCGCGCGGCGATCGACCGGGCTGAGGTTGTCGTCGGCGGCAAGCGGCACCTTGCGATGATCAGCGCCGGGCCATCGGAACGAATCGAATGGGCGTCGCCGATCGCCACGACCGTCGACCGCATCGCTCAACTCAAGGGTCGACGCGTCGTCGTGCTGGCGAGCGGCGACCCGATGAGCTTCGGCATCGGCGCGACGCTGTCGCGACGCTTCGGCCCCGAAGACGTGCGCGTGCTGCCGGTGCCAGGTGCGATCGCACTCGCCTGCGCGCGCCGATTGTGGCCCGAGGACACCGTGACGCCCGTGTCGCTGTGCGGTCGGCCGGTCGAAGCGCTCGCGCTGCATCTTCACCCTGGCGCGCGCCTCGTCGTTCTGACGGCCGACGGAACGACTCCGGGCGACGTCGCCGATCTGCTCACTGCCCGCGGCTATGGGCCCTCGCTGATCACCGTGCATGAACGGCTCGGCGCCAACGACGAGCACACGGTCAGCGGCGAGGCAATGACATGGGCGCGCAACCGCAGCGACGATCTCAACACGATTACCATCGAGTGCCGCGTTTCGCCCGAGACGCGCGTGCTCGCGCGCATTCCCGGGCTTCCCGACGAGGCGTTCGTCCACGACGGCCAGATCACCAAGCGCGAACTGCGGGCGCTGGCGTTGTCGGCGCTCGCACCCCGGCCCGGCGAGTTGCTGTGGGACATCGGCGCCGGATGCGGCTCGGTTGCCGTCGAGTGGCTGCGCGCCGCACCCGAGGCGCGCGCGGTCGCCATCGAGCGGAACGCCGACCGCGCCGAACTGTGCAGCCGCAATGCGAAGATGCTCGGCGTCCCCGGTCTTCAGGTCGTCACCGGGGAGGCGCCGGCGGCATTGAGCGGACTGCCTATGCCCGACGCGGTGTTCGTCGGCGGCGGGGTCACCGTGCCGAACCTGCTCGACAGCGCGTGGCATGCCCTGCCGCCCGGCGGACGGCTGGTCGCCCACGCGGTGACCGTCGAGGGTGAATCGCGACTGATCGAAGCCGCCGGGCAGCTCCACGGCTCACTGACGCGTATCGGCGTCGAGCGCGCCGAACCGCTCGGATCGCGCACCGGGTTCAAGCCGGCGCGTGCGGTCACCCAGCTTTTCGCCGAGCGCCGCCCCGGGCCCCGCTCATGACCGGAACGCTGTACGGCGTCGGCGTGGGGCCCGGCGATCCCGATCTGATCACGCTCAAGGCGGTGCGCGTCCTCGGCGCGGTGCCGGTGATCGCCTATCCCGCGACCCAGAACGGCGAGAGCCTGGCGCGCCATGTCGCCCAGCCCCACCTCGTGCCCGGGCGCATCGAGATCGCCTTCACGATCGACATTACGCGCCCCCATGCCGACAACGAGGCCCGCTACGACGCGGCCGCCGAGCGTATCGCGCGCGAGCTCACGGCCGGCCGCGACGTCGCCGCGCTGTGCGAGGGCGATCCACTGCTCTACGGCTCATTCGTCTATCTGGCCGAGCGGCTCGCGCGTTTTCCGATCGTGGTGATCCCCGGCGTATCGTCGGTGATGGCGGCCGCGGCGGTATCGCACCGGCCGCTCGCCACCGGAACTGATCCGCTGATCGTCATCCCGGCGAGCCTGCCCGAGGACACGCTGACGCGGCACCTCACCGAGGCCAGAGCCGTCGCCCTGATCAAGGTGGGGCGCCACTTCGCCAAGGCGAAGCGCGCGCTCGCCGCCGCCGGCCTGCGCGACGGCGCGACCGTTGCCTCGCGCGTCGGCTTCGCCGACGAGCGCGTGGCCCCGCTGACGTCGATCGGCGAGGAGTCCATTCCCTACTTCTCCGTCATCCTGGCGCGGAGACCGTCATGACCGCCATCATCGCGCTGCACGCGCGCGGACTTGCGCGCGCCCGTGTCCTCGCGCGCCAACTCGAGGACGCCACGGTCCACGCGCCCGTCAACCTCGCGCGGGCGGGGGAGGAACCGTACACGTCGGTCACCGTGCTGCTGACGCGGCTGTTCGACGCCGGTATGCCGATTGTGGGCATCATGGCGAGCGGGATTCTCATCCGTGTACTTGCCGGACACCTCGCCGACAAGCGCCGCGAGCCGCCGGTGATCGCCGTGTCCGAGGACGGTCGCAGCGTCG
Organism: Alphaproteobacteria bacterium; assembly: GCA_035493495.1. Lineage (GTDB taxonomy): Bacteria > Pseudomonadota > Alphaproteobacteria > SMXQ01 > SMXQ01 > DATJIG01. Next base: position 8,921 of record DATJIG010000048.1, read on the forward strand.
TACCGCTGCTCGGCGGCCATCACGGCGCCAACAAGCTCGCCGAAGCAGTCGCAAAGATCACCGGCGGGACGGCGGCCATCACAACGGCCAGCGAATCGGCATTCGGGATCGCGCTCGACGAGCCGCCGGCGGGCTGGACCGTGGCCAACCCCACCGCCGCCAAGGCAATTGCCGCCGCCCTGCTCGACGGCCGCGGCGTGGCGCTCACGGTGGAGAGCGGCGACGGGCGCTGGCTCGCGCCGCTTAAGAAGCACGCGCGAAAGTCCGCCAAGGGCGCGGTGCTGGTCACCGACCGCGCCATGAAGGGCAACGCATCGACGCTGGTTCTGCATCCGCCGACGCTCGCGATCGGGGTCGGGTGCGAGCGCGGCGCGAGTGGTACCGAGATGATCCGGGCGGTGCGCGCTGCGCTGAAGAAGGCCGGTTTGTCGGAGAACTCCGCGGCCTGCATCGCATCGCTCGATCTCAAGGCCGACGAAACCGCAGTGCATGACACCGCCGAATCGCTTGGTGTGCCGGCTCGGTTCTTCACCGCGGCGCGCCTCGAACGCGAACGCCCGCGCCTGAAAAATCCATCGAAGACAGTGTTCGCCGCCGTCGGTTGCCATGGCGTCGCCGAAGGAGCGGCGCTCGCCGCCGCGGGGCGCGGCGCGGCGTTGATCGTGCCGAAGATCACGGGCAAGCGCGTAACGGTTGCCATCGCACGCGCAGCACGCGACATCGACCCCACCAAAGCAGGACGAGCGCGTGGCACGCTGTCGGTTGTCGGCCTCGGGCCCGGGACACCGGAGCTGTTGGCGCCGCGCGCCCGCACCGCTGTTGCGCGAGCCACAGATATCGTCGGCTATGGGCTCTATCTCGATTTCCTCGACAAAGACGATGGCAAGCACTTCCACGACTTCCCCCTCGGCGCCGAAACCGAGCGCGCCGATCACGCGCTGAAGCTCGCGGCCCAGGGGCGCGACGTTGCGCTGGTGGCGTCGGGCGATCCCGGCATCTACGCGCTGGCAACACTGGTGTTCGAGCGCGCGTCCAAGACCAAGAACGACGCCGTACGCCGCGTTGCCATCGAGGTGATCCCCGGCGTCAGCAGCATGCTGGCGGGGGCGGCGCTCGCCGGCGCGCCGCTGGGGCACGATTTCGCGGTGATCTCGCTCTCCGATCTGCTGACGCCGTGGGACGTCATCGAGCGGCGGCTCGAGGCCGCCGCGGCCGGCGACTTCGCCGTCGTGCTGTTCAACCCAGCGTCGAAGCGCCGGCAATGGCAGCTCACGAAGGCCCGCGACATCCTGCTCGGTGCGCGCCCCGCCGAGACCCCGGTCGCGCTCTGCCATGACATCGGGCGCGAGGCCCAGCGCCTCGATCTGACGACGCTTGGGAAATTGCGCGCCGGCGACGCCGACATGACGACGCTGGTCATCATCGGCTCGCGCGAGACCCGCACCATCGACACCGCCGGACGCCGTTGGGTCTACACGCCGCGCGGCTATGCACGTAGGGAGCGCCCATGACGGTGCATTTCATCGGCGCGGGCCCTGGGGCCCCCGACCTCATCACCGTGCGCGGGCTGAGGCTCATCCGCGAGGCGGGGCTGGTGCTCTACGCTGGGTCGCTGGTGCCGCGCGAAGTCGTCGCCGAGGCGAGGCCCGGTGTCGAAGTGATCGACACCGCGCCAATGACCCTCGACGAGATCATCACACTCATGAACGCGGCGCATGAGACCGGAGTCGATGTCGCGCGAGTCCATTCGGGTGATCCGTCGCTCTACGGCGCCATCGCCGAGCAGATGAAGCGGCTCGACGCGACCGGCATTCCCTACGACATCACGCCGGGCGTGCCGGCGTTTGCCGCCGCCGCAGCGACGCTCAAGCGCGAGCTCACGCTACCCGACGTCGCGCAGACCGTGATCCTGACCCGCACCGCGGTACGGGCATCCGCTATGCCCGAAGGCGAAGACCTCGCCGCGTTCGCCAGGACCGGCGCCACGCTCGCGATCCATCTGTCGATCAACAATCTCGCCAATGTCGTGCGGACGCTGTCACCAGTGCTGGGCGACGATTGCCCCTGCGCGGTGGTGTGGCGCGCGAGCTGGCCCGACGAGACCGTGCTCGAGGCGACGCTCGGGACGATCCGCGAGCGGGTCAAGGCCGAGGGCTTCACCCGCACCGCGCTGATCCTGGTGGGCCGGGCGCTCGCCCACGCCCTCGGCACCGATAGCCGACTCTACGATCCCGGCCACAGCCACGTGCTGCGCCCCGCGAAGAAGGATTAGCGCGACACGTGTGTCGCTGGCGTGTGCGTCAGCCACTGCACCGCGGCATGGACGGTCGTCACGACGGGGCCGGGCGGCGGCGAGGGCCGCGCGACCATCACCACCGGGATCCCCAAAGCGCGCGCGGCGGCAATTTTTGAATAGGCCGCGGACCCGCCGGCGTTCTTGCTGACGACGACGCCGACGTGATGCTGCTCCATCAGCGCGCGATCGCCGGTTTCGGTGAACGGACCGCGGTCGACGACGATGGTGCTCCCGGGCAGCGGGTTGGCCGCCATCGGTTCGGCGACGCGGACAACCGGAGGGTGCGTCAGGCCCGTAAACGGCGCGAGACTGCCGGAGCCTACCGCCAGGAATGCGCGAAGGTGGGCGAATTGGTCGCGCAAGATCCCGGCGGCGCCATCGAGATCGGCGACGACGGTCCAGCGATCACCGTCCACCGGCTGCCATTCCGGGCGGGCGAGGACGATCCGCGGCACGTGCGCGCGTTCGGCGGCAATCGCCGCATGGGCAGATATCTCCGCGGCGAACGGGTGCGTGGCGTCAATCAGCGCCTCGATGCGCTCGTCGGCAAGGTACCGGGCGAGGCCGTCGGCGCCGCCGAAGCCGCCGACGCGCACGGTCCCGGGCAACTGGCGCGGCTGCTTCGTCCGCCCCGCCAGCGACGTGATGACCTCGAGCGCGGGATGATCGGCCAGTGCCTCGGCGAGCGCCGCGGCTTCCGTCGTACCGCCGAGGATCAGGATGCGGCTCACGACGTGCGCCCGATCAGCGCCCCGGCGCGGTCGAACACCAGCACCTCGACCGAGGTCCCGCCCGCCAGCGTCGCCAGCGCGGTGGCGCGCGCGCCGGCGGCGACAGCCTCGACCAAAGCCTGAGCGACTCCGGCGTTTGTTGCGATGACCAGCGCCTCGCCCGCGCTGCGGCAGGCCTCAATCGCCGCCGCGACCGGCTCCGGCGTGCCGATTCCGCGGGCAAGCCGTCCCAGCACCTTGGGATCGAATCGCGATCGCGAGGAATGGAGGTCGAGCTCGCCCTGGGCGAGTTTTGCGAGCTTGCCGAATCCGCCGCCGATGACGAGATTCGCGATCGGGTGCGCGCGCAGATATTTGAGCATGCCGCCCGCGAAATCGCCCATGTCGATCAGCGCGATCTCGGGTGCGTCGTACATCGCCTGCACGGCGGCTTCCGATGTTCGCCCGGTCGATGCGATGATTCGATCGATTCCGCCGGCGCGGGCCACGTCGATGCCGCGATGGATCGAGTGGATCCACGACGCGCACGAGTACGGGATGACGATGCCCGTGGTGCCGAGAATCGACAGTCCGCCGACGATGCCCAGCCTGGGATTGGCGGTGCGCATGGCGATCTCGTCGCCGCCGGGTATCGAGACGGTGACGACGGCATCGGCGCTCGTTTCGAACCGCGCGGCGACCTCACCCAGGGCGGCGGCGATCATCTTGCGCGGCACCGGATTGATCGCCGGCTCGCCGACGGCGAGCGGCAGCCCGGGGCGCGTCACCGTGCCGACGCCGCTTCCGGCGCGGAACGTGATGCCGGTGCCGATGGCCGTCCGTTCGACGCGGGCCGCGACCAATGCGCCATGAGTGACGTCGGGATCGTCGCCCGCGTCCTTGACCACGGCCGCTTCGGCACCCGAGCCATCAAGCGCGTGGCTCGCCAGCGCGAACGACACGCTTCGGCCGTTGGGCAGACGGATCGCGACGGGATCCGGGAAGCGGCCGGTGAGCAGCGCCTCGAACGCGGCCGCGCTCGCCGCCGTGGCGCACGCGCCCGTCGTGAATCCGCGCCGCAATGGACGTGCCTCGGCCGATCGCATAGGGTCAGAATAGCCTTCCCGACGGGGCCGCGCGAGGCGCGGCCGATGCCTCCTTCGACCATCACCACTCCCGCCCACATACACCAGATCATGGCTTCCGAGTTTCCCGACCTTCCCGTCTTCGCGCCCGGATCGGTGTGGCTGACCGGCGCCGGGCCGGGCGATCCCGGCCTTCTCACGCTGCTCGCGCTGCACGCGCTCAGGACCGCCGACGTCATCGTCTACGATGCGCTGGTGGACTCGCGCATCATGGAGCTTGCCAATCCCGCCGCGCGGCGCATTCACGCCGGCAAGCGCGGCGGCCGGCCATCGTCGTCCCAGGCCGACATCTCGCGGACGCTAGTCGACGAGGCGCAGAAGAACCTCCGTGTGCTGCGCCTCAAGGGTGGCGACCCGTTCGTGTTCGGGCGCGGCGGCGAGGAGGCGCTGGCGCTCGCCGCGGCGCGCATTCCCTTCCGGCTGGTGCCGGGCATTACCGCCGGGATCGGCGGCCTCGCTTATGCCGGGATCCCGGCGACCCACCGCGACGTGAATTCGGCGGTTGCGTTCATCACCGGCCACGCGGCCGGCGGTGACGTGCCGGGCGACGTCGACTGGGAGTCGCTCGGCCGCGGCGCACCGACGCTGGTCATCTATATGGCGCTGAACCACCTCGACATCATCGCCAAGCGGCTGATCGACGCCGGCCGGCCGGCCGACGAGCCGGTCGCCGTGGTATGCCGCGCCACCACGCCATCGCAGATGGTGATCGAGACCACGCTCGCGCGGGCGGCGGCCGATGCGGAGGCCCAGGGTGCCAAGCCGCCGGCGATGGTCGTCGTCGGACAGGCCGTTCGCCTGAGGAGCGGGCTCGACTGGATCGGCGCGCTGGCGGGGCGCGCGCTCGACCCCGACCCGTTGCGGCATACGTGAGGCACCGGACGTGACCGCGCGCGGCCTCATCGTCGCCGGCACCGGAACGGGGGCCGGCAAGACGATGCTGACCGCGGCGCTGATCCGGGCACTCGTCGGCGCCGGCAAGCGCGTTGCCGCCTTCAAGACCGGCCCCGACTACATCGATCCCGCCCATCTTTCATGTGCCCTCGGGGCGCGCGCCGCCGGCGCGGACGCGATCAACCTCGACTCGTGGGCGATGACGCCGGACACCTTGGGCGCCCTGATCGCCGCGCACGGCCGCGACGCCGACCTCGTTGTCGGCGAGGGTGTCATGGGTCTGTTCGACGGCGCGCGGGCGCCGGCTCGCGACGGGTTCGCGCCCGGGTCGACGGCCGAACTCGCGCACATTCTTGATCTGCCTGTTGTGCTGGTGCTCGATGGCTCCGGCATGGGCCAGAGCCTGGCGGCGACGGCGCGCGGATTCGTGATGCACGACTCACGCATTCGTGTATCCGGCATCATCGTCAACCGCATTGCCTCAGAGGCACATGGTCGGTTCCTCGCCGAGGCGATTGCCGTCGCGTTGCCCGAGGTGCCGGTGCTCGGACTCGTGCCGCGTCTCGCTGCGCTCGATATTCCGTCGCGGCATCTCGGCCTGATCCAGGCGGGCGAGATCGCCGATCTCGATCGACGATTCGATACCGCCGCCGAGGCAATTTCATCACACATTGCCTTGGACGAACTCGTGGCGCTTGCGCGGCCGGTTACAAAGAGTGCGAATGCGCCCGCGCATCTGGTGCCACCACTCGGCAACCGCATCGCGGTCGCGCGCGACGACGCATTCGCCTTCGCCTACACCTCGACGCTCGACGCCTGGCGAGCGGCAGGCGCTGAAATCACGCTGTTTTCGCCACTTTCCGACGAGGCGCCGGATTCACACGCCGACGCCGTGTATCTGCCCGGCGGCTATCCCGAGCTTCATGCCGCGCGGCTCGCATCGGCCGAATGTTTCCGCGCCGGACTCGCCAGCGCCGCGACCAGAAGTGCCTTTATCTTCGGCGAATGCGGGGGATACATGACGCTCGGACGCACATTGCGCGATGCCGAGGGCCGCGTGCACCGCATGGCAGGGCTGTTGCCGGTCTCCTGCGATTTCTCGCAACGCAAGCTGCATCTCGGCTATCGCGACGCGCGAACTCTTGTCACGACGCCACTCGGCGCCGCTGGAACAGTGTTTGCAGGACACGAGTTCCACTACGCGCGTGTGGTCGACGAGGATGGCACTCCAATGTTCGCCGCAATCGATGCCGCGGGACGCGATCTCGGCACCATGGGACGCGTTTCTGGTCGCATCGCTGGCTCGTTCGTCCACATCCTCGCGCAACGTTGACATAGAATTAAAAAGTTGCGCACGTCGTCGTGCGTTGTCAGTTGCACCGCTGCGCGCTACAACAAGTGACATGAGCCGCCGCGCGCGAACCTCCTCCATCATCCCGACCGCAGCAGACGAAGAGATTCCGTTCTGGCGCACGAAGTCGCTCGCCGAGATGAGCGACAAGGAATGGGAGTCGCTGTGCGACGGTTGCGGTCGCTGCTGTCTGCTGAAGCTCGAGGACGCGGACACTGGCGAGATCGACTACACCGACGCCGCGTGCAAGCTGCTCGATCTCCATAGCTGCAAGTGCAGCGACTATCCGAATCGCAAGCGCCACGTCCGCGATTGCATCAAGCTGACGCCGAGCAAAGTCGAGGCGTTCGACTGGATGCCGCAGACCTGTGCGTACCGCCTCATCGCCGCCGGACGCGATCTCTACTGGTGGCATCCGCTGGTTTCCGGCGACCCCGAAACCGTGCATGCCGCCGGCATTTCCGTGCGCGGCAAGGTCGTGCCGGAAGCCGAAGCCGGGGATCCAGAGGACCGTATCGTCACATGGCCGCAGCGGACGCCGCGACCGATGCCGAAGCCAGGACAGAATGTCATTCGCCGTCGCTGAAGAGACATCGCGCGTTGGCGCGTCGATGGCGGGCGGCCCCAAGGGCGTGTTCGCCGCGGCGCTGACGCCGATGACCGACAACCTTGCGCCGGATACGGTGAGCCTGATCGCTCATTGCCGCTGGCTGCTCGCCAACGGCTGTGACGGCGTGGCGCCGCTCGGCACCACCGGCGAGGCGAGTTCGTTCTCGGTTGCCGAGCGCAGGACGATTTTCGATGCGCTCGCCCAGTCGGACATTCCCGGCGAGCGGATCATCGTCGGGACCGGCAGCTCGGCGCTGACCGAGGCGGTCGAGCTCACGCGCCATGCGGTCGCGATCGGCGCCGCGGGCGCGCTCTTGCTGCCGCCGTTCTACTTCAAGTCGCCGACTGAGGACGGCCTGTTCGCGTTCTTCAGCGAGGTGATCGAGCGGGTCGGCGATTCCCGGCTGCGGATCTACCTCTATCACTTCCCCCATACGTCGGCGGTGCCGATCGGCCTCGGGCTGATCGAGCGTCTGCTCGCGCGTTATCCCCAGATCGTGGCCGGAGCCAAGGATTCGTCCGGCGAACTCGGGAACATGATCGCGATGGCGCGCATTCCTCAGTTCCGGGTGTTCTCCGGGACCGAACGGTTATTGCTGCCGGTTCTCGAGGCCGGTGGCGTCGGCTGCATCACCGCCGGAGCGAACGTCATCGCTCCCGTCACCGGCGCGCTTTACGCCGAATGGCGGAAATCGGGTGGCTCGACCGCGGCAAAGAAGCTGCAGGACGAGGTCACGCGTCAGCGTCTGTCGTTGGATGGTTACCCGATGATACCGGCGATGAAGGCGCTTCTCGCTCGACGATTCGGCGCGCCCTCGTGGCGCAACGTGCGCCCACCGTTCTTACGATTGCCGGCGGCGCATGAGGCCGCTCTGTTCGGCAAGTTCGATGACGCGGGATTGACGCTGCCATGAAGAAGGCTTCACCCCGCAACCAGCGCGCCCTGATGGTGGTCCCGGCCGACGGCCGCGATGTGCCGATCCTCACCCGCCGCGATCGCCGCGCGCGTCGCATGACGTTGCGCATCGATGCCGCAAACGACCGTGCCGTGCTGGTGCTGCCGACGTGGGTGCCGATGTCCGAGGGTCTGCGCTTCGTGCGCACGAAGGCGCGGTGGATGAAGGAGAAGCTCGACTCGTTGCCGCCGCGCGAGCGGTTCGAGGACGGGGCGCGCTTCACGCTGTTCGGCTCGCCGCTGATCATCCGCTACCGCGCCGACCTCGGGTCGACGGTGGTGCGCGACGGACCGTCCCTGTTCGTCGGCGGCCCGAAGGACCGTGTCGCCCAACGGGTGCAGACGTGGCTCAAGGCCGAGGCCAAGTCGCGGCTCGCCGAGCGCGCCCAGGCGATGGCCGATCGCCTCGGCAAGACGGTGCGGCGGGTGAGCGTGCGCGATTCGCGCACCCGCTGGGGCAGTTGCGCGGCGGACGGCAGCCTGTCGTTCTCATGGCGGCTCGCGCTTGCGCCCGAGGACGTCTCGACCTACGTCGTCGCCCACGAAGTCGCGCACCTGGTGGCGATGAATCACGGCCCGAAGTTCTGGCGCACGGTTGAGGATCTGCTGCCCGACCACGGCGACGCCAAGGCGTGGCTGTCCGACCACGGCGTCCGTCTGCTCCGCCACGGCTAGGCCGACGTCAGGCCCGCCTCAGCGTCCGAACAGGAAATCCCAGAAGCTTCGCGAGCGCTGCGCCTGCGGCGCAACCTTCGGTCGCGCCTTCTCGACGTCAGTCATGAACTGCTGCCACGTCCGCGCCGGCAGCGTGCCGCCCGTCACGTTCTTCATCGACGCGCCGTCGTCGTTGCCGAACCACACGCCCGCGGTGATCCCGTCGCTGTAGCCGATGAACCACGCGTCGCGATAACCCTCGTTGGTGCCGGTCTTGCCGTAAGCCGGGCGGTCGAGCTGGGCGGCCTTGCCGGTGCCGTACCGAACGACCGCGCCGAGGAGATCGTTCATCTGCGATACGAGGCGCGGATCGAGGCTCAGGCCCGGGCCCGAGCCCAGGCGGCGATAGAGCACATTGCCGTCCTCGTCGGTCACCTCGGACACGCCGTACGGCCACACAGGCGTGCCGCCGTTGGCGAACGGCACGTAGGCCGACGTCAGCTCGAGCAGCGTCACTTCGCTCGCGCCGAGCGCGAGGCCGGCCTCGCGCTTCATCGGCGTGGTGATGCCGAGACGCTGGGCCCAGCGGATGACGCGGTCAATGCCGGCGCGCTGGAGCACGGCAACCGCGACCGTGTTGATCGATTCGGCGAACGCCTCCTCGACGGTGACGACGCCCTTGTAGCCGCGCTCGAAGTTGCGCGGCGCGAAGTCGCCGATCCTGATCGGCGCATCGAGGAGGTTGGTGTCGGGATGGAGCCCCGCCTCGAGCCCCGCCAGATAGACGAACAACTTGAACGACGATCCGGGCTGCCGGAGCGCCTGCGTGGCGCGATTGAAGGGGCTCGCCCCCCAGTCGGCACCGCCGACCATCGCGCGCACCGCGCCGTCGCGATCGATCGCGACCAACGCCGCCTGGCTGGCGTCGGCCTTGGCGCCCGGCCCCGAAAGCATCGCCTTGATGCGGCTCTCGGCCGCCTTCTGCATGCCGACGTCGAGCGTGGTCTTGACCACAAGATCGCGGCCGGGACCGCCGATGTAGCTCTTCACCGCGTCGAGGGCCCAGTCGGCAAAGTAGCGGCCGACATTGTCCGGCTGGCGCGCAAGCTTGATCGGCGCCTCGCGCGCGGCGCGTGCCTGCGCGTCGGTGAGATAGCCGTCGTAATGCATGCGGGCGATGACGACGGACGCCCGGCGTCGCGCGAGATCGACGTCGCGCGCCGGCGAGAATCGCGATGGCGCCTTGAGGAGGCCGGCGATCACCGCCGATTCGATCAGGTTGAGATCGCGCGGGTCCTTGTCGAAGTAGGTCTGCGCCGCGGCCGAGATGCCGAAGGCGCCCGCGCCGAGATAGACCCGGTTCAGGTACAGGGTCAGGATCTCGTTCTTCGAGTAGCGGTGCTCGATCTGCAGCGCGAGCAGCGCCTCCTGGACCTTGCGCTTGATGGTGCGGTCGGGCGTGAGGAAGAGATTTTTCGCGAGCTGCTGGGTGATGGTCGACCCGCCGGCGACGACGCGGCCCTCGCGCGCGTTGACGAACGCCGCGCGCGCCATGCCGATCGGATCGAGGCCGAAATGGTGGAAGAAGCGGCGGTCCTCGGTGGCGATCACCGCCTGGATGAGATGCGGCGGAAGCTCGCTCGCCTGCACAGTCGGACCAGCGCGATCGCCGAGCCGCAGCACCATGCTGCCGTCCTGGGCAAGGATCGTCACCTGCGGTCGCCGCGCCAGCGCCGGGATGTTGTCGGACTCCGGCATGTCGTAGGCGCACCAGCCGACGAATCCGGCGAGCGCCACGCCGCCCCAGATCAGCGCCACCGCGAGCCACTTCAGGACCCACCAGCGGCTTGGGCCCGAGGGCGCCGACTTCTTCTTGGACTTCTTCTGCAGCCAGCTCGACAGCCGGGGCCGGTCGTCATCCCGCCCGGATTTGCGCCGGCGTTTTGTCTCGCGAGTCATATCGCGGCGATACTTGGCCATTGTGGCACGGGTGTGGCGTGGCGCGGGAACTCGCCCCGCGCCGCGTAATCGACGGCAGCTAGACGTCGAGATTCGCGACTTCGAGCGCGTGCGACTGGATGAAGTCGCGGCGCGGCTCGACGAGATCGCCCATCAGCGTCGAGAAGATCGACTCGGCGGAATCCGCCTGACTGACCTTCACCTGAAGCAGCGTGCGCGCCTCGGGATCGAGCGTGGTTTCCCAGAGCTGGTCCGGATTCATCTCGCCCAATCCTTTGTAGCGCTGGATGGCGACGCCCTTGCGGCCCATCTCCATCACCTTCTCGACCAGCATCACCGGGCCGTCGAGCTTCTCCTCGACGTCCTTCCGCACCAGCGTGGGGCGCGCGAGGAAATGCTGCTGCATCGAATCGCTCAGCGCGTTCAGCTTCTGGGCCTCGGGACTCTGGACCGTCTTGCCGTCGATCCGCAGTTCCTCGGGAATGCCGCGCACCGTGCGGGTGAACACCATGTCGCCCCTCGCATCGACGGTGGCGACGAAGCCTTCCTCGAGGCTCGGCATGATGGCGTTCAGCCGCCGCGCGATGTAGGTCGCGGTCGCAGGCGCGTTGGCGTGGTCGAGGAACGCGCTCTGATTGAGCGCGCCCGCGACCGCCGCCTGCTCGATCAGCTCGCGGCGACCGGCGCGGCGCGCCAGCGCGTTGATCAGCGAGCGAGCGGTGCGCGCCTCGTCGACGACCGATCGGAGATGCGCTCCGCCGATCTGGGTGCCGTCGCGCAAGCGCAGGATCGCGTCGCGGGTGCCTTCCTCGATGAGATGATCCTCGAGCTCGCGCTCGTTCTTCAAGTACTGGACGCGATCGCCCTTCTTGGCGCGATAGAGCGGCGGCTGGGCGATGTAGAGATGGCCGCGCTCGATCAGCTCCGGCATCTGACGGAAGAAGAACGTCAGCAGCAGCGTGCGGATGTGACTGCCGTCGACGTCGGCGTCCGTCATGATGATGATCTTGTGGTAGCGCAGCTTCTCGATGTCGAAGTCCTCGCGCCCGATGCCGGTGCCGAGCGCCGTGATCAGCGTGCCGATTTCGGCGGACGACAGCATCTTGTCGAAGCGGGCGCGCTCGACGTTGAGGATTTTGCCGCGCAACGGAAGAATCGCCTGATTGGCGCGGTTCCGGCCCTGCTTCGCAGAGCCGCCGGCCGAATCGCCCTCGACGATGAATACCTCGGACTTAGACGGATCGCGTTCCTGGCAGTCGGCGAGCTTTCCGGGAAGCGACGAGACGTCGAGCACACCCTTGCGCCGCGTCAGCTCGCGTGCCTTGCGCGCCGCCTCGCGGGCCGCCGCCGCTTCGACGATCTTGGCGACGACCTTCTTGGCCTCCGACGGATGTTCCTCGAACCACTGCGCGAGGCGATCGCCCATCAGGCTCTCGACCACGGGGCGGACCTCGGAGGAGACCAGCTTTTCCTTGGTCTGGGACGAAAACTTGGGATCCGGCACCTTGCACGACAGCACGCAGGTCAGGCCTTCGCGCGCATCGTCGCCGGTGAGCGACAGCTTCTCCTTCTTGGCGATGCCGGATTCGGCCGCGTAGGAGTTCACGGTGCGGGTCAGCGCGCCGCGGAAACCCGCGAGGTGCGTGCCGCCGTCGCGCTGCGGGATGTTGTTCGTGAAGCACAGCATCGTCTCGTGATAGCTGTCGTTCCACTCGAGCGCCGCCTCGACGACGATGCCGTCGCGCTCGCCCTTGATCGAGATGATCGGCTGATGCAGCGCGGTCTTCGAACGGTCGAGCCAGCGCACGAATTCCTCGAGTCCGCCGTCGTAGTGGAGCTCGGTCGTCTTCGCCTCGCGCTCGCGGTTGTCGGTGAACAGGATGCGCACGCCCGAATTGAGAAAGGCGAGCTCGCGCAGCCGGTGCTCGAGCGTCTCGAAGTCGAACGTCGTCTTGGTGAAGATCGAGTCAGACGGCAGGAACGTGACCTCGGTGCCGCGGCGCGGCTTGCCGTTCTCGATCGGCGCGGGACCGACCAACGCGAGCGGCGACTCCGGTACGCCCATGCGGAATCGCATGTAGTGCTCCTTGCCGTCGCGCCAGATGCGGAGGTCGAGCCACTCGGACAGCGCGTTGACGACCGACACGCCGACGCCGTGGAGACCGCCCGACACCTTGTAGCTGTTCTGGTCGAACTTACCGCCGGCGTGGAGCTGGGTCATGATGACCTCGGCCGCCGACACGCCCTCTTCTTTGTGGATCTCGACCGGGATGCCGCGGCCGTTATCGCGCACGGTCGCCGACCCGTCGGGATTGAGCGTCACGTCGACGCGGTTGGCCCAGCCGCCGAGCGCCTCGTCGATGGCGTTGTCGACGACCTCGTACACCATGTGGTGCAGGCCCGAGCCGTCGTCGGTGTCGCCGATGTACATGCCAGGGCGCTTGCGCACCGCATCGAGGCCCTTCAGGACCTTGATCGATTCCGCGCCGTAGGAATCGGCGTCGTCGGGCGGCGTCATGGTTTGGTCGGTCATGTTGATTCCACAAAAGCAAAAGCGTTGGCAAAAGCCTTGGGCCGGCGCGGTCAGTGCGCCGTGAGCGTCGCGTCGGCGACGGCGAAGAACTGGGCCTGATCGCCGAAGCCGGTGAACAACGCGGCGTCGGTGCCGGTGAGCCACACCTGGGCGCCGAGGCCGCGGATCTCGCCGTAGAGCGCCTGGCGATGGCGGTCGTCGAGGTGCGCCGCCACCTCGTCCAAGAGGAGAAGCGGCGCGGCTCCACGCTCGGCGGCGATCAGCCGGGCGTGGGCCAGCACGAGGCCGACCAGCAGCGTCTTCTGCTCGCCGGTCGACATCAGGTCGGCGGCGGTGCCGCGGGCGCGATGCCGCACCACGATGTCCGAGCGGTGCGGCCCGATCGCCGCACCTCCCGCCATGGCGTCCTCGGCCCGGGAGGCGCGCAGCGCCTCGCGGAAGCGGTCTTCGGCGGCGAGCGCGGGCCCGTCGCCGAGCCATCCCTCGACCGCGCCGACCAGCGCCATGGTCGCCACCGGGAACGCGCCCTCGCGGGCGGCCGCCGTGACGTTAAGCGCCTCGGCCATGCTGATACGCGCCGCCGCCACCGCGACGCCGCGCTCGGCCATCTGTGTCTCGAGCGCCCCAAGCCAGGCATCGTCGCCGATACGGTCGCGCAGGAGACGCGCCCGCTCGCGCAGCGCCCGCTCGTAGGCGTTGACCCGCGTCGCGTGCGCCGGATCGAAGGCGAACACGAGACGGTCGAGAAACTTGCGCCGCGCCGACGGCGAATCGAGGAACAGCCGATCCATGGCGGGCGTCAGCCACACCACCGCGAGCCGTTCGGCAAGTTCGGCCGCGGCAGGAGCCGCCGCGCCGTTGACGCGCACCGCGCGCTTGTCGGTCTTCTCGTCGCTCGCGCGTCCGGTGCCGATGTCGATGTCGCCGCCGGGAGCGGAGATGCTTGCCGCCACACCCCACGGACCGGCGCCGAAGCGATCGACCTCGGTGAGATTGGCGCCGCGCAGGCCGCGACCGGGCGCCAGGAACGACAGCGCCTCGAGGAGATTGGTCTTGCCCGCGCCGTTGGAGCCGAACAGCACCACCGGTCGTTCGTCAACCTCGAGCTTGAGCCGCGCGTAGCAGCGATAATCGGTCAGCGCGAGGCGCCGGACGGCATAGCGCGACGACGATGCGAAAGCCGCATCCTCACGCAACCGTGGACGGGCCTGCGCCGTCATTCCACCTCACACGCGCATCGGCATAAGGACGTACAGCGCATTCGCGTCCTCGCCGTCGCGCACCAGCGTCGGCGACGCCGCGTCGGCGAAGGCGAACTGCACGTTGTCGCC
>DATJIG010000049.1:0-2904 GCA_035493495.1 Alphaproteobacteria bacterium
CACGTGCGAGTTCGATCTGCCGGCGTACTACGCGTGGCAGCAGCTCGACGCGCGGCGCCGCCGCGCCGACCTGCAGCAGTGGGTGAGCTCGCTGCTGCCCCTCGCCGAGGCGCTGCAGGTGCTGCTCGGCGTGCTGCGCGACTCCGGAGCGCCCCAGCAGGTCGTCGCCCACGCCGGCCAGTACTCGCAGAGCCTGCCCGCGGGACGGCTCTATCGGTTGCTTCGCGTCCGCCTCGAGAAGGCGCTCGAACTCGTCCCCGAGATCAGCGGCCACCGCCTGATGGTGCTGGTCCGCCTCATGCGCCAGGAACCCGACGGGCGCCTGCGCGCGAGCGAGGAGGACAGCAGCTTCGAGCTGACCCTGTGCGCATGAGTGCCACCGCGCAGCCGCTCCGAAGGTGGCGTTGCGTCCCGCTCGGCGGGACCGGCCGAAGGCCGAGGGTAGACCAATGACCCAGACGTCATTCAGGCCGCGCATCGTGCGTTGTCCCGCCTGCGGCGGCGACGCGGTCTACGCCGCATCCAACCCGAGCCGGCCGTTCTGCAGCGTGCGCTGCAAGGAGAGCGATCTCGGCGCGTGGGCGACCGAGGCCTACGGCATCGAAGCGAAACCGCGCGACGACGACGAGCGCGACCCGGGCCCGATCGCCTGAGCGGCGCCGCCGCCACCGGGACTGCGAGCGAGCGCGTCAACGCTTTCTCTTGCGCCCGAGCTCCTCGCGCGCGGCGCGCGTCGCCGCCGGCGTCGGCGCGGCCTCGGCGGCGAACCGCTCGTAGGCGCGCTGGAGCTTGCCGTCATAGTCGTTCTTCGCATAGCCCGGGCCGTTGTATCGGCGCGCGAACGTCGCCCAGTCCTTCTTGCGCAATGCCTCCGCCATCACCTTGTCCGAACAGACGAATGCGACGAACGCGTCGAGGTGCGCCGCTTCCGTCTGCGTCAGCGCGCAAACGAACTCGCGCACCGAGGGGTGACCGGCGGCGCGACAGTTGTCGCCCATGATCTGGAAGCGCCCCCACGATGCCGAGCGCAGGGCAGCTTCGGCGTCGAGACCGTACGCCTCGCGGAGCTTGCCGTACTGCTCGGAGAACTTGCCGTAGCCACCGGCGGTCGGATCCGAGATCGCAGCATGCGCGGCGTCGAAGCGACCGCCGGTCAGACGATGGAAGTAGTGGCGCTCGAAGAGGATGCGCGGCCGGCCGTGGTCATCGAATGCATTGCCGGACGTCTCGACATCGGCGACCGCCTGCACCGCCGCGATCTCCGCGCCGAGCGCCGCAGCGGCGCGGCCGTAGTCCGCGTCGCTCAGCCCGCGGGTCGGGTTGAGGCTGGCGGTGAAGACGATCGCCGGATCGGCTGGTGGTTGCGGCTGGGACGCCGCGGCGTCGCGGGAGCGTGGCATGGCGTCACTCGGAGTCCGCAGGCGTATTCGCCACACGGCATGACAGCGGAAAGGCGAGCGGAATCTTAGGCTCGGCGATGCCGCCTTGCACCATCCATCGAAGGGAAGCACGCGTGTCGACGCGAGCGTGGGGCGCGACCATCGTCGGCGCGTGGCGCGCTCAGCGCGACAGCCAGTAGTCGGCGAAGCCCGGCAAATCCTGATGGAACGAGCGCGCGAGCGCGAGCTCGGGACCTGAATTCGGGCTGCCGTTCGGCGCCCTCAGGATGAGCGCGGTGTGGACGACATCCGGCACGCCCCGGAAGTACGGCAGGTAGTCGTCGACGAACGCATCGGGGGCGAGCGCGGCGATCGCGTCCGCCTTCGGGCTGCGCTCGCCGGCCGCATTTCCGGTCGCGAAGACGCGCTCGATCGGAAAACCGTGGTCGCGAAGGTTGCGCAGTCGGGCCGTCTCGTGCTCGGCGTCGAGCGCCGAGACGCAGACAAGGTCGAAGCCGGCGTCGTGGAGACGATGGCAGGCGCCGAGGGCGCCTTCGATGGCCGGTACGGACGACCAGAACTCGGCGTCGAAGTGGCTGCGGAAGTGCGCCCTCCGGTCCTCGTCGAGGCGCTCGACCAGCCAGCGGTCGATCGGCCAGTAGGCGAGCGGATCGCGTTCGGCGGGCGCGGCGCCGAACGCGCGCTGCCAGGCGCCGGCGTAACCGAGGTGGAAGTCGAGAAGGACGCCGTCGGCGTCGAGGGCGATCAGCGGTCGGGGCACGGCGAGACTGTAGCGAGCGGCGCCGGGGCGGGCTGTCGCCTGATCGACGCCCGGCCTCTTGAAACCGGGCGCCTGCTCCCTATAATGGTCCTGCTAGCACTCGTTCTGCTTGAGTGCTAATGGCAGTCACGGCCGCCCGCCGCCTCCAGAGAGGCGACCTCGAGCCCCCTCAATCCCAAGGAGATCGCATGAAACTTCGTCCGTTGCACGACCGCGTGGTCGTCAAGCGCGTGGAGCAGGAAACCCGGACCGCGTCCGGGATCGTCATTCCGGACAACGCCGCCGAGAAGCCCGACCAGGGCGAGGTGCTGTCGGTCGGCCCCGGCAAGCGCAACGAGCGCGGCGACATCACCTCGATGAACGTCAAGGTCGGCGACCGCATCCTGTTCGGCAAGTACAGCGGGCAGACCGTCAAGGTCGACGGCGACGAGCTCCTGGTGATGCGCGAAGAGGACATCTTCGCCGTCGTCGAGAAGTAATCAGCAAAAAGATTCGGAGTCAAGAATGGCAGCAAAAGACGTTTCATTCGGCGGCGATGCCCGCTCGCGCATGGTCGAGGGCGTGAACATCCTCGCCAACGCGGTCAAGGTCACCCTCGGCCCGAAGGGCCGCAACGTGGTCCTCGAGCGCTCGTTCGGCGGCCCGACCGTCACCAAGGACGGTGTCTCGGTCGCCAAGGAGATCGAGCTCAAGGACAAGCTCCAGAACATGGGCGCCCAGATGGTCAAGGAAGTCGCTTCCAAG
>DATJIG010000050.1:0-5354 GCA_035493495.1 Alphaproteobacteria bacterium
GTTGTCGTTCTTCAAGCAGTTCGCCGAACGCACCGAGAGCTCAAGCTCCTCGACCTTCTTGAGAAGGTTGCGGTTGAACGGCAGCTCCTCGGCGTGCTCGCCCTTCTCCTCGACCTTCGGCTCCTCGAAGTTGATGAAGAGTTGAAGCTGGTCCTGGAGAATGCGGGCCGCGAGCGCAACCGAATCCTCGGGCGTCACGGTGCCGTCGGTCTCGACATCGAGCGACAGCTTGTCGTAGTCGGTGACCTGGCCGACGCGGGTGTTCTCAACACGGTACGCGACCTTACGCACCGGGCTGTAGAGCGCGTCCACCGGGATCAGGCCGATCGGCGCATCCTCGGGACGATTCTGCGAGGCCGGGACGTAGCCCTTACCCGAGTTGATCGTCATCTCCATGTTGATCTTCGCGCCCTGGTCGAGCGTGCAGATCACCAGGTCCTTGTTGAGGATCTCGATGTCGTGGCCGACTTCGATCTGGCCGGCGCGGACTTCGCCCGGGCCGGTCGCCTTCAGCGCGATGCGCTTCGGGCCGTCGCCGTGCATACGGATGGCGAGCGACTTGATGTTCAGCACGATGTCCGTCACGTCCTCACGGACGCCCGGAATCGACGAGAACTCGTGGAGAATGCCCTCGATCTGAACCGAGGTCACCGCCGCGCCCTGGAGCGACGACAGCAGCACGCGACGAAGCGCGTTGCCGAGCGTCAGGCCGAACCCGCGCTCCAGCGGCTCGGCGACGATCGTCGCACGGCGCGCGGGCTCGCTACTCGCCTGAATGTCGAGCTTGCTCGGCTTGATTAATTCGGTCCAATTCTTCTGAATCACGAGCATATCCTCGTTGTCGCAGCGGACCTATTCCGCATTGCCTGCTGGCGGCCTGAGCCGCCGAACTCATCGGCGAGGCGATGCCTCACCGAGAAAAACGCAACCGGCTGACGTAAGGCGCCGATCAGACCCGGCGCCGCTTCGGCGGCCGGCAGCCGTTGTGCGGCACCGGCGTCACGTCGCGGATCGACGTGATGGTGAAACCGACCGACTGCAGCATGCGCAGCGCCGACTCGCGGCCCGAGCCAGGTCCCTTGACCTCGACCTCGAGCGTGCGCATGCCATGCTCCATCGCCTTGCGGCCCGCGTCTTCCGCGGCCATCTGGGCGGCGTACGGCGTCGACTTGCGCGACCCCTTGAAGCCCTTGGAGCCCGAGGACGACCACGCGATCGTGTTGCCCTGGGCATCGGTGATGGTGATCACCGTGTTGTTGAACGTGGCATTCACATGGGCAACGCCCGACGTGATGTTCTTGCGCTCGCGGCGACGGGGACGCGCGGCAGCGGCGGAATCGGCGGCCTTGACCATGGTTACATCTACCTCGACTTAGACGGTCTTCTTCTTGCCGGCGATCGGCTTCGCGGGACCCTTGCGGGTGCGCGCATTGGTGTGGGTGCGCTGGCCGCGAACCGGCAGGCCCTTGCGGTGGCGCAGGCCGCGGTAGGTGCCGAGGTCCATGAGCCGTTTAATGTTCATCGCGGTCTCGCGGCGCAGATCGCCCTCGACGCGGTAGTCGCGGTCGATCGTCTCGCGGATGCGGATGACTTCGTCTTCGGTGAGCTGGTTAACCCGACGTTCGGCCGGAATCCCGAGCTTCGCGCAGATTTCCTTGGCGCGATGCGGACCGATGCCGAAAATATAGGTCAGCCCGATCTCGACCCGCTTCTCAGTAGGAATGTTTACGCCAGCGATGCGCGCCAAGGGAACAACTCCCGTCTAGACGTTGAAAAACCCGGGATATTTTGCCCCGGGTTGCAAAAGAGCCCGCGATTATAGGAAAAACGCGACCTCAGTCAACCTTTTAACACCGTTTTATGCCTTGCCCAGGGCACCTTCGATTTGGCGGAAAACCTCAGGAATTTCCGCCATTCCGTCCACCTGGCTCAACAGGCCCTTGCGGGCGTAGTAGGCCGACAGGGGCGCAGTCTGGTCATGGTAGGCCTTAAGGCGGGCCGAGACCGTTTCCGGCCGGTCGTCCTTGCGCCGCACGAACTCCTTGCTGCCGCACACGTCGCACACGCCCTCAACCTTGGGCCGCTTGAAGGTGTCGTGGTAGCCGGCGCCGCACTTGGCGCACGCGTACCGCCCGGCTATGCGCTTCACCAGTTCGTCGTCGTTAACCTTGAGCTCGACCACACGGTCAAGCTTCAGCCCCTTGCCCGCCAGCATCGTGTCGAGGGCTTCGGCCTGCCCGGTGGTCCGGGGGAAACCGTCAAGGATGAAGCCCTTGGCGCAGTCCGACTTGCCGATCCGGTCGGAGATCATCTCGATCATGATCTCGTCGGGAACAAGTTGCCCTGCTTCCATGATCGCCTTCACCCTGATGCCGAGCGGCGACCCCGAGGCAACCGCCGCGCGCAGCATGTCGCCGGTCGAGAGCTGGATGACGCCGTGCCGCTGCTTCAAGAGCTCGGCCTGGGTGCCCTTCCCGGCGCCCGGCGGTCCCAGGAGGATCAGGTTCATCCGTTGCGTCCGCGCAGCTTCGACTTCTTGATCAGACCTTCGTACTGATGAGCGAGCAGGTGCGACTGGATCTGGGCCACCGTGTCCATCGTCACCGTGACGACGATGAGCAGGCTGGTGCCGCCGAAATAGAACGGCACCGACAGGCGCGAGATCAGGATTTCCGGGATCAGGCTGATGACGACCAGGTACGCGGCGCCGAGCACGGTGAGCCGGGTCAGCGTGTAGTCGAGGTAGTCGGAGGTGTTCTTGCCCGGACGAATGCCGGGAATGAAGCCGCCGTACTTGCGCAGGTTCTCCGCGGTGTCGTTCGGATTGAAGACGACGGCCGTGTAGAAGAACGCGAAGAACGCGATCATCGCCGAGTAGAAGAGCAGATAGAGCGGACGGCCATGGCCGAGCTGCGCCGTGATCAGCGTCAGCCATTCAGGTCCGCCGTTGGCGTTGAAGCTGGCGATCGTCGTCGGCATCAGCAGCAGCGACGAGGCGAAGATCGGGGGGATGACGCCCGAGGTGTTGATCTTGAGGGGCAGGTGCGAGGCTTCGCCGCCGTACATCCGGCCGCCGACCTGGCGCTTCGGATACTGGATGAGAATGCGGCGCTGCGCCCGCTCCATGAACACGACGAACGCGACGATCGCGACCACCATCAGCAGCAGGCCGATGATCAGCACCGGGGACAGCGCGCCGGTGCGGCCGAGCTCGAGGGTGGCGACGAGGGCGTTCGGCAGGTTGGCAACGATACCGGCGAAGATGATCAGCGAGATGCCGTTGCCGACGCCGCGGGCGGTGATCTGCTCGCCGAGCCACATCAGGAACAACGTGCCGGCAACCAGGGTGATTACCGCGCTGCCGCGGAACATCAGGCCGGGATCATGGACCACGGCACCGGCGGTCGACGACAGGCCCTCGAGGCCGACGGCGATCCCGTAGGCCTGGAACGCAGCCAGCACCACGGTGACATAGCGCGTGTACTGGTTGATCTTGCGACGCCCCGCCTCGCCCTCTTTCTTGAGGGACTCGAGGCTCGGCACGACGCTCGTCATGAGCTGCAGAATGATCGACGCCGAGATGTACGGCATCATGTTGAGCGCGAACACGGTCATACGACCGAGCGCACCGCCCGCGAACATGTCGACCATGCCCAGCAAACCGCTCTGCTGCTGCTGGAAGATGTCTGCGAGGATCTGTGGATCGATTCCCGGCACCGGAATGTACGTGCCGACGCGGTACACGAGCAGCACCGCGAGCGTGAACCAGATGCGCTTCTTCAGCTCGGTCGCCTTGGCGAAGGCGCCGATATTGATGTGTGCGGCGAGTTGTTCGGCGGCGGATGCCATCGACGTCCCCTCCGGACCGCACGTCGGCGGGCGGAGCGCGCCCGCCGACCGTTAGGTCCTGCTTAAGCCTGAGCCGGCGTCGCGGCTTGAGCCGCGCCCGCCTTCGTCTTCCCGTTCTTCGCGCCGACGCGGCGGCCACGGGTATGGCGCGGCGGACGCTCCGCCTTCGGCGGAATCAGCACGGTGACCTTGCCGCCGGCAGCCTCGACAGCCGCCTTCGCGGTCTTGGTCGCGCCGGTGACGGTGAGGGTCAGCTTCGCCTTGATCTCGCCGCCGCCGATGAGGCGAACGCCGTCGTGCATATTCTTGATCAGGCCGGCCGCGGTCAGCGCCGCGAAGTCGACCGTCTTGCCGGCATCGAGACGACCGGCATCAACCGCCTGCTGCAGGCGGCCCGGCGTGACCTCGGCGTAGTGCTGGATCGTCGGGTTGTTGAATCCGCGCTTCGGCACGCGGCGATGGATCGGCATCTGGCCGCCTTCAAACCCGTTGATCGAGACGCCAGTGCGGGCCTTCTGACCCTTCACGCCGCGACCCGAGGTCTTGCCACGGCCGGAGCCGATGCCACGACCGATGCGACGGCGCGACTTGCGGGCGCCGTCGTTGTCCCTGATTTCGTTGAGCTTCATCGTACCCTCACTCGCCCTAGCGCACGTCCTCGACGCGCACCAGATGGCCGACTTTCACCAGCATTCCACGCACGGACGGCGTATCCACCAGCACGCGGGAGCGGTTCAATTTGTTGAGGCCGAGACCGATCAGCGTCGCACGCTGATCGGCGCGGCGATTGATTGGGCTGTGGGTCTGGGTGACCTTAATCTTCTTGTCGGCCATCGTCGTTCCTCGTTCCTAAAGCGAGCGCTTACTCGGCGCGCTCGGCGGCCTTTTCGCTGCGGCCCAAAACCTCATTCACCTTCTTGCCGCGCTTCGCCGCAATGGCGCGCGGGGTGTTGAGGGCCTGGAGGGCGGCAAAGGTCGCCTTGATCATGTTGTGCGGATTCGACGTGCCCACCGACTTGGTGACGACGTCATGGATGCCGCAGGTCTCGAACACGGCGCGCATCGGGCCGCCGGCGATGATGCCGGTGCCGGCCGGAGCGGCACGGAGCACGACGCGACCGGCACCGAAGTGGCCGACGACGTCGTGGTGCAGCGTACGACCCTCGCGGATCGGCACGCGGATCAGGCTGCGCTTGGCGCGCTCGGTCGCCTTGCGGATCGCCTCCGGCACCTCGCGGGCCTTGCCCGCGCCGTAGCCGACCCGACCCTTGGTGTCGCCCACGACGACGAGAGCCGCGAAGCCGAAGCGACGGCCGCCCTTCACCACCTTGGCGACGCGGTTGATGCTGACGAGCTTATCGACAAGCTCGTTCTCCTCGCGGTCTTCGCGGGAACCGCGCTCGCGGCCGGGATTATTGCTCTTTGGCGATCGCGCCATCATCCACCTCTAAAACTGCAGCCCGCCCTCGCGGGCGGCGTCGGCCAGGGCCTTGACCCGGCCGTGG
>DATJIG010000051.1:0-4695 GCA_035493495.1 Alphaproteobacteria bacterium
TTCGTCACCTGCTGGGAGACCCACACCGGCCACCCGTAGCGGCGCAGCATCTCGCCCGCCGGAGTGCCCTTGCCGAACTGGGTCTGCAGCTTGTTGTCGTCAGCCGAAATCATCCGAGCCTCCATTACGCCGTAACCTGTACGCCGTCGCGCGCCTTCATCGCGTCGAACGAGATCATCTCGCGCTGCTCGTCGCGCACCACGCCCGGCGGGTCCTCACCGCGCGCGACCGCGTCTATCGCGCCGAACAACATCTTGCGGAACAGGATGACGCCGCGGTCGCTGGTGCCGAGCGTTTCGCGGGTGCGGTCGGCGATCAGACCCTGGCTCTCCTGGGCGGCGCGGTCCTGCTCGCGCGAGGCGAGCCCCCACCAGCCGTCCTCGATCCGCTCGTACTGGCCGCGCGGACGGTTGACGAGGCCGTCGGTGCGGATATCCCGGTTGTCGCCGTCACGCGCCTCGCGGGCGCGGATCACGAACGTGCGCGTCGAGATGTCGTCGACTGGCACGCGGAAGCGCATGATGTGGCTCGGCAGCTCGTTCACCCGCGCGCCGAAATAGCGGCTGCTCGACGGAAACAGGAAGTGCGAGACCTTGGTCTGACGGCCCGGCACGTCGAACGCCGCGCGCACGCCGTACCACGTCGACTGCCACTCCACGTGGGGACGCTGCAGCGCGATCTCCGGGTAGACGCTCGCGTGCAAGGCGGTGGAGTGCATCTGGTCGACCGCGTTCTCGGCGCGCTGCACCCAGTTGCAGTATTCGTGGAAACCATTGACGCGGCGGCTGACATCATCGCGGAACAGGAGGTCGTAGCGCGGGAACTCGGGCGCCGGCGCCGGACCGAGGTAGGCGAACACCAGCCCCGATACCTCGCGCGTTGGATAGGCGCGGATCGACACCTCCTTGAGCATCGGCGAGCCGGCGGGCTCCGCCGGCATGTCGACGCAGCGGCCCGAGGCATCGAACTTCCAGCCGTGGTAGCAGCAGCGGATGCCGTCGGCCTCGACCCGACCGAGCGTCAGCGACGCGCCGCGATGGGGACAGGCGCTCTGGACCAGCGCCGTGTGTCCGTCGGTTTGCCGGAACAGAACGAGGTCCTCGCCCAGCACACGGACCGGGACGGGAGTCGTCGAGAGCGACTCGGTGAACCACACCGGCCACCAGTAGCGGCGGAGCATGTCACCGGCCGGGGTTCCCGGACCGACACGGGTTATGCGGATGTTCTCTTCTGGCGTCATCGACGCGCGCCTCCCAGGGCGGCGCCAGCCTCTGATTTTTATTGTGCGCCGAGGCGCCAATTATCGACCCGGCGGCCCCGGCGGGCCACCGCAAAACACCGTTACCTTTTCAGACACAATCAGCGGCTCGGACTGGTGCGCAGCGCCCGATTGCGGCGGGCGTCGTGGGGATTTACGCTTCTCCCAGAACATAAAAGGGAGACTCCGAATGGGTGCGATCGACGCCGACGCCCACGTCATCGAATGCGAGGCGACCTTCGAGCACCTCGATCCAGAATTCCGACGCTTCAAGCCGTGGATCACCGTCCAGAAATCGACCGATGTCGCGGTCGCGAACAACTCCGGCGGCGTCCAGAAGGAGTTCTGGGTGATCGACGGCCGCCTCCAACCGATGGAGGGCAACGTCGGCTCCAACACCTCGAAGGAGTCGCGCGAGATGGGTAACATCGCCGCGCGCCTCGCCCATATGGATGAGCTCGAGATCGACGTCCAGGTGCTGTACCCGACCGTCTTCCTGCGGCCGTGGACCCAGAACCCGGTCTGCGAAGTGGCGATCAGCCGCGCCTACAACCGCTGGATGGCGAGCATCTGGAAGGCGGCGCCCGATCGCCTCAAGTGGGTGGTGATGCCGCCCCTGATGTCGATGGACAAGGTCGAGGAAGAGCTCCGGTTCGGCAAGGACAACGGCGCGGTCGGGGTATTCCTGCGCGGCCTCGAGTGCGACCGCCAGTTCAGCCACGAGTATTTCTTCCGCCTTTACGAGCTCGGCCAGGAGCTGGACCTGCCGATGTGCATCCATTCCGGCAACGGCAGTTTCAGCTCTTACGGCATCTATGGCGGCACCAGCGCGCTCGGCCGCGGCAAGCTCCAGGTCGTCGCGTCGTTCCACTCGCTGCTTCTGGACAACATTCCGACGAAGTTCCCCAAGCTGAGGTGGGGATTCATCGAAGCGAGCGCCGAGTGGATCCCGTTCGCGCTCAACGATCTCGGCATCCGCCTGAAGCGCCGCGGCAAGCGCCTGTCGCCGACGATCCTCAAGGACAACAACATGTACGTTGCCTGTCTGGTGACCGACAGCCTCGACTACATCCTGGAATTCTCGGGCGACACCCAACTCGTGGTCGGCACCGATTACGGCCATGCCGACAATTCCGCTGAGATCGAGGCGCTGCGCAAGCTCAAGAGCGACGGCAAGATCCCGGCGGCGGCCGCGGACAAGATCCTCACCGACAATGCGCGCGCCCTATATGGTCTGTGATCTACGGCCTCTGATCAGGGGCCCTTGATTTCGATCATCTCGCCGTGCGGGCCTTTAAACACGGCCCGCTTCCATCCCTTCTGATGCTCGCCGCGCGGCGTCGTCGGCTTCGGCGCGATCATGAGCTCAAGGCCCGCGTCGGAAAGGCGCTTGCAGGTCGCGGTGAGATCGTCGCATTCGAGGCCGAGGTGATAGCCCGACATCGGCTCACCGCCCGGCCGCGTCGTCAGCTCGATCATGCTGGCGTTGCCGAGCTGCACATAGGCGATCGCCTGGCCGCCGGTGCCGGGGCTGTCGTAGACCTTGTCGAAGCCGAGCACCTCGACGTAGAAGCGCAGCGCCGACGCGACGTCGTCGACGTGCAGCGCGACGTGATCCATGCGCGTGAGCATGCTCAATCCTCGAACCACATGCGGTGCCAGGGGACGATCTCGGGGATGCGCTGCCCCTCGCGCGCGTTCGGCTCGTCGCGGGCAAGCGTCTCCGCTTCGGGCAACGATGCGCAGCGAAAGATCATCACCGCACCGGCATGGTTCTTGTTGTTCTCGTCGCGCGCCGGCCCCGACCCGACCAGCACGTTGCGGTCGGCCAGACGCTGCAGCCACGCGCGATGCGCGGCATGCAGCTCCTCAGGCGTCACCTTGAGTTTCGGCGGATTCGGCGCCATCCGGTAGATGGCAACGTAGAGCTGTTCCTTCCGGCTCGGATCGTAGACCGTCATGCTGTCCCCTATCGTGATTCGGAAATGGTTTTGAACCGCTCGACGACCTCGGGCGGTGCCGCCGCGAGATCACGCACCAGCTTGGCGACGGCGTCGCCGTTCAGCGGACTGACATCCATATCGAGCTTCTTCGCCTCGGCGCGGAAATCGGCGTCCTCCATCGATTCGTCGAACGCCTTGCGGAGCGCCGCCGCGCGAGGCTCCGGAATTCCCGGTGGCGCGATGAATGGCATCGCCATGAAGAATGGCGCTTCGAAGAACTGGATCAGCGCCCGGTCGGCATCGTTGGTCGCAAGCTCCTGTCCGGTCGGCACGTCCGGCAGCTCGGGATGACGGGTCATGCGGCCGAACTGGACCAGGAACCGGAATTTATGCTCATCGAACAGCGACCGCTGCGTCGCCTTGATCGAGCCGTAGCCTGCGGTCTGGCCGTCGACCTCGCCCCGTTGCATGGCGAGGTAGATCGCGGCAGCGCCCGAATACCCGCGAATGATGTCGACATTGAGTTTGAGCACGTCGCGGACGATCAGCGGAAACGTCAGGTTGGTCGATCCCGATGCGACCGCGCCGAGGACCACCTTCTTGCCGGGCGGACGTAAATCCTCCCAGCTCTTCACCGGCCGGTCGGCCATGATGAAGATCGGGAACGCGTCGTCGGCATAGGACGACATGGTGCCGAGCCAGGTGAACTTGGTCGCGTCGAAGCGGATGTTCGGCGTGCCGACAAACGCGAGCTGCGGCATCGCGCGCTGCATGACGGCAAGCGTCGTCCCGTCCTTGGGCGCGGTCGCGTACATGAAGTTCATCGACGAAATGCCGCCGGCGCCCGGCATGTTCTGCACGACGACGCTCGGTGTGCCGGGCAGGTGTCTGACCAGGTACTTGCCGACAAGGCGCGCGGCGAGATCGTAATTCCCGCCGGCGGCCACCGGCACCACGACGGTGACGCTTTTTCCGCGGTAGAAGTCCTGGACTTCATCCGCCCAGGCGACCGAGGCAGCCACCAACGACAGCAGCGCCACAGCGCCGCACACGCGCAAACGCATCTCCCTACCTCACGCCCTGTTGCGGTGTCGCGCCCGTTATCGGGTCTTCGACCACTATGTTCCCGCCGGGGGCTTGCTTCAATGGAGCAGCAGGCTCCCGGCGAGATTTGGCGGGCTAGTCCTTGCCCGGGTCGGCCTTGAGACCCGCCGCAGTGATGCCGGCGATCGCCGCAGCCTCGTCGTTGTCGGAGACGTCGCCGGAGATGCCGACCGCGCCGATGATTGCGCCCGAGTCGTCCTTCACCAGCACGCCACCGGGAACCGGAATGAACGAACCGCCGACGGCACTGGTCACCGAGCCGATGAAGTACGGACGGTCTTTGGCCATCTTGTTGATGCTGCGGGTGCCGATGCCCATGGCGAGCGCCGCGTTGGCCTTGCCGATGGCGATCTCGGCGCGCTTGAGGCTGGTGCCTTCCTCGGCACCGAA
>DATJIG010000052.1:0-3678 GCA_035493495.1 Alphaproteobacteria bacterium
AACGAGGTGCCGCAGGCGACGACGCGCGCCGACGGCACCTTGGCAAGGTCGAACGGCAGCGGCGGCAACTGGACCTGGCCGGTGGTGTAGTGGATGTAGGAGAGCAGCGTGTCGCCGATCACCGTCGGCTGCTCGTAGATCTCCTTGAGCATGAAGTGCGGGAAGTTGCCCTTGCCGATCTCCTTGCCGAGCTTGGCGACTTCCTGCACCGGCCGGCTGACCTCGTGGCCGAGGGCGTCGCGCACCTGCATGCTGTTCGGCGTGATGATCGCGAGATCGCCGTCCTCGAGATAGGCGATGCGCGAGGTCAGCGGCCCGAGCGCCACGGCGTCGGAACCGAGGAACATCTCGCCGTCGCCGAAGCCGACGCAAAGCGGGCTGCCGCGGCGCGCGCCGACGACCAGGCCGTGGTGGCCAGAGAACACGATTGCCAGCGCAAACGCGCCTTCGAGGTAGGCGACGGCTTTCGCCGCGGCCTCGATCGGCGGCAGGCCGCGCTTCAGCTCGCGGCTGACGAGGTGGACGACGACCTCGGTATCGGTCTCGCTGGTGAACTTGATGCCGTCGAGCTCGAGATCGTTCCGCAGCGTCTGGAAGTTCTCGATGATGCCGTTGTGGACGACCGCGACGTTTCCGTCGGAGTGCGGGTGGGCGTTGGCCTCACTCGGCGCACCATGGGTCGCCCAGCGGGTGTGGCCGATGCCGGTGGTGCCGGGGATCGGGTCGCGCTTCAGCAGCTCGTCGAGGTCACGGATCTTGCCCTCGCTGCGACGGCGCTCGATCCGGCCGTTGACCAGCGTCGCGATGCCCGCCGAGTCATAGCCACGATACTCGAGACGGCGCAACGCCTCGACCAGGATCGGGCTCGCCTCGCGGGTGCCCGTGATGCCGACGATTCCGCACATGCTGTCTACTTGGGCGCGGCGCTCGGCCGCCCCTTTTTTGAGTGTGATGGCCGCGCCGTCTTGGAAACCTTCGCCTGAGCGGCGGCGGCGCGCAGCGGCTTCGACTTCGCGGCGTTCTTCCTGGCGAGCTCGGCCATCTTCTTGGCGCGGTAGCGCCTGGCGGCGCCCCTGAGATGGCGCTCGTCGGCGCGCGCCACCACCAGCGCGTCCTTGGCGACATCCTTCGTCACCACGGAGCCCGCGCCGATCACCGCACCGTCGCCGACGGTCACGGGCGCCACCAGCGCGGTGTCCGATCCGATGAAGACGTTGCGGCCGATCTTCGTCCGGTGCTTGAGAAAGCCGTCGTAGTTGCAGGTGATGGTGCCGGCCCCGATGTTGGTGCCCGAGCCGACGCTCGAGTCGCCGACGTACGACAGGTGATTGATCTTGGCGCCCGGCGCGATCGTCGATGCCTTGATCTCGACGAAGTTGCCGATGTGCGCGCCGTCGCCGATGACGGCGCCGGGACGCAGCCGGGCGAACGGGCCGATTGACGTATTCCTGCCGACCTTGGCCTCGAGGAAGTGGCAGAACGAGTGGATCTCCGATCCTTCGCCCACCGACACGCCGGTGCCGAAGAATACGTTCGGGCCGACGATCACGTCGCGCGCGAGCTTCGTGTCGAACGAGAGGTACACGGCCTCGGGAACGAGCAGCGTGGCCCCCTGCTCCATCGCCGCCTCGCGCAGGCGCCGCTGCATGATCGCTTCGGCGTTGGCGAGCTCGGAGCGCGAATTGACGCCGTGCAGCTCGTCCTCGTCGCCCTCGGAGACGGCGCAGCGAATGCCCTCGGCGCGCGCCAGCGCGACGAGGTCGGTGAGATAGAACTCGCCCTTGGCGTTGTCCGAGCCGATCCGCGGCAGCAACCGGCGCAGCACATCGCCCCGCACCGCCATGACGCCGGAATTGCACAGATCGATGCGACGCTCGTCGGCGTTCGCATCGCGGTGCTCGCGGATCGCCGCGAGCGCGCCCGACTCGTCGAGGATCAGCCGGCCGTATGCAGCGGTGTCTGCCGGCCGGAAGCCGAGCACGGCGAGCCCCGCATCCGCGAGACGGTCGCGCAGTTCGCGCAACGTCGCGGCGGTGATGAGCGGCTGGTCGCCGTAGGCAATGACCACATCGCCGTTGAAGCCGTCGAGCGCCGGCATCGCCGCCGAAACCGCGTCGGCGGTGCCGCGCGCCTTGTGCTGCACAGCGACCTTGGCCGGCGCGACCGTCGCGGCCACCTGCTCCATCTTCGGCGCCAGCACCACGACGAGGCGCTCGGGCTTGAGCGCCGCCGCCGAGGCCAGCACGTGCTCGACCAGCGCGCGGCCGGCGATGCGATGCATGATCTTGGGCGTCGCGGAACGCATCCGCGTGCCCTGTCCGGCGGCCAGGATGACGACGGCGAGAGGCGGACGGGAACGTCCGCGGCGGCGGGCGGCTTCTAACATTCGGAATGGGTCAGGGTTCGGGAATGCACGTGCCGGCCTTCAGGCCCTATCTTTCAAAACCAGCGGAGGCCGTGAGATACATTTCGGCCGAAGCCGACCGGAACGTGCCACAAAGGCGCATTCAAGTCCAAATCAACTGTTGTTGCTGAAGGTTTCCTGCCCGGAAGAGTCTCCCGCCATGGACAAAGCCATCGACGCTCGTGCACTGCTCGGCGTGATCTTCGATCTCGACGGTACCCTGCTCGACACCGCCCCCGATCTCGCCGCTGCACTCAACCGCGCGCTGGCGGCGGTCGGACGCCGCGCGCTCTCCCTCGACGAGGTCAAGCCGATGATCGGCGACGGCGTCGAGCGCCTGATCGAGCGGGCCTCGGCCGCGACGGGCGGCGCGCTGCCGCCCGACGACCACGTCCGCACGGTGCAGCGGTATCGCGCGGCAATGCTCGACGCTCCGGTCCCGCCGGTGTTCCCCGGCGCGCGGGGCGTACTGGAGAGCCTGCGGAAAGCCCATGTGCGGATCGCCGTCTGCACCAACAAGCCGAACGCCGCCGCCCGGGAAGTACTCCGCCGCACCGGGCTCGCCGACCTGCTCGACACCGTCGTCGGTGCCGATGCGGCGCCACTCAAGCCCGATCCGACGATGGTCCATGAGGCGTTGCTCACGCTCGACGTCAGGCCCGCCAACGCGGCACTGGTCGGCGACTCCGAGGTCGATGTCGCGACGGCGCGCGCGGCGTCGCTCCCGGTCGTGCTGCTCGGTCATGGCTACGTCCGCGGGCGCCTCGTCGATGCCGGAGCCGATGCGACGACCAACGACTTCGCGACGCTGCTGCCGACGCTCAGGTCGATCGGCTTCCGGATCGGTCCATAGCCGCTCAGCGCTTCTTCTCCAGGTCGAGAATGGTTTGCGTCTTGCCGCCCTCGCGCAGCTCGGCGTGGACGACATGGATCATCAGCGATCCGAGGTTCCCGGCTACGTGGATCGGCGCGAGAAACCGCACCGGCACCAACGGCATGCCGGGAACCAGCGACGCCGACCAGATGGTCGGCAGCGAGCCGGACTCGTCGTCCCAATACTGGGCGTAGCGGCGTTTCGAGAAGCCGGCGAGCCGCTTCATGGCAATGCGGCATTTCAGCGCCGGACCGGAGTACGCCGAGAGATGGTTCTGCGGCGCGGCATTCTCGCCGTCGCCGTCGCGCACGATGAGCTGGTAATAGCGTTTGCCGTCGAACACGGTCTCCTGGCGGGAGCACGTGCCGTCGCGAGCCGATCCGGCCAGCGCCGCGATCGA
>DATJIG010000053.1:0-2426 GCA_035493495.1 Alphaproteobacteria bacterium
GCGATCTACAACCATGCCCTCGCCACCGGGTTCGGCCGCGGGTTCCTGGTCGCCGCCGGGATCGCGCTGCTCACCCTGATCATCAACTTCGCCGTGATCCGGGTCCGCCGCGCCGACCTCGCCGGCGCCCAGCCACCGGCCCTAGCCGTGCCCACCGACCCGGCATAACCGTGGTGCAGCCAACTGCGCCAGCAGTTCCTACTTCGTTGCTTCAAACAACCCACTCCACTCACGGAGGCTGAATATGTCCAAGACAATCCTGATCACCGGCGCGAGCAGCGGCTTCGGCCGTGACACGGCGGAGACCCTGCGCCGCGCCGGCCATACGGTATACGCCTCGATGCGCGGTGCGCAGGGCAAGAATCTCGAGGCCGCCGAGGCCCTGCGCAAGCTCGGCATCGAGACCGTGGAACTGGACGTCAGCGACGACGCGTCCGTCGAAGCATGCGTCAAGAACATGCTGGCGAAGGTCGGCAAGATCGACGTGCTCGTCAACAACGCCGGCATCGGGTCAGCCGGCGTAACCGAAGCCTTCACCGCGGAGCAGGCGAAGGTCATCTTCGACACGAATGTCATCGGGCTCCTTCGCGTCACCCGCGCCGTGCTCCCCTCCATGCGACAGCAGCGCGACGGCCTGATCATCAACATCGGCTCGATCCTCGGCCGCGTGACGTTCCCGTTCCTCGGCATCTACGGCGCGAGCAAGTTCGCGGTCGAAGCGCTGACCGACAGCCTCCGCTACGAAGTCTCCCAGCTCGGCGTCGAAGTCGTGGAGGTGCAGCCGAGCACTTACCCGACCAACTTCCTCACCAGCATTCAGACCCCCGCCGGCACCGAAGTGGCCAAGTCGTACGGTGAGGTCGGCCACATCCCCGACGCCCTGTTCAAGTCCTTGACATTGACGTTCGAGGGCAAGGACGCCCCGAATCCGCACGATGTCGCAGAGGCGATCGACAAGCTCATCAGTCAAGCCAAGGGCAGCCGCGCTGTCCGCACCGTCGTCGGAGCGCCATTTGGCTCCGACAAGGCCAACGAGGAAGTCGCGCCTGTGCAGGCCAAGGTGGTCGAGGCACTTGGCCTCAGCCATCTCGAAAAGGTCGCCTAATAGCCCATCGAGACGAAAGGAACTCGTCATGCCTAGTCCGACAATTGTTCTCGTTCACGGCGCGTTCGGAGACGCGTCCAGCTGGCGGCCGGTGTTCGACCGGCTCGCCAATGACGGTCACACCGTTCTCGCGCCGCCGAACCCGCTGCGCGGGCTCCCGTACGACGCTTCCTACACGGCGTCGGTTATCGACCAACTCAACGGCCCCGTCGTCCTCGTAGGCCATTCGTATGGCGGCGCGGTGATCACGGTCGCCGGCGGCTCGGACAAGGTCGCCGGGCTCGTGTACGTCGCTGGCGTCGCGCCCGACGAGGGCGAGTCGGTCAACGACCTCCAGGGGCGCTTTCCGTCGCTCGCGATGGGCCCGCTCGTGCGTCCCGCCTCGTTGGCCGACGGCAGCGTGGAAGTGTCGATCGACCCCGCGCGGTTCCACGACGTCTTCTGCGCCGACCTTCCGGACGCCGACGCTGCGTTCATGGCGATCTCGCAGCGCCCGGTCTCGGCCGCGGCGTTCGACGATCCCGCGACCGCCGCTGCCTGGCGGACGAAGCCGTCCTGGGCGGTGTTCGGCACGGCCGACCGCCCTGTCGCTCCGGAGCTTCACCGCTTCTCCTACGACCGTGCCGGCTCCGCGGTCACCGAGATCGAAGGCGCCTCCCACTTCCTCATGAAGTCGCAGCCGGACATCGTCGCACGCGTCATTCACGAGGCCGTCGTGGCAAGCGCGGTCAACGTAGCGCCGTAACGAACGTCGGCGTCCCGACCCCGGTCGCCAGAAGCGGGGTCGGGACGCTTCGGCGGCGTCGCGGAGAAGGGAGGACACCATGGAGTTCCTGGTCGAATTCGAGGTCGAGGTTCCCGCCGGCACGCCTGACGCGGATGTGGAGCAGCACCAGCGCGCTGAGTCAGCCGCCGCGGCCAAGCTCGCGGCGGACGGGCATCCCGCCCGGCCCTGGAGATGGCCGCTCGTTGGCGACGGAACAACGGCGATAGGGCTGTACCGCGCCGACAGCGAGGCCGAGCTCGACGGCCTGCTCGCCCGCCCTGCCTCTCGCCGACTGGCTGCGTGTCACGGTCACGCCGCTCGAGGCGCACCCAAACGATCCGGCGACGGGATCTTGATGAGCGCCCTGCTTCCCGATCCTTCCCTGACGCGAGTCCATCGCTTCGAAGCCACCGTCGGCGAACCGCTCGACCTCGGCGACATCGCCCAGCGCCACCGGCGCATCGTGCCGCTGACCGATGGGACCTTCACAGGGCCTGAGCTGAACGGGAAGCTGCTTCCGGGCTCGAGCGCCGATTGGCAGACCGTCCTCCCGGA
>DATJIG010000054.1:0-3832 GCA_035493495.1 Alphaproteobacteria bacterium
CGAGGGCAAAACCTTCGAGGAGATGCGCACCTACGGCGACGGCGTCGAGCGCTGGGCCAACGTCAACTATGTTCCGGTCACGGAAGGCGCCGGCGGATATCTCGTGGTGGTCGCCGACATCACCGGCCGCAAGCGCTCGGAAAGGCGGCTGCGCGAGCACGAGGAGCAGCTCCGCCAGTCGCAGAAAATGGAGGTCGTCGGCCAGCTCACCGGCGGCATCGCCCACGACTTCAACAACCTGCTCGGCGTCGTTCTCGGCAATCTCGACCTGCTCGATGGCATGTTGCCCGATCACCCCGACGCCCAGCGCGTGCTGCGCCGCGCGATCGACGCGGTCGAGCGCGGCGGATCGCTGACGCGCCAGCTCCTCGCCTTTTCGCGCAAGCAGATGCTGCAGCCTCGGGCGATCCAGCTCGAAACCCTGTTGACCGAGCTCGCGCACCTGCTGCGCCGCAGCCTCGGCGAATCGGTCGAGATCGAGACCACGGCCTCCGACGATCTGTGGCCCTGCCTCGCCGATCCGTCGCAGCTCGAGACCGCGATCCTCAATCTAGCGCTCAACGCCCGCGACGCGATGCCGAAGGGGGGGAGCTTGCGCATCACCGCCGAGAATTTTGCGATCGGCGCCGCCGACGCCGCGCAGTTCGCGGAAGTGCGCGCCGGCGACTACATCCAGGTGTCGATCAGCGACAGCGGCGTCGGCATGCCGCCGGACGTCGCGGCGCGCGCGTTCGAGCCGTTCTTCACCACCAAGGAGGTCGGCAAGGGGTCGGGTCTCGGCCTCAGCATGGTCTACGGCTTCGTCAAGCAGTCGGGCGGGCACGTGCGGCTCTACAGCGAGCCCGGCATCGGCACGACGGTGAAGCTGTTCCTGCCGCGCGCCGACACCGCGTCCGCGCCGGCACGGGTCCGCGCGGTCGAGACGCCCGCGTTCGGTGGCGGCGAGCTCGTCCTCGTGGTCGAGGACAACATCCCGCTGCGCCAGATCGCGGTTACGACGCTCGAAAAACTCGGTTACGACACCGCGGAGGCCGGAACCGCCGACGAGGCGCTGGCGGTACTCGAGTGCGAGTCGGACGTGGCGCTCCTGTTCACCGACATCGTGCTGCCCGGCGGCCGCAACGGGTTCGACATCGCCGCCGAGGCCCGGCTCCGCAATCCGGAGCTCAAGGTGCTGTTCGCCTCGGGCCATCCCAACATCGGCGAGGCGGCGCACGGCGCGCCCGACGGTGCCATCATCATGCCGAAGCCGTTCCGCGCCGCCGATCTCGCGCGTTACATCAAGGCGGCGCTGGCGGACTGACGCACGCTACCTCTTCCACTCCGGCAACGACGACAGATCGTTCTTCGCCAGGTTGGTCGTGAACACCTTCGCGCCCGGGTCGTATTTCAATCGCGCCATCGGCACCACCACCTCCTTGCCGGACGCACCGGCGTTCAGCGTGACTGCCCGGATCGTGTCGTGCGCATCGGCGAGCACGGTGTGGATCTTGCCGAGGGTTTCGTCGTTCGCCCCTTTCACGTCGGTGCCCTTGAGGGACGCGACCGACATCCCGTTGTAGGTGACGGTGGTCGCGTATTCGCTGATCGGCTTGAGCGCGTCGACGTTCACCTGTGCCGATTGCGACGCCCCCGGTTGAGATGCGCCACCGGTGGCTCCGGTCTGCGCCGCCACGGACCCGACGGACAACGCCGCCAAGGCCACGAACGCGGCCGCCGCCATGCGAGTGCTCATGATCGTCTCCCTTCGATGCTTCACGCGTGAATCCGGCCAAACCGACTGCACGGTATGGTTCCGGCGCGCCGGGCAAACGTCAAAGGCCAACTGAGGGACGCGGCCGGCGCCCTTGTGGAGCGCCGGCCTTCCTGGGATCGGATCAGGGTCGCTTGCAGATCAGCGCCAGTAGCGGCGATCGTCGCGCCAGCGGTGACGGTGGTAGTAATGCGGCGGACCGCTGCGATAGCTGAAGCTATAGTACGAGTACGGCCGGTACACCGGCGCCGGGGCCGCGTAGTACGGACCCGAGTACGGCGCGACGTAGGTCGGCTGCGAGTAGGCGGGGTATGGCTCGGCCACGCAGGCGGTGAGCGGTATCGCGGCCAGTCCCAGGAGCAGGACCACGCGGGTGGCGCTGCGGAGCATGTACGGTCTCCTCGGCGTCGCGGTGCGGAGCCGTGATCGGCGGACCGCATCGGCGCCGACGACGCGCTGGACGCCGATGACAATTCTCTAGCGCCGAAGCGTGGCGCGATTGCGATGGGTATTCGCCGCAATGTGGCGAAAGCATTGTGGCGACGATGATGAACGCGCGCTGCCGCGAGCCTGTCGGCGCACGGTTGTTCGTGCGATAGTCGATGCATGAAGCGCCCCGACCGCTACGACATCATCGGCGCCACGATCCTCGGATTCGTGGTCGCGCTGTTCGTCGCACATTTTGTGCTGCCGCCCGCTCCCCCGCTCGAGGACGATGCCGAGGCGCCGTCGACGGCGCCCGGAATCGGCGCCGGCATTGGTGGTGGTATCGGTGGTGGTATCGGTGGGCCCGGCATCGGCGCGCCGGGCGGCCGCTAACTCGTTCAGACGACTCGTTCAGACGGTTCTCACCGGCGGCAGCAACTTCGCGAGATCGGCGATCTCGTCGTACGTGACGGCGAGCCGCTCGAGGTGCCGGCGCAGCACGCTATCCTCGACCGACGCCGCGATCTTCCGCACCGCGGCCGCGCGCCACTGCCAATACGCAGGATCAGATACGTCCGGACCCGGCATCGTAGGCTCCCCTGCAGCCTAATGTCAGCAGTATGGCACTAGCGGCCCGTACTTCGTCCAGTAGACGTTTGAATCCTTAGTTAGTAATCAAAAATTAAGCGTAGTGCGCGAACGTGCGATCGTTCGCGGCCATCCTACGGAACGTGGTCACCGGGAGGCCGTCCAACCGGAAGGTGGCTCATGGGCCCCGATCAGGTCGCGCGTCTCATCGCCGAGGCCGACAAGTGCGCCTCGGATGCCGCGCGCCTGCGCGCCCTCGCCGCGACCGTCGACGGGCGAAATGTCGCCGACGACCTCCTCAGGATCGCGGCACACCTCGACGAAAGCTCCGCGCGGCTGCGATCGCTCGCCGACCAGATGCGCTGACGCCGACCTGTCATAGCGTCACAATCTCCACCTGTGGCCGACGGTTGCCGTCGAGCTACCGGTAACGTCGGAGTAACAGTAGCAACTGTCGACGCCGCGATCGTGGCGCATCGCTTCGCACGCGCCGAGCGACAGCAGCACGGCGAATGCCAGCGCAACACGCGCCCCCAGCGAAAACAGGGTCATCTCCATGCCTCTGATCGAGCAGGCAAAATAGGGCGCCCCTCTTTTGAGAGGCGCCCACATTTCTTGCCAACCTCAGGTGACGATTCTCGGGCCTTCATCCTTGCGATGGCGAACGTGAACCGTTGGCCGAACTTTTAGCGCCAACCTTGTTAGCGACGGTCCCAGCCGCGGTGACGACCGTTGTCGTGCACCGGGGCGTAGTGCTCACGGCGGTCGTTGTCGCCGAAGCGGAAGATGAACGAGAGGCCCGGCTCGTAGACCGGCTGGGGCGCGTAGTACGCCGGCGCCGGGACGTACACGACGCGGGGCGGCGGCTGGTAGTAGACCGGCGCCGGGGCGACGTAGACCGGCTGGCCGACGACAACGACACCGCGCTCGTGGGCCGAGGCCTGACCCGCCCACGCCGCCGCGCCGAGCAGGGCACCCGAGGCGAGGGCGATGCGGACGAGGTTGCGACTGACGGTGGCACTGCGAACCATGGGTTCACTCCTGTTGCTGTGTGCGGGGGTTGCC
>DATJIG010000055.1:0-2898 GCA_035493495.1 Alphaproteobacteria bacterium
GGGGACGCGATCAGCGGCCGCGGATCGTCGCCATCAGCTTCTCGCCGTCGACCGACTTCAGGATGTTGCGCAACTCGGCGACGACGCGCGCGTCGTACTTGTTGCTGTTCTGCTCGAGGACCGACACGGCCTCGTCGGGGCCGATCGAGCTGCGGTAGGACCGCTCCTCGATGCGGGCGCAGAACACGTCGCATACCGCGAGGATGCGGGCCTCGAGACGGATCGAGTCGCCGGTCAGCTGCTTGGGATAGCCGCTGCCGTCGAGGCGCTCATACGCCTGGGCGATGGTGTCGAGCACCGGCAGCTCGAAGTCGATGTCCTTGAGGATCGACAGCGCGTTGCGGACGTGCGTCTGCATGATCCGATTCTCTTCGTCGCTCAGACGCGACGTCTTGGCGACGATCTCGCGCGGAATCGCCATCTTGCCGATCTGCGCCAGGTTGGCGGCGATGTCGACGGTCATCGACTGCTCGGCCGTCAGCCCCATCCGCTGGGCGATGAGCGCGCTGAGGCGCTCGACGTTCTGGGTGTGGCCGGCGAGGAACGGATCGACCTGCTCGATGGTGCGGACCAGCGCGCCGGTCATGTTCTGGATCGCGCGCTGGCGCTTCTCCTCGGCGTGCTTGAGCTCGGTGATGTCGCGGCCGACGCTGAGGATGCCGGCGACGGTGCCGCGTTCGTCACGGTAGGCGGTTTTCGAGATCTGGAAGATGCGCTGGCCCGACGGCAGATACATCGTCTGCTCGAGCATCACCGGCTCCTTGGCGACGAGGGCCTGCTGGTCGCTGACGCGCAACTTGTCGGCGGTGCCGCGGCCGAACACCGCGGTGTCGTCCATGCCGGCGACCTGCTCGGGCGCGCGTCCGATCGCCGCGCCCAGAGCCGGATTGACGTAGCTGTAGACGCCGTCGGCCTTTTTCAGGCTGACCCACTCGCGCAGCGTGCTCATCAGGCTGTCGAGGAACTGGCGCTGGGCGTTGATCTGCTTCGCCAGCCCGCGGTACTGCGCCGCCATGGCGTGGGCGTGGTCGCTCGCCTGGCGCCACCACACCGCGATGAAGGTGACGACGATGCCGAGACCCGCGAGCACGGCGAACCCGGTGACGATCCAGCGGAACGAGCGCGCCGGCGCCAGCACCGCGTCGACCGAATCCTCCTGCAGCACAACCCACGGCATACCGGAAACGGGCGCGCCGACCGAGAACACCTCGCCCTTGCCCTCCGCCGCCCCGCGGCGGGCGAACGGGAGCGCCGTGCCGGCGGCGAGCCCGTCGATCTTGCCGACGGCCGTCACGATCGGCTGATGGAATGGATCAAACGCCGCAAGTCGGCCGCCCTCGATTTGCAGCAGATGCGTGTGCTCGGTCGCGGTGGCGAGCGGAAGCGGCGCGAGGGAGTCGCGCAGCCCGGCCTCGAGCGGCACCGTCATGACGAAAACGCCGGCGACCGACTCGGGCGCCTGCGGGTTCGGCTCCTGCGGCGGAGCGATCGGCAGCATGACGTCGGCGACCAGCCCGTCGCCCGCGGCGCGGGCCGGCGACACCGTGCGCTGGCGGGATTCGAAGACGGCGCGCGCGGCAGCGCGCTGCGCCTCCGACAGCTAGGGCGCGCCGCTGCTCGCGAGCACCGCGCGGCCGTCCGAGGTCAGGAGATAGACGCCGGCGAGCTGCTCCTGGCGGGCGAGTTCCGAGACCGCCGCCACCATGTAGGGCACCTGCGAGGCGAGCGCCGAATCGGCGACCGCGACCGGGCCCGCCTGAGTGGCCTCGGCGGCGAACAGCCGGAACAGATCGCTGCGGGTAATGCGGTACCCGGCGCTCCCGAGGCCGTCGAGCCAGGCCTTGAGCACCGTGGCGCGCGTCGAGGCGAGGATCTCGCTGCGGTTCTTCGCGGCCTCCAGCACCTGGCCGGTGCGCGCGCCGCCGGCCCACGCGACCACCGCGACGACCACCGCCGCGACCACCGCGATGACGAGGCCGCCGCGCGCGAGGAGCCGCGACGAGGCCGGCCTGTCGGACTCGAGGGCCTTCTGGAACATGATGTCCAGATCGGGGCTATCGCCGGATTGGGTCATTGGGAACAACTCCTGGGACGGTGTTCATCACGGACGCCTGCGGCATGATGTGCGCCCACCGGGTGGTCTCATTAATCGAGTACTGCGGCACATAGTAGTTGATGCGGGACTGAGGCAGGACGCCTTCATAGAGGCTGTCCATGATCAGGATGTCGTTGTCGACATACACCGCCAGCACCGCGTGGGCGACGTTGCGGAGCGTGTCCTGCACGACGACGATGCGCAGGGAATCGGCGCTGTAGCCGAGAGTCCGCAGCGTCACGTACTTGATGATGGTGTAGTCCTCGCAGTCGCCCGAGAGCTTGAGGAACTCCATCGGCGAGGCCCAGTAATCGGCGACGCCGTAGTTGGTGATGTCCTCGCGGTACGGCCAGCGATTGATGAAGCGGTTGATCTCGAGCAACTGCGTCTTCTTGTCGAGCCCCTTCACGGCGCGGATCTTGGCGCGCCACGCGGCAAGCGCGGGGAACGCGCACTCGCGGATCTCCTTGTCGCAGGCGGCGTAGGACGCACGCTCCTTCTCGATCCGGTGCAGGACGTTCACCCATTGCGGCAGGGCGGCCAGCGACGCCGCCTTGAACTCGATCGAGCCGAACAGCCGCGGCGGCGCGCCATCGGCATGGGCAGGCAGGGCCCATGCCAGACCGGCGCAGAACGCAGCAATGAGTACGAGCTTGCGCACGACCGCAACAATGGGCTGTTTAACGCTCATGCATGGCCTTTTCCCGGCCACGCAAAATCGGCTTCAAGAGGTAGTCGAGAACCGACTTCTTGCCGGTAAGAATGTCGACCGAGGCGACCATGCCCGGGATGATCGGCAACGG
>DATJIG010000056.1:0-14023 GCA_035493495.1 Alphaproteobacteria bacterium
CCTGAACTCCTGCTCGTCGTCCCGCATGTAGGACCACGTCTGCGGGGTTTCGATGACGTGGGCGTCGGAGTCGATGGTGGGCATGTGTATCTCGCCTGATGAAACGGTCAGCGCTCGGCCTGGTAGATGTCGACGACGCGCTTACGAACACGCTCCGGCGCGGCGTATGTTGCCTTTATGATGGCGGCGATCTCCTCGCCCGTCGACGGGGTTTCGCATTCCAGCATCTGCCGCGCGCAGTCGGCGCGGTAATCGGGATCGCGCACAGCCTGATACACCGCCTTCTCGAGGATCTTCGCACGGTCCTGGGGCACGCCGGGCGGCGCCGCGAACGGCCGCCCGAGCTTGAACGGCGCGGCGGCGATCTGCAGCACGAACCGGTCGTCCTCATTCTCCGCGAGGTCCTCTGCCAACGGTACACCTTCAAGGCCGGGGCCCATCTCGCCGCTGTATCGCAACATCAGCCGGATTTTCTTGTCGCGCAGCCATTCGCCGCGAGTGGACTGCAGGGTCGACCAGAAGGTCGAGGCGTAGCCCTCGTTCTCGCCGCGCTCCATGGCCAGGAGCGATTCGGCGAGCCCCTTGTAGCCCGCGACCGTCTTGATCTTGAGGCCGAACACCGACGCAAGGATGCGTGAATAGAACGCACCACCCGTCGCCGACCCCGCGGCGCCGATGATCAGCTCGCGCTTTTTCGCTTCCGCGATCGTCGTCACCGGCACGGTGTGCCACAGGATGAAGACGCTGACCTCCTGGGTCGGGCTGCCGAGCCAGATGAACCTGGTCGGATCGAACTGCGCCTGCTCCATCCCATAGAACGGCGCGAACGGATTGCCGTTGTGTATCTGGGCGATGGTCAGGCCGTCCCTGGGAGCGGCGTTGTAGACGTAGTTGGCGGCGCGGATGCCGCCCGCGCCGGGCATGTTCTGGACGATCGCGGTCGGGTTGCCCGGCAGGAAGCGACCGAGGTGGCGCGCCATGTTGCGGGCGTAGAGATCGTATCCGCCCCCGGATTCCGTGCCGGCGACGATCGTGATCTGCTTGCCCGCGTAAAAGTCTTCGGCGAAGGCTTGGCCGCCGAGGATAACGCACGCAAAGAACGCTACGAACGCTGTCCGCATTCCGTTCTCCCTGCTCGGTCCCGCGCGTTCACGCCGCGCGGTTGTATCGCCGGTCGCTCGTCATCGACCGGTCTGGTGTGAAGCCGCTTTGATTGTCCCACGGAATGGCATCCGCGGCACACGAAAGTATTTTCTGAATTCCGAAAATGTCCGGCGATCGCATCGCCCAAAACGAAACGGGCGCCGTTCTCGGCGCCCGTCCCGTCTCACATATGCGCTTGCTCTACTCCGCGGGCTTGGCCACGGGCTCGGAGCCCTTGCCGCCCGAGTACTGGGCCGACGTGAGCACGACCACCATGCACAGCACGGTGAAGATCGCCGAGGTGTAGAAGATCCACGCCGGCGCGCCCGAGTCGATCATGAAGCCGAACAGCAATGGCGCGACGGCCTGGCCGATCGTCTGTCCCGAGAACACGAAGCCGAACACCTTGCCCATCGAGCCCTTGGGACTCGCCCGTCGCACCAGCATGTCGCGGGCCGGACCGATCATGCCGTTGGTGAGGCCCGTGAACGCGAAGATGCCGATGATGACGACGCCCGGGAGGGTGACGATGCCGAGCAGCAGCATCACCGCCGCCGAGATTCCGAGACCGATCACCGCGACAAGCTCGTGTCGCTTGGTCATGTCCGCGAGCCAGCCGCCGACCAGCACGCCGGCGGCATTGGCAATGAGGAACGCGGTGAACGCCGCGTTGGCGACCGTTGCCGCGGTGTCGTGAGTCTCGACGAGTCCGGCGACCGCGAAGTTCCGCATGGCGCCGCCCGCGAGCTGATTCATGCAGTAATAGAGGAACAGGAACATGATCGCTGGGGACGTCATGATGAACTTGATGATTTCCCAGCTCGACTGCGGGCCGCTCGCCTCGGCGGCCGCCGACTTTTTCTTCTTTTTCTTGGGCTGCGCGTCGCTGTCTTCGGAGAGCACCCTCCATTGGCTGACGATCGCCGCGAGGATGACGAACCCGGCGATGCCGGACACCATCAGCGACACGCGCCAGTTGTAGAGAGTGCTGAGCGTAATCAGCACCACCGGGGCGATGGCATTGCCGACGTTGCCGGTGAACGAGTGGAGGCTGAACGCCCGGCCCATGTATTTGTCATCGACACTGGCCGAAAGGATCGAGTAGTCGGCCGGGTGGAAGGAGCTGTTACCGATGCCGAGAACGATACCGCCCAGCAGGATCATCCAGTAGTCGGTCGCCGCACCCGTCATGATCGTACCGATCGCACACATCGCGAGGCCGACCGCAAGCGTCGCCTTGGCGCCATACTTGTCGACGATGAAACCGGCGGGCATCTGAAGGCCGGCCGACATCATTCCGCGCAAGCTCAGTAGGGCGCCAAGCATCGTGTAGCTGATGCCGAGGTCCGAGTTGAGGATCGGCAAGAGCGGCGGAAGGGTGTTGGAGTAGAAGTGGCTCATCATGTGGCCCGCCCCTATGATTCCGAGAACCCGGACCTGGGGGGACATGGTCATACTTGCAGTCGACACGGCGTTTCCCACTTTCTCTCTCGTTTTTTCCCGCGCAGATTTTAGAAAGCTTTTCGCACCGTGAAAAGTGGCGCCCTGCGACCATCGAAATCCGGCTTGCGGTCTTTACTCATACAGCACTGTTGCGGGCGATCGGAGGGCACATCCGAGCGGCTTGCGTGCCGACCGCGTTGCCCTACTCTCTCGGGTCAATGTCGCCGCCTCATGCGGTCGGCTCGGATAACTAGAGCAAAACGCCGCCACCGCGCGCGCAGGGAGTCGCCAATGAGCCCCATAGGTTGGGCACTTCTTGTCCTCGGGGCAGTTCTCGCCTCAACCGTGACACACGCCGCCACGGGAGACGATCTCGCCTCGTTCTATCGCAATCGAAGCATTGACTTCCTGATCGGCGCGGCGGCCGGCGGTGCCTACGACCTGCCCGGTCGCGTTCTGGCCCACCACCTTGGCGGGCACTTGCCCGGCAATCCGACGGTGACGGTGAAGAACATGCCGGGCGGTAACGGACTGTTGATGACTAATCACCTCTACAACGTCGCGCCCCAGGACGGGACGGTGATCGGCATGCCGAACAACGCGATCCCGCTCGAACCGCTGCTCAAGGTGCTGTCGCCCAACGGCGACAACGTGCGCTTCGACGTGACCAAGCTGCAGTGGATCGGCTCGCCCGCCCACGAGATTTACGCCTCCATCGTCTGGCACACGGCTCCCGTTCGGACCGTCGACGATCTGCGGAAGGTCGAGATCCTCACCGCCGGCACCCAGTCGCTCGGCGAGGCCGTCGCGTTGCCGACTCTGATGAACGCGCTCGCCGGCACCCGCATGAAGGTGGTCAAAGGCTATCCCGGCCAGAACGAGATCTTCCTCGCCATGGAGCGTGGCGAGGTCGAGGCCAACACCACCGGCGTCATGAACCTGACGTCGAGCCGCGCCGAGTGGGTCCGCGATGGCAAGATCCGCATCATGATCCAGTACACCGCCAACCGCGACTCGCCGCTTAAGGACGTTCCGTTCGCCCTCGACCTGGTGAAGACCGACGAGGATCGCGCGGTGCTCACGTTCCTCTTCTCGAAGTATCAGATGGCCCGCGGCATCTTCGCCGGGCCCAAGGTCGAAGCCGATCGGGTGACGGCGCTGCGCACGGCGTTCGACGCAACGATGGACGATCCCGCGTTTCGTGACGAGGCGACCAAGGTCGGTATCGAGATCAGCCCGATGTCCAGCAAAGCCGTCACTGATCTCGTGGCGTCGCTTTATCGCACGCCGCCCGCTATCGTCGCGCGCGCGCGGTCGACGCTGCTGTTGGCGCAGCGATAGGAGTGAAGTGGCGCGGCCGGCCCGAAGCCGAGGCCGCGCCGAACGACTCAGCTGAAGATC
The DNA here is from genome assembly GCA_035493495.1 of Alphaproteobacteria bacterium. Lineage (GTDB taxonomy): Bacteria > Pseudomonadota > Alphaproteobacteria > SMXQ01 > SMXQ01 > DATJIG01. The sequence goes on from DATJIG010000056.1 coordinate 3,988, forward strand.
ACGCCGGCCTTGGCGCCGAGCGACTTGAACACCATCGCCGCCGGACAGAAGCCGGTGAACGACGCCTGCACCATGTTGGCGCCGACGAACGCCGTCAGCCACAGCCAGCGGACGTCGTGCAACTGCGACAGAGCCAGACTCACCAGAACGACCGTGCCGGCGAACGCGAACACCATACGATCGAGACTTATCGTCATTTGGATCCCCCATTGATTGCGCGTCATCCGGTCCCCCTAAAACACGGACGGGCCGCGGATCGATCCTACCCCGGCCGCGATCCCCCGCAACTCCGTTCCAATCCGCCGGTCTGGCGAGGTCGCATTTTGAGCTAAGATGGTCGGTAATGCCGCGCCAGATCGGCCTCCGGGAGGTTGTTAATGAGTTCGAAGATCAATCACGTCGCGATCATGAGCGGCAATTACGCGCTCGAATCGAAGTTCTACGAGGCGATCTTCGGCATGCGCGGCTCGCCCAAGGCGCGCCCGGCCCGCGCGGTCTCGATCGGCGACGGCTACGTCGGGCTCAACATCAATCCGCGGCGCGCGGGCCGTCCCGGCCGGCTCGACCACTTCGGCATCCAGGTGGACGACCTCGAAGCGACCACGGCGCTGATGCGGCAAAAGTATCCCGAGATCGAGATTTTGAAGCGCCCGAGTACGCGGCCGTTCGCGGCGCTCAGCACCCACGACCCGGACGGAAACGTCTTCGACCTTACCCAGGCCAAGGGCAATAACCTCAAGGACGTCTACACCCACAACGACTGGCAGTCGCCGCGCGCCATCAGCCACATCGGCATCCGCACGCTCAATCCCGAGGCCTGCGCCGAGTTCTACGCGGCGATGTTCGGTCTCAAGCCCGCCAACCTGCCGATTCCCGACGCCCACGGTGTCACCGACGGACGGGTCACGATCATCCTCATGCCGTGGCGCATCAAGGATTACGCCAACACGGCGACGGTCGGCCCGGGCATGGAGTACATCGGCTTCAAGGTCGACGACTTGGCGGCGCTCAAGGACGACATCCGCAAGGTCGGCGATGGCAATCCTCTGCTCTCGCCCTCGCCGGTCGGAACCGGTGCCGAAGGCAAGGTCCGCCTCGATCTCCTCGAGCGCAACAGTCTCGGGTCGTGGCACACCGCCGATCCCGACGGCATCTTCCTCGATATCGTGAGCTGATCCGCGCTCCCGCTATTCCCGAACGTCGAGCAACAGCCCATCGGCGTCCGCCATGTGGTGGCAGCCGAGCGGGCACGTCCGCCTGAACATCTCGAGCCGCCCGCCGCCTTCCTTGCCGCGTCCCACCACGGTTTCGCTGGGCTGAAAGCGCGGATTGCGCGCGGTCACCCGCGCGATGTCGGCCTTCAGCGTGTCGATGCTTTCGACCTTGAAGCCGATGTGATCCATGCCGCGCGCCGAGATTCCGGTGTCCTCGAAATCGCCGAGACGCCACGGAATGATGACGAGCGTGACGTGCCCGTCGGTGAAGTAGAGGTTGTCTCCAGCGGGCGGATTGGCGAGCGGCGCCAGCTCGAACACCTTGGTGTAGAAGTCTGCCACCAATTGCGGCCGACGCACCCGCAAGGCGAAGTGATCGACCACGCGGTCCTGGATTTTGGGCTGCACCTCATAGAATCCGTCACGGCCCGCAGCTCCTGTGTGCGCCACCAGCACCACGTTGCCCATCGGGTCGTGGGTCGAGATCACGCCCTGCCCGCGTTCGATCCAGTCGATGCCGGGGAAGCTCTCGCGGATCCGCGCCTGCACGCGCCCGAGATCGTCGACCTCGATGCCGAAGTGGTCGAGCTGCGCCGGGTGGCCGGAGACCCTCGGCCGGATGTTGAGACCGATGCGGCCGTCGCCGATCGTCACATCGTCAGTGGGCCCCTGCGCGCCCGCGGGGCGCATGTGGAAGAAGCCCTGGTAATAATGGCTCAGCGCGTAATTGTTTTCGCTGACGATGGTGAGATGGTTGATACGAGCGGTCATTGCGTGCGCGTTCCTATTGCCCCGTCCAATAGCTGTTCCAGACCTTCATCATCTTCTCCTGAAGCGCATCGTTCATCATCGACTCGTCGCGGATGCTGACCTTCTTGCCGACGATGGTGTCGGCGAACGGAATGAATGCCGCCGACTGAAGTCCGTTGTGGACCGGCACGGCGTAGGCCTCGGTGTACTGCATGAGCTGGCCTTCACGGCTCAGCAGCCAGTTGATGAACAGCCGCGACGCGTTCTTGTGGGGCGACTTCTCCAGCATCACGATCTGCGACAGCGTCACCGGCACCGGCTCGGCGCAGTGGAAGCCGACCGGGGCGTTCTGGCGCACCAGCGTACTAACGCGCCGCTCAGGCGCCGGGATGTTGGCGTCGGCCTCCCCGGCAACGGTCAGCGTCGTCACCGCGCTCAGACCTTCGGAACGGCGTTGCGGCTGCACGGTCTCGAACAGACGCCGCGTGAAGTCCTCACCCCACTGCTCGCCAAGGGATGACCACAGGTGCAGGAGCCAGGTGTTGGGATGATTGGAGAGTGCCAGCTTGCCGCCGCGCCAGCGCGGGTTGGTGAGGAGGTCGTCCCACGTCTTCGGCAAGTCTTCGGGCTTCACCTTCGTCGTGTTGTAGGCCATGCAGCGGTAGGAGCGCGCGTAAGCCGCCCACATACCGTTGCCGTCGATGTACTCGGGCGGAAGGTTCTTGGTCCCTGGGATGTCGCGCAGGTCGGCGAGCGCCTTCGCCTTCACGAACTCGGGTCCGGCATCCACGATGCTGGTCAGCACGTCGGCGGTGACGCGGCCCTCATTGAGCGCCACCAGCACCCGCATCCCACGCGCGGCAGTGCCGGTGCGGCGGAAATCGAGGCTTACGCCGGGATAGCGCTCGCGGAACGGCGCGGTCATGGCGCGGAACTGGTTGTCGTACCAAGTGCCGAGAATGATGACGCGCTTCTCGACCGCCGCCTGATCGACCCATGCCTGCGGCACGCGCAGATCGTCGTCGAGTCCATTCATGACGGACGGATCCAGCTTCAGCTCGGACAGGGCTTTCTGGGTCGCATCGGGCAGACTCGCCGCCGTCGCCCACAGCGGCAGCGACAGCGCCGCGAGGACGGACACACCCAGTATCCACTTACGCATCGCGCGAGGCCTCCCTCGATGGCGTTTCTTGTGTTTACGCGCACGCACGGCCAACTAGTATGCGCAGCCTACAGGGATACGCCCGCATCGCCATAGTGCTGTTATCTCCTGCCCCACAAAAAGTCCGGAGGATCGCGATGGCGACCGCGAAGAAGACGAAGACGTCCACCAAGCGCAAGCCCGCCAAGAACGCCGCTGCCGGCGTCGAGGTCGCAAAGAATACCCGCAAGCCGAACAGGCCCGAGTACGGCTCCGACGCCGTCGTCGAGCTGCTCAACGGATTCGGCTTCGAGTACGCGTTCCTTAATCCGGGCTCGAGCTATCGCGGTCTCCAGGACTCGATCGTCAACTACAACGGCAACGTGACCCCGAAGGTCGTCCTCGGACTCCACGAGGACAACGTGATGGCGATGGCGCAAGGGTATGCCACCGCCTCGGGCCGCCCGGCGCTTGCGATCCTCCACAACATGGTCGGGTTGATGCACGGCACCATGGGCATCTTCAACGCGTACTGCGCCGGCATGCCGGTGGTCATCCTCGGCGGCTCGGGCCCATCGGACCCGGCGCTGCGCGGCCCCGTGGACTACCTGCACTCTGCGAACACCCAGGGCGAGCTCGTGCGCGCCATCGTCAAGTGGGACGACGAGGCGACGACCGTCGAGGGCGTGATCGACTCGGTCATGCGCGGCTACAAAATCGCCAACACCGCCCCCAAAGGCCCGATCTACATCGCCTTCGACTCCGGGCTCCAGGAGCAGAAGCTGGAGACGGCGCTGGATCTGCCGGAGGTCAACCACTCCCGGTATCAAGCGCCGACGCCACCCGCCGCGAGTGACGAGGCCATTGCCCGCGCCGTCGACCTGCTGGTCGACGCAAAGTACCCGATCCTCATCGGCGGCCGCATCGGCTACCTGCCCTCCGCCACCGGACCGGTGCGCGAGCTGGTTGAGCTGCTGGGCGCCGCCTACTCCGAGGATCGCTCGTTCGTGTCGATGCCGACCAGGCATCCGCAGAACCTCACCGGCTCGCGTGAGGCGCTGGCCAAGGCCGACGTCGTGCTGGCGATCGACTGCGCCGACGTCCACTGGAGCATCGGCGGCTACGCCGGGCGCCGCAGCAATACTTATAAGAAGATGGAATCCGGCGGCGGCCAGCAGGTCATTGACCTGTCGCTCAACGAGAGCGCCAATCGCCGCTGGGCCCGCATCGGCGGTCCGATCGCCGACACCGCATTGCAGATCATGGCCGACCCGATGATCGGACTGGTGCAACTCATCGAGGCGCTCAGGAAGCGCATCGCCCGCGACCGCGGCCTCACCACCCGTTTCGCCCGCCGCGCTGAAGCCATCGCCAGGGAAAAGGCCGAGTTGGTCAAGCGTCAGCAGAAGCGGCTCAAGGATCGCTGGGACGAGAACCCGATCTCGCCCGGCCGCATGACCGCCGAGCTGTTCGCCGCGGTGCGCGACAAGAATTGGTACCTGACGCTGCGTAATCATCGCTCGTGGCCCGAGGGCGCGTGGGAGTTCGACGGCGCCGGCCAGTACGCCGGCCATTCGTCCGGCGGCGGGCTCGGCCACGGGCCCGGTGCGACCGTCGGCGCGGGCTTCGCCTGCCGCGACGACGGCCGTTTCCCGGTCGGAATCATCGGCGATGGCGATTTCCTGATGGCAACGGGCGCGATCTGGTCTGCAGTGCACTACAAGGTGCCGGTGCTGATGGTCGTCAACAACAACACCTCGTGGTTCAACGACGAGGAGCACCAGATCAACATCGCCAAGGCCCGCGGCCGTCCGCCCGAGAACGCCTACATCGGCACGACGACGCGCAATCCCGATGTCGACGTCGTCAAGGTCGCGCAAGGCCACGGGGCCTGGGCCGAAGGGCCGATCGTCGACCCGAAGGACCTCGCCGGCGCGTTCAGGCGCGCGGTGAAGGTGGTCGAAAACGGCGGTGTCGCCGTGGTCGACGTGCGCACGGGCAACATCTAGGCGCTGACGACTTCCAGCACCGCGAAAAAGTGGCAGGTCGCCGCCGCGAGCACGAACGCGTGCCAGATCGCGTTCTGGAACCGCAGCCGGTTGGATAGGTGGAAGACGACTCCGGTCGTATAGAGCACGCCACCGAGCAGCAGAAGCCACAGCGTCAGCGGAGAGACCGAGGCAACCAGCTCGCTGAAAGCCGGAATCACCGCCCATCCCAACGCCAGGTAGGCGACGATTCCCAGCCGCTCGTAGCGCCGTGGAAAGCGAACCTTCACCACGATCCCGGCAATCGCCGCCAGCCACACGAAGCTCAGAAGTGCGTGCCCGGTGGTGGCGTCGAAGCTGAGGAGTGCGAACGGCGTGTAGGTACCCGCGATCATCAGAAAGATCGCAGCATGATCGAAGCGTCGCAGGCGTTCCTTCCATCGCCGATGTTTGATGACATTGTAGGCGGCGGAGCACCAGATCATCGCCAGCAGGCCGATGGAATAGACGACCGTGGCGGCGACCGTCATCGCCGCGCCGTTCGGGTGTCCCGCCCGGATGACTGCGAAGAGGATCGCGATCCCGGTCAACGACATTCCGGCGCCGGCCGCATGCACGATGCCGTCGAGCAAGCGTTCCTCACGGCTATCGAGACTGCTGTCGGCGCCCATGCCGGTTCACTGCTCAAGGGGAATCCCGGTCGGACGGCTGACGACGTCCCAGGTCTTCGCCGACGCGTTCCAGCGTGAGATGACGACGTTCTCGTCGCTTAAGCCCCGCTGCGGCACCGCCTTGAAGTCATACGCGCCGTTCACGCCGTAGTAGCCCTGCACCTTGATGAGGTGGTCGCGGACGGCCTCGGCCTTGGCGTCGGGCCCGGCCGCGCGCAGTGCCGAGGCGACGATCATCATCGGATCCCACACCATGGTGTGGCCGACGTCGGGCTTGATGTTCGCGGCGGCAAAGCGCTCGAAGAACGCGCGCTGGGCCGTCTCGACCTCGGGATTCAGGCTCACGCTCTTCGGATGCGGCAGCCATTCCGCCGACGAGAAATACAGCTCCTTCGGCAGGAACGCCTCGTAGGCCTTCATCTGCGCATAGGTCATGTTGCCGTAGTTGGTGGCGACCGGCACCTCGAACCCGGTGTCGAGCAGCCCGCGCATCACCGTGCCGATCGGCGCGCCGGTGTTCCAGGCGAGCAGCGCGTCCGGCTTCGTCGCCTTGAGCGAGATCAGTTGCGCCGTGATGTTGATGTCGGTCGGATCGAAGTTGACCTTGCCGACGATCTTGACGTCGGCGTTCTCCGGCAGCTTCAGCGCCTCCTCGATGCTCCTCTCGGCCATCTGCCCCATGGCGTCGGTTGCCGTGACGAGCCCGATGCGCGTCATGCCGCGCATGCGGAAGTAGCGGATGATGGCGCGGTCGGCGTCGTCGGTGGACACGTTCGAGGTGAAGACGTAGCTGCCCGCCTCGGGCTTGATCGTCGGCGACAGGCAGTACATGACTGGGCCGCCGGTCATCAGCGGCATCGTCGCGCTGCAGTTGGCGACGGTCGCCGCGCCCAGGATCACCGGCGGCTTGGTTGCGAGGATTTGCTGCAGCAGTTGCACCGCCACCTGCGGCTTCGACTGGTCGTCGTAGTACTCGAACTTGACCGGACGTCCGTTGATGCCGCCGCTGGCGTTGATCAGCGCCTCGCCGAGCCGCATCGCCTCCTGTTCCTCCTTGCCGAGGAACGCGCCCGCCCCCGACAGCGGCAGGATCGCCGGAACCGACACGGGTGCCTGCGCATGCGCGCCGGACCAGCATCCTAGCGTGACGACGGCCAGCACGGCCGCCGAGACAGCCTTGATCATCCCCAATCTCCCGCTTCCCTGACGGCGATGCTTTCTTGTTGGCGCAAGTCTAGGCCACCCGGTGGCCGCGCGCCATCGACCGCCCACCTGCGCAAAACACCTTTGCAGCCGGTGTTCCTAGGCTAATCCGATTTAGCAAAGCCCCCGGCGCCCGCTATAGTCGGCGCCGAAAAAACGAATGCAGGGAGAAAACGCCATGGCGACGGTCGAGAGCCAAAGTGCACCGAAGATGCAGGCCATCGAGACCTACAAACGGTGGCAGAGCGGCGAAGGCATTCCGGTCTACGACACCTTCTTCGTCGGCGACATGCGGGCGCTGAAGCTCGGGCCTTGGGCGCGCCTCGGCGTGGATGCGGCCTTCCTCAACCTCGAGGGCGCGGGCGAGTCGAACAACTGCTACGTCGCCGAGATCGCGGGCGGCCGGTCGAGCAAGCCGATGCGCCACCTGTACGAGGAGCTCGTCTACATCCTGCAGGGCAGCGGCGCGACGACGATCTGGAACGACGCGGGCGCCAAGCACACCTTCGAGTGGAAGGCGGGCAGCCTGTTCTCGATCCCACTCAACACCCACTTCCAGCATTTCAACACCAGCGGCTCGGCGCCCGCGCGCTACGTCGCCGTCATCACCGCGCCGGTGGTGATGAACATGTTCCACAATCCCGAGTTCGTCTTCTCGGCGGCGTTCGACTTCAGGGATCGCTTCGACGGCGAGAGCAAGTTCGACGGCGGCGGAAATCTGTTCGTCAACCGCCGCGACACCTACAAGATCTGGGAAACGAACTTCGTTCCCGACGCCGACCGCTTCGAGCTGTTCCGGCGCAACAATCGCGGCGCCGCCGGCTCGTATCTCTGCTTCGAGCTCGCCCATGGCTCGATGGTTGCCCACATCTCGGAGTTCCCGGTCGGCACCTACAAGAAGGCCCACGCCCACGGTCCCGGCGCTAACGTCATCATCCTGAGCGGCCAGGGCTTCACGCTGCTGTGGGAGCGCGACAAGTGGGACGAGCGCGTCAAGGTCGACTGGCAGCCGGGCAGCATCGTCGTCCCGCCGTCGAACTGGTTCCATCAGCACTTCAACTCCGGCGCCGAGCCCGCGCGCTATCTCGCGCTCCGCTGGGGCAGCAACCGCTACCGCTTCAAGCCGGACGGCAACGAGGCCGAAGGCGGCACCGACACCAGCGTCAAGGACGGCGGCAATCAGATCGAGTACGCCGACGAGAACCCCGAAGTGCATCGCCTGTTCGAAGCCGAGCTGAAGAAGGCCGGCGCCGTCTGCCATATGAAGGATATGGTCAAGGACTGCACCGGCGTCTCGAACAAGGGCTGATCCGGCTTAGGCGGGCTTCATCAGCACCCCGAACAGGCCCTTTTCGTTGAAGCGGCGTGTGTCGGGCCGAACCGGCTCTGCTTCCGCGACCAGCACGACGGCATCGACTGTCTGTGCGAAATCGTGGAACGCCCAGCTATCGTCGATGTCGTCCACCACCATCGCGCCGCCCGGCCGCAATGCCCCCCACGCAAGCTGCATTTCGAAACGGGTGTTGAATTCGCGGTGGTCGCTGTCGTGGATGAATAGGTCGATCGGCGCGATGGTGCGCAACAGGCGCGGCAGGCGCCGCTGGCTTGAGCCGAAAATCAGTGTCCATTGGTGGCGTGCCTCTGAATCTACGGCAGCGCCGATATCTTTGTGCAGCTCGGGCGCGTCCGGCGGAGGGTAATCGATGCTCCAAAGATGCCCGCGGCCGTCGAGCGCTTCGAGGACAACCCGGCTGGTGACCCCATGAGCGACGCCGGTCTCTACGATTTTGGCCGCACCCAGGCGCCGGATCAGACACCGGATGGCCTCCGCAAAGGCGAGATCGCCGTCATTCCAACCAAGATAGCTTTCCGGGCCCGGATCGATTCCCTTGGACCTGAGCGTGGCTGCGATATCGGCCCACAGCCGGATTGTCCAGCGATGGTCATCCTGCGTGGCACCGAGCCGCTGTCGCCAATCCAGATCGGCGCGATAGGTGCATGGCGGCCGCTCGTATTCGTTCCGCTCGTGCCACAGTGCGATCGCCTTGTAATAAGCTTCGACAGGATCGCGGACGACGCGGCCAATTCTGCGGGCGAAACGCTTGTTCCCGGCATCATTAGTCAGCAACATCCGACGCAATGGCCGAAATGCATGTCGTTCCACCATTTTGCTCTCCTGCTTTAAAGACTCGCAGCGGGCGAGAAGGTACGAGCTAGACGCCAGTCGAGCGTCTGCCCGGACGCGGAGCGGCGAGAGAAAGCGGCCAATGGCGCGCGACAACGAATGTCGCCGCGCACACAGGACTCTTGAAGGCGATATAGAGGGGGGGCCGACGGCGTCGGCGATTGGGTTTTGCGAGGTCGCATCCGCGCATGCGACGAGCGTCGCCGGCAAAGCGAGCGATTCCGAAACGAGCGACCATGGTGAAATGCCTCTCGCTGCGTCGTCGCGAATCCTCGCCGTCCTCTGCGAAATGTCATGCAGCGATCCGATGTCATTTCCCAGAGGTCGCTAAGGCAAGCCGCCACCGCTAAGGCCTCGACCGGAAGGCCCTTGACCGATATCAGGAATCTCCTGCAACCGTGTGGCGGCGCTTGCTTTTCGGGGCTCCGGCCTTTAGATGAAGGCGGCCCAGCGCCGCACCGCGCCGCCGGTTTTTTAACACCGGCGCGCGCTTGCGTCCCCATCGTCTAGAGGCCCAGGACACCGCCCTTTCACGGCGGCGACGCGGGTTCGAATCCCGCTGGGGACGCCACTCCTGAGCAAAAGAGAGAACTTCTGACGGCTGTGACGACGGCTGCCCCGTCGCCAGCCTTTCGAGCGCCTTTTTGGCGCCCTCGAGCCGGATCTCGTCTGGGTTCACCTCGACCCGGTTCAGCAGCAGTCGCATGTAGGCCTGTCGGAGCTCAGGCGGGCCCTCGATGAGCCGCGTCCGCATCTGCCTAGACAATTCCTCCAGCTTCGGCGTGGTCAACGAGGGTCGCGTGACGGTCATCGCTGCCTGGAGGTCCGCAATCTCCCGTTGAACGTCCGAACGCCTGAGTTTGAGGTGGGCCATGCGGTCCCTG